>NZ_CP037452.1:1087500-1387500 GCF_007754425.1 Gimesia fumaroli
AGCTTTTAATGCGAACACGCCAGGAAGCAGCAAGAGGAGCAAGCCAAAGCCTCGATTATAACCATGCATGGGGTTGGGTTCATTCAGCGAGAATGAAAACAAGATGAGAGCCAGGAGAATAAGCCATCTCAGATACCAGCACGATTTTTTAAGCATGAATAGAAATAGCCGCAGGTTGCTGTAGTGTTGAATTGCTCTCAACTCTGATTCTGAAAAAATATCATCTAGTGGGAGCCGGTCAGGAATCGTACCATTGAGAATAGCATCGATATCATCTGTATTCAGTTCGATTTCAACAAACCCAGAGGATTCCAGTTCGCGCAGCGCATCTTGTGCAGAGGCAGCCTGAATACATTCTGTCCTGCGTTTGCCGGACGGGTTCGTTGCCGTATAGAAATAATCGGGCATGAGAATCAAGCATTTACAGATGAAATAGGGTGGTGAAATTTATATGCTGTATGGACAAATGGTAACAAGGGGCGGGCGCGAACTGCAACCAAAGCATTCGCGTCACCCAATCAATGTTAGTCCAGAAAAATTCAGTAAGCGATGAACGAACAAACTTATGAAGCCTTTTATCAAGCCCATGTTGAAACTCACAATGTCCTGGGATGCTCAGAAAACGAAGTGTCGGTATTAGAGCGAATGCATGGCGTTCGACTGCCGGAGGACTACAGACGGTTTCTGGTCCTGATGGGACGAGAGGCTGACATTCGCCATTTGATTGGCAGCCATTATTTGTTTCCTCAACTAAATGATCTTCAACAATGGGGAAAAGAGCTTCTGGCGGGACGTCAAATGCAAGAGTTGCCTGAGAACTCGTTTGTCATCATGATGCACCAGGGATATCAGTTTTATTTTCTCTGGAATGGAGGCGTGTATTATTTTCTGGAGGGGGAAACTGAATTTGAAAGACGATTTGATTCCTTCACAGAATGGTTTTGCTGCTACACGTTTCCGGAATGAAACCGCGGGAGTGTCGCCGATAGATGTCTGGCAAAATATGATCGACTTGGATCGAACGCAATTGCCGTGAAATCTTCGAGTGCTACATCTACTCATTACTCAAAAAATCGGTAACTCACAGGAAAACTTGCGTGCCGAGCTCATTCGAGTCTGTTGCCTCTACTGGACATCCCGCTTGCACTCTGTCATGCTGGATAGTAGCGAAAATATGTTGCAATCATGAATTCCGGAGACGATGGAAATGAGCGATCAGACTGAGAATCATTCCCCCAACAAAAACCATTCTGTATCGCGTAGAACGTTTCTGCGCGAGGCGAGTACGGCGACCGCGGCGGGGTTGGCTGTGGCGCCGGCGGTTTGGGCTGGTGCTGGAAAGAATACCGACACATTGCGCGTGGGGCTGATTGGTTGTGGCTCCCGTGGTTCGGGTGCCGCGGTGAATGCGATGCAGGCGGATTCGAATGCGCGGCTTGTCGCGATGGCCGATATTTTTGAAGACAAACTGAAAGCGAGTGCGGCACGCATTCAAAAATCGATCGGCGATCAGTATGCCGTCGATCCGAGTCAGGAATTTGTGGGCTTCGATGCTTATGAAAAATTATTAAATACCGACGTCGATGTCGTGCTGCTGACCACGCCCCCGCACTTTCGCCCCGCTCATCTGAAACGCGCCATCGAAGCCGGCAAACATGTCTTCGCCGAAAAGCCGGTCGCCGTGGATGCGCCCGGCGTGCGGTCGGTGATGGAAACGTGCCGCCTGGCAAGGCAGAAACAGCTTTCGATCATGTCGGGCCTGATGCTGCGTTACAGTAAGGCGATGCAGGAAACGGTCAATCGCATTCACGACGGACAGCTTGGAAAGATTGTGACCCTGCAGACCAACTACAATATCAATGGCCTCTGGTCCCATCCCCGCAAGCCCGAATGGAGCGACATGGAATGGCAGTTGCGCAACTGGTATTACTTCACCTGGATCTCAGGAGGCCAACTGGTGGAGCAGCACGTGCATGGACTCGATTTGATGTCCTGGGTCATGCAGGAAGAATATCCGGTCAAATGTTTTGGGCTGGGCGGCCGACAGTCGCGGACCGATCCGTTGTATGGTCACATCTTTGATCATCATGCCATCTGTTACGAATACGAGGGGGGCGAGCGCTGTTTTGCCTTTTGTCGCCAGCAGGATGGCACCGACATCAACACGTCGCAACTGGTCTTCGGCGAAAAGGGAACCGCCGATTTGAATCGGAATACGCTCAGCGGTGCGAAAACCTGGCGTTACAGCCGGGCCCGCGGCCGCGCCAGAAACGGCGTGCAGGATCTACCCTACGTGCAGGAACACGCGGCCCTGTTCAACAGCATTCGGACCAGTTCGCCGCTCTGCAATGGTGAGTACGCAGCCAAAAGTTCGCTGATGGCCATCATGGGCCGCATGGCTTCGTACACGGGAAAAAGCGTGAGCTGGGACGAAGCCTGGAATTCGAAAGAAGACCTGACGCCGCCGGAATACACGTTCGGACCTTTACCAGTCGCCCCCGTCGCCTTACCCGGCAAGACCAAGTTTTTTTAAACATGTAGTGAAAGCGATGAGACTGTCTGGTTCTCTCTAAGTGGGGCGGTGATGCCGAGGTCGATTTTTTGCTACCACGAAAATCACGAAAGACACGAAAAGCAGGAGCTCACATTTACAATAGATATTCGTGATTATGGCTGAAGTGATCGGGAGACTTAACTGTTGAACCACGAACTTATTGAAACTTATCGGGATCTCATCGGTGAATTAGAGGGATCACTCGAACCGGATGAAGCTGCCATTCATGGGTTGCTGGTTGAGATCGAAGCTGATGCCAACCTGAGTCAAGTCGAGCAGGCATTTCTGCGGGGCTATATGGGTTATCACTTTCTGGACGTTCTCACGCAGGTGGACTGTGAAGCGGAATTCAGAGGCATATTGGCACACGATCCCGATCACGATCTCGCCAATCTATACCTGGGTTATCAGACGTTTGATATAGGAAACTACGCCACGGCGATGGAACAGTTTCAGAAAATCAATTTGGATCCGCATTTTCTCTGGTCACAGATCAAGATCAGGGAACTCATCGTTTGTTGCCACCTGCATTTGCAACAATTCCTCGAAGCAGAGGAATTACTGTGTCCGGTTCTCAGGCAGGCAATGGAACTCGACAGTAATGACGATTATGCGCATCCGATTGAGCTGCTGGAGGCGTTGGCAGAATGGCATGCTGAATTCAGTGCCGTGATCGGGGCTGATGCCTGGCAATGTGATATCAAGCTATTGATGGATGTCTTACAAAAATATGATTTGACGGATACATTCGCGGAGCAACTCGCGCAGATATCTCCTTAGCGAACTGGGGTTTATGTGACTGGCTCATTCCGGGATTGGGGCTTTGTTTCAAATTGGGTATACTTCGGTATGCGCCGGTTTCTCGATTTACCAGAAGACAGGAAGGATGTTGTCGAATGGCCCCGCTATTGGAAACACAAAATACTGTGCGGCGTCGGTTCCGGACGGCACTGCTGGCTGTCACGACACAATTATTGATTCTGTTTGCTTCGCATCACGTGTGGTCCGGTCAGCCTGAGATGATGGTCTCGGCTGATGGTCCTTTCCCGACACAAAAATACGGCCCCGGTGAAGGCATCTATGTCGGTGAATTACTGGTTTCCGGAGAAACGTTTCATAAATGGAATCTGAATGTTTCGGGTCTGGCTGAGGTGCGGTCTCTCAATACCAGTCGGCACGATGATGAATTCAACGTGGGTGTGTCGTTTGTGTTTCCCGGCAAACCCGGCGATCGAAAACTTCAAGTGACCGCCCGTCTGCTGGATGAATGTGGAAACGTACTAGAGAGCCGGTCACGCATCTGTGGTGATGCCCGGAATAGTACGGGGAATCATTATCTGGGCTTTTACATGCCACCGGCCCGATATAATTCCGAAACAGTACGGTTCAAAGGTTGCGCGCAGCTGCGGATTCACCGGGTTGAAGTAACTCTGGCCCCGGTGAAATAAGTCGGCCTGGCTGTCATTCTTGAAATAATTGGCAATGCAGTCACTTTTTTCGTGATGTTTCTTCCTGCTTCCCGCCTGAGTCTCCAGTGGATTGTTTGATCCGAAAACTGTTGCTGGAGAGACTTAGTGATGAAAACTCATTTTTCCCGTACGCGGACTGTGATCTGCTGGAGTGTGCTGATTTATTCGGTCCTGTTTCTGCCCTATTGTCATTGGCTCTTCGAATTTCGAAGAGGCGGATGTATGGACGGGAATTTACTCGCTCTCCTCATTTTCTGTTATTTTACCACGCTGTTCATTTCTGCGGTGGGCCTCATCGATACCATCGTGCTGATCATCCGCGGCA
Organism: Gimesia fumaroli; assembly: GCF_007754425.1. Classification (NCBI taxonomy): domain Bacteria; kingdom Pseudomonadati; phylum Planctomycetota; class Planctomycetia; order Planctomycetales; family Planctomycetaceae; genus Gimesia; species Gimesia fumaroli. Next base: position 1,091,849 of record NZ_CP037452.1, read on the forward strand.
TCTGGGATCGGATTTCTCCCCCGTTTTTCTTCCGTGTCTTTATTGTCAATCTCGGTCTGTTTGTACTGATGTGGTTGTTATTCGTTGCGAGTTTGCATTGATGGAAATACGTGAACCGTTCCGCATTCTTTCGAGAGAGGCCAAAACCGATGAAACTTGTTGAAGCGATGCCGACGTTTACCCGGTGGTATCTGTCGCTGGTTAAGATGCCTCGGATGCCTTACGTCGCCTTTGGGGTGGCGTGTGTCATTGGGACGGCAATCACGCCCGTTGCCCTGATAGTGACTGGCTCCTCTTTAGCCACAATTTTTGCCACGATTTTGGTCTTTTTTCTGTTCGTTCCCCTCTGGTTACCGGTGCTTGCCGGGGATCTCTCACTCCTGTACTGGAGTGAGAAACAACGGCCGTTTCGACCATCGCTCATATTGCGTTTATTGATTCTGGCGCTGGTGATGGAAGGGTTTTATCTGATCAACCATTATTCAAATCCTCCTGCAAAACCGCCTCATTCCGCAAAAAATGAAGAAATAATGAACCAAGTCATTTTCATGAGTCTCTATGGGGTACAGAGTGTGCTGCTGCTAGTATTGGAACCGGGGCTGCGGTGGTTATTGAAGAGGAGGAGCATTTCGATAGAGATGCGAAACGAAACCCAAGATACACCCTGAACCTGTTTGAGGTTCTGGTGTCATCCGTATCGACAACTTCACCCCCTTTGATTACGAGGGCTTATGACAGATTCCGGTGATTCGATATTCAATGCAGCAGATGTGCAAAAACGGCTGGAAGTGATAAATCAGCAGATCGCAACGGAATCGGAATCTGCGGTTTTAAGCCCCTTATTGTTTGAACGGGCACAACTCCGGCATTTTCTGGGTGACGATTCGAATGCGTTAGCGGATTGTTTCTCTGCCTCGCATTTCACATGGGGTGATCGGCTGGCGCTGTCGCGGATTCATACCCTGATTTCACAAATTTATCTGGAGTACGAGCAGAAAGAGAAGGCCCTCTGGTGGGCGATGTCAGCCGTGGATCGGGGGCCCGAGAGTGTCGAGGCTCAATTTATCCTGGGCCAGGTACTGGCATTCAGTGAGTTTCGGCGTCCCGCCGTCGATTGCTTTCGAAAGGTGCTTGCACTTGAGCCTCGGCATCAGGCGGCTCAGTTGGCATTGGGAGTGAGTTTGCGCGAGACCAGTCATCATTATTTTGAAGATGCGATTGCGGTCTTAACCACCTATGTTGCTGATTGGCCCGATGACGCCGATGGATGGTTTGAGCTCGCGTATGCCACCTATATAGCCGAGATTCTTCCCGGTAGAACTCAGGGTGCGTCGCAGGAATTGTTTCAACAGGTTCGGACGTGTGCCGGTTATGAAAAACATGAATTCCGTATTTATCGATGCCTGAATGAAGTTGACGATTGTGAAGAAATGAAAGCCGCTGTAGGTATCCTTCCGGAGAAAGCAGAACTGGAGACGTTGGCACCAAACGCGGTTACGGCGTATGCACTGCGGTGTGTCTGGCGTGTGGGACCCTTTCTGGCTTGTGTTGGAAATGAGGCGACAGAGGAATATAAAAAAGAGATCGCAGAGGAATCATTCCCGAGTCACTTCCTGAGTGGGAATTTGGTGGCCTGCGTCGTGACAGCCGCGTTTCGGTATACAGTGCAGATGATCAAGGAAGTGAGAAAAAACGAATTCGATGAAGCCATCGATTTGGCAGTGCTGGCTGCTGAGGCAGCAGTCTACGCGACCTACCTTTATCAACGGGCGATGCCGGATCAGACTGTCAGTAAGACAGCCGCTAGCGAGCTGGCGCAAGCAACGCGGGATGATTTTCAGAGACTGCAGGGAATTGATGTTGATCAACTAGATGACTATCGAGAGAACGGTCCACTGGGAGATCTCTGGCAAGACCAGCCTCCAGACTGGTATCGGTCTGTCCGGAATGACTACGAACAAAAGCGGGCAGAATGGAAGTTGGAGATTATAGTATAAAACAATGACATTCGTCTCAGTCATCCTGGATTGCAGCCACGATCTGGCGGGCCAGTTGTTTTTCTTCTGGCGTGAAGGTGGGTTTCAGTTTGTGATCTCGGATTGTGCCCTTCGGGTAAGGGCTGTATTCCAGCGGAGTGCCTTTGGTCAACTCCTGCGTGACTGCATACAGGGCAGGTAACTTTTCGAGCCTGTCCTCAATCCGACTGGCGATATTGGTGGCCTGCGTCAGCTCGCCCGCTTCAATCAGGGCCGTGACCAGATTTCGCGCACATTCCGGGTTCAAACGGGTCTGTTCCAGCTTTTTAATCATCTTTTTGGCGGCAAGCCGTTCTTTCTGGGATTCTGGCGGATCCTGAAGTTCCCGAAATTTACTGGCCAGTTTCAAATGCAGCTCTGCCTTCAGCTCTGGAATCGATGTCTGTTGAGTCAACTCACGAGCCCACTGACGTTCTATGGCTTTCTGCAGCGCAATGTAGGTCGTTCGTAAAACTCGGGCCTGGTATTTTGTTTCTGCAGAAAAATTCAAAGCCACATCGCAGGCTGCCTGGAATTTCTCTCGTTTGATCAACTGTTCGCAGAGATATCCCGTATAAACGCTTTGTTCTTTTTGTTCGTTTAGTAGCTGTGTCACTGCGAGTGCCCGTTCGAGTTGATCTGCATCCAGCAGCTTTTCGATCATCTTTTCGTAAACATATTTGTCGGAGTGCCAGTGGTGGGGTGAATCATGGTATTGTCTGGATTCGGGACCCGTGCATTGAAAGCCGGTGTCGTCCATTTTCTGAAGTACTGCAAACGCCTGGTCCAGTTCGTTTGTTTTCAGCAGTTGAACAACCAGTGGCGCCAGTGCCGCCGAACGGTGGTAACCGTCTTTGATTTTCAAAGCGATCTCCCGTGCCTGGTCGAACTGACCTTGATTCGCCAGATGAAACGAAGCAGCCGCGTAGATGTCGGCTTCCGGAAAAGTCTCTGTGAGCTGCAGAGCCTGTTCCAGATCTCCCTGTTTCAACTGATTCTCAATCAGCTTCTTGAAGAACTTGTAATAGCGGAAAACTTCGATGTCGAGCTTTGCGGCGTACTCTTTGATCTGATCCAGGTTACCCTGTTTCAGCAGTTGACCAGCAAAGCTGGCCAGGGTTGAAAAGCGTTCTTTTTCTTCCTCCTCGTTTTGTGCGGCCTTGTTGACGAGCAGAATGACTTCCTGCGCCCGTTGTGGCTGGTTGAGTTCTAAAAGCTTATCGGCAATATAATAAATGGCTCTGGTTTGGTAATCGAGGTACTCCATTTCCTGTGCCACCTGGATGGCCTGTTCGATGTTGCTGGAGTCCTTCAGTTGACGGGAGATATCGTAACGGAGTGAATCATAGGGATCGACTGCCCCCTGGCGAACCAGGCTCATCGCCGAGCCTATCTGTCCCGCTTTCAGCTGAGACCGCGCAAGGGTACCCGCGGCAATCTGTTGATACTCTGCAGAGCGAAGTTCCCGCAGGAGTGCTGTTGCCTGAGGAATCTGATCGAGATTCGCCCTGCGGACAGCGACACAACATAACGTCAGTTCCCGTTCATCGGCGAGTTGTGACCGGCTCTCTTCTATCGCCTGTTCGATGTCGGCCTCGGTTTTCAATGTACCGGACAGTAATTGGACCACCTTGTATTTGGAATTCAAGTCGGTCATCTGTTTCACGATGTTGCGGGCCTGTGTGACAGCACCATCTTTGATCATTTTCGAGGCGATCCGGTGCTGCGCCCTGCCACGTTCAGCCGGGGATTTCATTTTTCCCGCGAGCTTCAGTGCCTGCGCATTCCGGTCTGTATAAATCAGTTTGAGGATTTGTCGTTTCTGTGTCTTCTTTTGTCGTTCCGGTGTTCGGATCAGGCGAATTGTCCGGCTGGCGTAAGAGAGATCCTCGGCATCAACGCATGCCACGGCTGTTTGAGACAGAGCGAAGTCTTTTTCATATCCTGAGGGTTGATGCCGGGTAACAAAGAGCAGCAGGTCTTCCGGAGTCTCCCAGGGTTGAGGGGCCTGGTCTGGTGCACCATTTGCCTCTGTTGTTTTGTCAGAGTCCACTTTGGGGGAGATAGACGGCGTGCTGACTTCCTCTTTCGTTTCGCAGCCTGTCAGCAGGCACAGGCAGACAACCCAAAGAAGTGACTGTCTCTTAAAGTGAGGCGACGTATTTCGATCCATCTGAAAAACTCGATTGAACTGAGTCGGAAATCCCTTATCCAGATACTCATTTTGTCTGCCTCAAGCCGACAAAGCAATACAGGATTTAACAAACGCACGAGATCAGATTCACCACTAGAGGGAAGTCCTTGTCTGCCTTAGACTTCCCAGTCGGTTGCCTCGATGCCCATGCGGGTGGCGCGGAGGGCGCTTTGTGAGGTCTGCATGGGCATCTCGGTTTTGGCGATCTGCTGGAATTTGGTTTGTAAAATCCGGGCGAAGGTCGCGGCCAGGGTGGCCTCGTCGTCGTCAAAGCCGCCGTGACTGAGGGAAGTGGAGTACGATTTCGGATCGGCGTCGTTCGTATTCGGCGAGCGAACCCAGTCTGCCGATTTTCGCTTGAAGAATTTTTGCAGGTCCGGGTCTTGCTCAATAAATTTCTGCATGCCGAGAATCGGTTCCCCGTCGCGGAGCAGGGGGACGCGGGCTTTGTCTTCAAACGCGTTAGAGACAAGGTACAGGAGCGACTTGTGATAGATCTTCGCACAGTGGTCATCCCGCTCAGCTTTATCGGTCAGTGTGAACAGTGCGAATTGCGAGAGGCTGCCGGTTTGGACTGCGGGCTGATAAGTTTCTTTGAAAAGCTCGACAGTGCAGGCGGGCGCCCACATCGTGCAGGTGGAAACAGATTGTCCCAGGCCGGTTTTGTTTTTCATGGGACCGCTTTTGATTTTCCCTTTCGAGCACAGAAGCTGGACCAAAGGAGCCATGAAGATGGAGCCGGCGCTGTGACCGGCGATATGCAGTTCAATCGAGTTGTCGTCCTTGATCAGTTTTTGCAGGTGATGCGCCATTTTTCGCGCGCCCCCTTGGGCACTGGTAGACGCAGCCAGTGCGTTCTCTTTCATTTCATCCCACTGTGCTTTACCCGTAAGTAGGCGTGCCAGTGGTTCCAGGGCGTCGTCCAGTCGGTCCAGCATGAAATCTTTCGCTGTATCCAGCAGGCCTTCCGTGCGGCGTTGTTTCAAGGCGTCTTTCAGAATATTGACCAGCGTGGTCCAATAATCGGTTTTCCAGATGAAGGCCAGTGGATAAATTTCGGACTCAAGCAGCACTTCCCGATAGTCGGCAACACGTTGAATGGCGGATTTTTCATCGGTCAAACCGCCGTGGGCGTACAGCAGGATGCGTTTCTTTTTCCAGCCAGCGGTCACGCGGGGAATGTCCTGCTCGAAGATATTTTTGACCGCGTCTTCGGAAGTCCCATATGTGCCGGTTTCCCGGAGTCGGCCATCATTGCCGATGCTAATAATATGCGGCCTGATATCATGAAACGTATAGCCCACACTCGAAGTGGCGACTTCTGCATTGGCACGGGCGATGGCGCCAGCAGTTTGCAGTTCAATGGGGACTCCCAGTCGAGCGACCCAGACGTCGGTTCCGTTCTCCAGCCAGTCGGCGTAGGTGATTTTAGCGAAGCCACCCCGTCCCCAGTTTGTAGACCACGAGTTTTGAATCCAGAAACCTTCGCTGTCGTAGGCGACGATGGCAAACGCGTGGCCTCCCAGCGTTTTGGTTTTGTGGGGGATGGTTCCGTCGGAGCCAATTTTGTTCCAGCCTTCATGCACGATGGCAGTCGCGTACAGAACCTCTGCTTCCTGAATTGCGCAGTGCATGGCGACGAGATCACGGTGATTTACACGAAAGTAAGCACCGAGGGGCCGGTGTTTAGAATCATCGGCGCGTGCGGGGGTCAGGTTGTCATCTGCGCGTCCGGCTTTGTAAGGCCAGAGTTCTTCCGTGCAGACGCCGTGCTTGTGCCAGCCTTTCATTGCACCGCGTGCACTGGAGCCGGAATACCCTTCGCCGGGCCATTCATCGTAGCGTTTGGCCATTTCATACAACATGCGGGAACTGACGGGGGTAGCATCGGGAACCACTCTGCGTGTCATAAGCAGATAGTTGACCACCGTGGCCAGTCCAAAACCGGTGCAGGCCCCTTCGACGCCCTGGTCCAGTACGGGAACATTTCGTTGTTGATAGTCTTCCAGCGAACGATACGTGGGTACTTCCGTCAGGGTCGGGACAAACATCCGGTCGCGAAAGTCGAGTGTATCAGGTCGGGCATCCAGTGTCCGTTCTGTAAGCGTGACAGGTTTGGATTTTTTGCGAGCCATGAGGATTGATCCCTCTTCAGTAGAATGCTGTTTGTAGAAATGTGCTACTATGTATTGGTGTTCGAATTTATCTTACTGGTTGGCGGGTAGGGATCAAGCAGAATTTCTGGGAAATGTGAGCTCTCGTTCATGTGGGGGAGTAGACGAAGTGAACCTGCTTGCGTTTTACTTTGTCGTTACGAGGATTTAAGAAAACATGTATGAAAAATTCAGAAGCGAAGCAGGTCTTCTCAACAGGAAGCGTTAATGATGAGTCAGTTCAAGGAAGAATTTAGCTGGTACCCCTATTTTTTGATCATTGATCTGGAGGCGACCTGCTGTAATCAGCAGTCAGTTCCCCGCAATGAGATGGAGATCATTGAAATCGGTGCTGTGATGGTCGACTACGATTCGCTGTCGGCGGTCGATGAATTTCAAACGTTTATTCAGCCGGTCCGGCATCCTCAGTTGACGCCGTTTTGTACTGAGCTGACCTCAATTCAGCAGTCCGATGTGGATGATGCACCGCTGTTTGCGGCAGCCATCAATTTACTCAAAGAGTGGATGGCCTCTTATGAACCGGCGTTGTTCTGTTCCTGGGGTGATTATGATAAATCTCAGTTTGAGCAGGACTGCCGATACCACCAGATCCCCTATCCTTTTCCGTCCGCCCATCTCAATCTCAAAACACAGTTTTCACGGTCACAGGGTTACTCTAAAAAATATGGCATGACGGGTGCTCTGAAACGGGCTGGAATCTCTTTGGAAGGGACGCATCATCGCGGGATTGATGATGCGCGGAATATGGCTCGTCTGATGCCCTGGATTGTTGGCAAAAAATAGTGGTAGACGCCGGGGTTCGTATTACGTTTATAGATCTGTGAGTGGCGCTAATTTACCGGCTCAACTTTGTTTGATTGATTTGAGGAGTGATCCTCGGTCCGATCTATAAAAAGCGGGAAGTAATTTAAACTCACTATTTGCTTTCGTCTCGCCGGTCGTTTATAATGACCTGTTCATAGGTTCTAGGAGAATCTGCCCGTTTGACTGCTGATTCATAATTGACTTCGTCATGGTCAGGGTAGAAAATAGAAATTAAGCTAAGACCATTCGCTAAGCCACGATCTGAAATAAAAATCCCATCAAAACTGCATCAGGCTGGGGAAACGATAATCACATTAAGGGAGTTATCGATGCGCAACAAAGTAACAAATTTCAAGCACTCATCTCACCGTGGATTTACTCTGATTGAGTTATTAGTGGTTATGGCGATTATTGCCTTGCTGGCTGCCATGTTGCTGCCTGCAATTCAACGAGCCCGTGAAAGTGCCCGCCGCACACAGTGTATCAATAATCTGAAGCAACTGAGTCTGGCGGCTTTCAATTACGAGAGTGCCTTCCGCTGCTTCCCCGCAGGCTGGATTGATGGGACGGTTCTGGATGATGATGGGCAGCCTACTAATGATCCTCCTTACCAGAATGCCAATGTCGCGTTTCCCGAACCAGTTATGTTCCCTGTCCGTGATCGTTCGGTCCAAAATCAGAACCAGCAGTATCGATTGACCGAGTGGGAGCTGTCTCCGTTCTGGGGTTGGCAGGCGCTGATACTGGCAGAAATGGATCAGGGGACCGTCAATATTAATTACAACTTAAGTAAATTTTCTGATGACAGTAAAAACGCCAGCACGGTCGCTATTGAGAGTTATATCTGTCCCAGTGCCACTCTGCCGACGAATCGGCCCCGCGGTCTCGGGTATTCCAGTTATCGAGGAGTCGGCGGGCGCCTGGAAGGGTTCACCGGTTATGCTCCTTACACTGCCAGATTTCAGGGGGGAATCTTTGGTAACAACAGTGCTACCAAACTCAATGATATTTCAGACGGTCAGACGAACACACTGATGTTTGGTGAATCTTCGTTTGGTTTCTGGGCCGACAGTCATAGTGCGGTCTCAGGATTTGTGGAAGCAAGTGACGGAACTGATTTTCATGGCGCTCAAAATTTTGACGGGACGCCGGAAGTGACTCAAGCATACCATCTCACCTTTGGTTCCCGGCACGATGATTTAGCTCATTTTGCCTTAGCCGATGGTTCTGCAAAATCGATGGCAAAAAATATTGATACCAATCTCTTCCGACAGCTCTGTATCCGCAACGATGGAGAGCGGGTTACGGGAGAGTGGTAAACGAAGAACAAGACTCGGTGAGCTTTCGTTCCTGAATGTTCATAGATCAGGCGCGATTAAAGGGGAAAGCGATGACCTCTTGCAGCGCCTGCTTTCCCAGCGCCAGCATGATTAACCGATCGATGCCCAGCGCAGTCCCCGCGCAGGCGGGCAAACCTGCTTCCATCGCTTGCAGCAGGTAACTTTCTGCAGGCAAAGCAGGGCGATGTTCTTTTTCGCGCAGCTTGGATTGCACTTCGATGCGTCTGCGTAATTCAACGGCATCAGTCAGTTCGTGATACCCGTTGCAGATTTCGATTCCCTGCAGGTACAGTTCAAATCGTTCTGTGACGCCCTCTGATCCCGGCCCATCATCATAACGAATCTGTGCCAGTGCGGCTTGCTGGGGAGGAAAATCATAGAGGAATACAGCGCCATATTGGCTGAGTGCTGGCTCTACGAGTTCCACCAGCAGTAAATTCTGCCAGCTCAAGCAGTCAGCGGTATCGAAATCAGCGGGGATTGAAATCTGGTGCTGTTGTACCATCTGTTCAAACTGCTCTGCCGATGATTGCAAAGCAGACAATCCGGCAAATTTTTGAAACGCGTCCTCGTAACTGAAACGCGCAAAAGGCTGCGCGGGGAGTTCCTGTTGCGTACCCTGTTCTGAACCAGAGGCAGCCGTCGCAAACACGTGTCGCACAAGTGCTTCGACAAACGTCATCTGGTCGTGATGCGTTTCTCCCCGTCGATACCATTCCAGCATGGAAAATTCCGGGTTGTGTCGTTCTCCCCGTTCTGCCTGCCGAAAGGCGTGCGTGATCTGATAGATTTGATCCGCGCCCGCGGTCAGCAGCCGCTTCATGGCAAACTCTGGGGAGGTTTGCAGGTAGCGTATCTCCGATCGCGCGCCCGCGTTTGAACTCGCAGCTCCTTCCTCAGAATTCCATCCGGCGGTAAAGGGGTCGATATAAGCATCAACAACACTATCACGAGAAAGAATCGGCGTTTCCACTTCCCAATAGCCGCGCGTTTCAAAGAACGTCCGAATCGCCTGCAGCAGACGACTGCGTTGCTGTAATGTTTCGATGGATGCGGTGGGAAGATATTCCGGGACAGGCTGATTCATACTCAGAAAACCGATTTCCAGAAGAGAGGTTAAGGTTCAGTCATGACTGTTTTCGAACATTTGGCGAATGGTTTCCATTCGTTTACGATTCGCACCCATGTCGGAATATCCCACACGAGAAGCCGAGCGAACGTGAATCACATTCTGACGCGAGTCGAACAGGAACTCAACGTCGTCAACAAATCGAAAACAGAGAGAACGGAATTCTGCGTGAAGATAGTCTCCTTCTTGCGTGATGATCTGGCATCTTGGCTGTTTGTTGAGAATTTCAGTTAAATGCTGTAATGCGTCTGACTGGGAGCCGGAATACGAAAGGGGACCGATCTCATGTGAGGCAGATGTGTCCTGGGAGCAGACACAGTTGGGTGAATCGGGGCAGGGGCTTAAACGTCGATCGGTGACCCCCAGGTTTTCGGGCGGGCCGCTCAGAGTATTCCACAGAACAATACCAAGATAGGCAGCTAATAAAAAAGGGACGCACCAGAAAAGAATCATTTTTCTAATACGCCTCCCTTTGGATGTTGATTGATGTTGAGCGGTTATTGGTCTTCTTCCAGTTCAAAATCGGAGAATCCGTCTTGTTTTTCTTTTTGACTCATTGTGTCGTCCTGGCTGATCTTAGCCCGGGCACTTTTCAACAACTGTTCTTCGAGTGATTGTAGCTCTTCCTCTTCGGCAGACAACTGTTCCAGTTGCTCCTGGATGCCTTTTATACTACTTAAGGCGTCTTCCAGTGGTTCCTCGACCTCTTCTACTACGCTTTCCGATTCTTCGACCTCTGTGACTGCCTCTTCTTCGCGCTCCACGGCTGGAGCTGTTTTTGTTCGTTTCCACAGTTTTGTCAGTGACTTCTTCTTTTCAGGGAATAATTGCTTTGTTTCCTGATACCCGCGCAGGAACTGGGCAATGGAAGCAATGCCGACCGCTAAAGCCGCCCATTTAAATATTCCCAGGCTGTTCGCACCCCAGATCGATTCCGCAAAGATAATAATGCAGGTTAAAACACAAATGCCCGCCAGTACGCTTTTGAATACCAGGTCGGTTCGCTGATGTTTCAGGGAGTGTCGGGCAATTGCCATCCGGGCTGAATAGTTGGCAGCATCCCGGAAGGAATTCATGGCGTCGCGGACCGCTTCTTTATCCTGGGAGTGAGTGGGGGCTTTCTTTAATGTCTCCAGCTTCTCTTCCATCGACATACTTGCCGTGGGGGGCTGCGTTTCCAGAAGGTTGCTGGTCACCAGGGGGCAGCTCGCTCCTATTTCTAATCCTGCTTCCGGGTTAGCTTTCACTGAACTCGCTTCAGACGGAGTGCTGCCTCCTGATTTTCCCCCGCGGGAACGTTCCAGTAATTTTTCCATATAAGCGGCAATCGAGTCTGAATCATCTGCATCGGCCAGTTCCAGAGAATCTTCCTGCTCGGTGTTGGCTTCGGTCTCCGTTGTCTGAGCCGTCTCTGTGGGACTCTCATCAGTGGCCTGCTCTGAATCGACAGATTCAGGGTTTGTCTTTTGGGTGAATAAGTCGAGTAAGCTACCTGATTTTGCTGCTGGTTCATCATTGGTTTCCGACTCCTCATTGGCAGAGTTTTCCATAAATGACTGTAGCAGAGAACCAGAGGCCTCTGGTATTTCTTCAATCGACTCTGTTGAAGCGTGTTCTTGGTGTTCCGTCTCCAAAGCAGGGCCGATGGTCGCTTCTTCCGGATTCAGGCCGACTTCGGCCATCAGGCTTTCACGCTCGTTTAACTGCTCCTCACGAATTTGAATGATGCGTTCACGATCCTCAAGCTCTCCCTGGTCTTTTTGAATTTGTAAACGCTGCGATTCCAGGTTGTCTCGCTGGCGGCTGATCTCTTCACGGTCAATCATCAGTTGATCATGATCCAAAGCCAGCTTCTCTTTTTCTTTGGCGAGTTCATCGAGCGCATCTTGTTGATCCGTTGGGCCTTGTTCCTGCTCCGGTGCTTGCTGTTCCCGAGCATTCAGTTGTTCTTCTCGTGCCTGTAACGCTTCCTGTTGCTGTTCCAGTTCGGCACGCAGTTGCTCCAACTCGTTGTGCTGTTCGGTGAGACGATCCTGTTCGACTGAATCTGTGGGCTGATCGACCGGCGCGTCGGCCGTTTGGTTTGATTCTACTTTCTGCTCGCGGGCAGTCAGTAGTTCCTCACGGTCGGCTAAAGACTGTTCCCGCTCTGTCAGTTCCTGTTTCTGGAGGTCCAGCTCAGCCTGATACTGTTCGAGCCCCGCCTGCTGCTCTACCAGCTGTTCGCGTTCCGCTTCGAGTTCGGCGAGTGCTGTTTCGGATTGCTCGTTTTCCGTGGCTTTGGCAGCCTGTTCTGTTTCGAGCGTGGCTTTCTGTTCGTTGAGTTCTTCACGGAGTGTTTCGAGTTGCTTCGCCTGTTCGGCTAAAGACTGTTCCCGCTCTGTCAATTCCTGTTTCTGGAGGTCCAACTCAGCCTGATACTGTTCGAGTCCCGCCTGTTGCTCGACTAACTGTTCGCGTTCGGTTTCCAGTTCGGCGAGTGCTGTTTCGGACTGTTCATTTTCCGTGGTTTTGGCAGCCTGCTCAGTTTCGAGTGTGGCTTTCTGTTCGTTGAGTTCTTCACGGAGTATTTCGAGTTGCTCCGCCTGTTCGGCTAAAGACTGTTCCCGTTCTGTCAATTCCTGTTTCTGGAGGTCCAACTCAGACTGATACTGTTCGAGTCCCGCCTGTTGCTCGACTAACTGTTCGCGTTCGGTTTCCAGTTCGGCGAGTGCTTTTTCGGACTGCTCGTTTTCCGTGGCTTTGGCAGCCTGATCTGTTTCGAGTGTGGCTTTCTGCTCGTTGAGTTCTTCACGGAGTGATTCGAGTTGCTCCGCCTGTTCGGCCAGAGACTGTTCCCGCTCTGTCAGTTCCTGTTTCTGGAGATCCAACTCAGACTGATACTGTTCGAGTCCCGCTTGTTGCTTGACTAACTGTTCGCGTTCCGTTTCGAGTTCGGCGAGTGCTTTTTCGGACTGTTCGTTTTCCGTGGCTTTGGAAGCCTGGATTGTTTCGAGTGTGGCTTTCTGCTCATTGAGTTCTTCACGGAGTGATTCGAGTTGCTCCGCCTGTTCGGCCAGAGACTGTTCCCGCTCTGTCAGTTCCTGTTTCTGGAGATCCAACTCAGACTGATACTGTTCCAATCCTGCTTGCTGCTCAACTAACTGTTCGCGTTCAGTTTCCAGTTCGGCTTGCCGTTCTTGATGTTGTTGTTCTTGCGATTCAATTGCATTGGCACGAGATTCTAACGCCGTCTGATCTTCTTCCAGACTGGTTCGTGCGTTCTCCCACTCCAGTTTTTCTGTTTCAAAATGCGTACGCTGTTCTTCAAGTTGGCTTAGCTGAAGCGTATATGTTTCACGCTCAGCTTCCAAATCTGCTGTTTTGGAATCAAGTTCCGACTGGAGTTGATCCAGGGTGGTCTGCTGGTCGTTTAGTGTATTTTGTCGTTCTGCGATTTGTGATTCCAGTTCCTGCAAAGTGGAACTCTTTTGCTCGAACTCCTCGCGGACGGTTTGCGTTTCCTGCTGCTGGCGATTCAACTCTTTCGTCTGACTTTGCAGAAGCGTCTGTTGTTCAGCCAGTTCATTGCGGGTTGCTTCGAGCTGCGCCAGTTCGTCCTGCAGTTGTACTTTTTGTTGTTCCAGTTCCTGCTGTAGCTCGGTCTGATTTGTAGTCGCCTGTTGTTGTTCTTCTAATTTCTGCTTTTGTTCAGAAAGCGCGGCTGTCTGTTCCTGAAGTGATTTCTCTTGTGTTTCCAGATCTTCCGACCACGACTCAAGCCGCTGACGTTCCTCAATCAGATCCTGCTCTGCCTGTGTGCAGGTCTGTTGTGTTTCAAGATCAAGCCAGGCATGGAACAGATCTCGCTGCTGTTGTGTCAGTGCAGCCTGCTCCCCTTTCAGAGACTGCTCGAGATGTTGCAGTTGTTGTCTCTGCACATTCACCTGATTCTGTTGTGTCAGCAGTTGTGCCTGTTCCTGTGACATTTCCTGCTTCAAAAGATCTAACTGCTGCAGTTTTTGATCCAGCTCCAGAATAGATTCGTCAAACGATGGGTGTAAATCGTGAGTTGGTTGAGCAGGGGGCGGTTCAGGGGCATTCACCTTCGGGTCAATTAAAAAACGTTCATGCAACTGATGCAGCTCTGTTTCCTGTAACTCCATTTCCCGTTGCAGCTCAACCTGTTCTGATTCGATCTTTTGCAACAATTTCTGACGTTCAGCCAGCATCTGTTGAACTTTGGCAACGGCTTGCAGTTCTTCCGGAATTTCAATACCCGTTTCTGCTATGGGTGAGTGTTCGGTATGCGCCGGTTCCGGCTTCAGATCAACGGCCACTTCGGAAATGGATTCGACCTGAAAGCCGACGGGTCCGACAAAAAACTTCATGTCGGCGGTTAAGGTGATCTGACGGATTGGCCGGTCGTTTACCCAGACGCGCGGATCGATGGCTTGCAGGGTTACTTCATCTGTTCCCACATGAATGCAGGCATGTTGTTCGGCGATGCCTGGAATTTCAATCCGAATCGGACACTCCGCCGAGGACCCGATCTGGTAGTCGCCGCGCGTTAATTCCACGGCTGCTATTTTATGTGTCAAAGGCAACAGCGAAACCAGAAGCTCGCTTGATTTCTGTGCCGCCGGTGAATGTGGGGATGATGTGGTTAACATCCTGTTTGCTCCCAAAAAGCGCTCTGAACGAATTTCAATTCTGTGGAATCGCATCCCTGCCAACCACCGTGCATGTGATATCAAAGTGGATGATTCTAAAAAGAAACATACTATTTCTACTGGCATATACCTTGGAAAACAGAGTCGGTCAAACTTTTGGGGCTGCCCAGGTGGAGGGATTTATCTTAAATAAAAAGTTTTGGTGTCTGGGCGGGAAAGTAGTGATTGTAGTGATAAAACGTCCGCCATTTTTTCGTGGATTCTGGTGAAAAACAGACAAAATTGCTGATCAATACCGTCTCTATGAGTAGAGTCCTATGACATCAGCAGCCGGGATGCCTATAATGGTAAAGGCCTTTTTGTTCAAAGATGCAGGTCCATTTACCTTCAACCTCAGGCTTACCACCCCCGAACACGGTACAGATTTTATGGCTGACTGGCTGAAAATTCCGTCGAAAAAAAAACGCCGTGAAGAGGATATTCCAGAGCCTTATGAAATTGTGTGCGTTTGCGGAGTGAGTCTGTCGGGCTATCGTCGTAAGACCCCCTTTCGGCATGCCTGTCAGCAATGTGATGAAGTTTATTTCATCCTTCCCCGCAACAGTTATCCTGCGCCCAAGGCCCGCAAAAAGAAAAAGCAGGTTCCTGCATCGCAGCAGTTTGCCGAATTGATTCTGAATACACCTTTCATGGCGAAGCTCAAGGAAAAACGCAAGCAGAAACAGGCGGCTGCGCAGAAAGCCGGAGAGGCCGCCGCGAAAGCGACCACAAAACCGAAAGTGTCCCCCTTCGAATTACCGCCGCCGCGTACAAAGCTGATCACTCCGTTCAGAGGAATTCTGGCGGGTATCGTGTTGATTGTGGGACTAACAGCATATGGGATTCTTCACAGTCGTAAATTAGATCAGGCGTCGGAAACACTCAAAACCGCCACCATCGCAGGCGAAGACCTGCTTAAACAGGGAGACTTGCCAGGCGCGAACAATGCCTATCTGGACGCGTTTCACGCGCTCAATGTGCTGGGGCGGACCGATCAGAGGGCCAACGAGATTCGTCAGACTTCGCTGGAATTGCAGGCCATCAATTCACAAGCCGTCTCCCCGCTGTTTGAAATTGCAGATGAGGCGGTGACCAAGATCAAACAAAGCGATGCAGAAAGCTGGGAATCACTGTTCGATGTGCGGTATGCGGGAACCTGGATGATCTTCGAAGCATCTCTGGTTCCGCTTGCAGAGGACCCGGAAACGCAGGAGCCTCGCTATCGTTTGAATTTTCCGGTGCTGCTGGATGAATATACGTTGTATCTGGAACTGACGTCGCCGAGTTTTCTTGAGTATCTCAAGCGGCATCCCGGGCAGCCTCTCATCTTCGCCGCGCAGATGAAGGGCTTTCAACAGGAGGCCGATCAGAGTGATACAGGCATTATTGAGCTCGATGGGAAAACCACGTTTTTATGGTCACATCTGGATTTATACGAGCAGTTGGGAATTCAGTTCGATGAATTCCACAATCGCGAGCACATTGAACGTCTTCTCACTCAACAAACCCAATTCCTGGGACTGTCGAAATGAAAACACAGAATCGAATCCGAGTTTGTTTCTGCCTGCTGCTGTCTCTGATCCTGTATCAGGGGATTGCTGCCGCCGCGGATCGCAGTATCGAAAATTTCGTCAGCCAGCGCGAACAATGGAAGAAGCTGCTGGGCGTCACTCAGACCTTAGAGGGCCGTCTTTCGACGTTTAGTTCCAAGTCGTTGCGATTTCGTAATTGTCCGATTCCGTTTTATTTTGCGGGTCCGATTCCGAAGCTGGACTCGACTTTCAAAAATGTCGAAGTGACAGGCGAGCTGGCACGGGAAAACGGGCGGATCATATTCAGAGTTCAGTCACTCAAAAAAATGCCGACCGATGTCGAATATTTTGTCACCGAAGAAACCAAAATTGACCGAAGCAAACCACGGGAATGGTATACCCTGGCGGATTGGGCCAAAAAGCGGGCTGCATTCTACGATGATAAAGAGCTGACTCAGAAAGCACTCACCGCCTATCAAAACGGAATTGATCTTGAGTACCGTCAATTGTTGGTCAAGCAACCGAAGTTGCTATTGAAGCTGGCCGATCGTGCACAGGAATTTCAACTCGATCCACAGCTTGTGAATGCATTCAAGCACGAGGCATTGGTCCTGGAATGGCAGGAACTACAGAAACAGAAAAAACCGGACCTGGGACCGTTCATCACTCACTTACTTGAGTATTTTCCAACGGCCAAAACGCCTCAGAAGCAGGATATGCCGGCGGAACGCAAGCAGTATCTGGAAAATCAGACAGAGGTATTTAACCAGGCAGACCAGAAGAAACGTGAGCGGCTGGTACGCTGGTTCTATTCTCAGATCCTACTGGAAGGCATCTTGAAAAATCTGTCTGAAGGGGGCAGCAATGGTTTTGAGATTGCAGCACGGATTGAAAAACAACTGCCGGAACGCATGGATCTGGTCAAGCAATATCAGAACATGCAACTCGATTTCGATTTCAATCGGGTGGGCGAGCTGGCTCGTCAGTATGTGTTGGATCTTTCACAGGAATATCAGAAGCGGGGCAATCCGAAAAAAGCAAAACAGACATTGATTAACTGGCTGCAACAACGCCGCAAAAAACTGGATGCCGGTGATGCCGACGGCCGCGTTCGGCTGGCCCGCGATCTGATCGAACTGACCAGTGATCAACCGGCGGCGACGAAACTGCTGCTGGAGGCCTGGAAATTGAATCCCAAGTCAGCCGAAACAGCGGCCCTGCTGGGACGTCTCGGGTTCATGCTGCAGAAAGACAAATGGCTCAATCCGGAAGAAGTCAAAGAGTTTCGCGATGACCCGATTCGCAAGGCCATTCGCAACGGTACGGTCATCGCTGGTATGAATCGCAGCCAGGTCAAAAAAGCGTTGGGGGCACCTACGCAAATCGGTCGCAGTATTTCCGGCGGTGCGATCAACGAGTTATGGATTTACGGCGAAGCCAGCAATCAGAGTTTGATTATTCAACTGGCGCGCAAGCAGAATGCTGACGAATTCAAAGTCATCCGTATCAAAAACGCACAGCGCGCTCAGTCCCCGATTCAAGAAGCCAACCCTGCCACATCCGTCGAATAAGGACGTCTGAACTGGTCAACCTTATATCTCTGCGATGGGGGTTTCTGTGTGAAATTCAGTTCAGATCCAGTGGTTTGCCTCAATCAACATTGTCAGAAATCGGGCCAGTCACTATGGTTTAGCGGCCTGTAATTCCGCTGTATTGTTGGTGTGTGCTCTCCTGCTTGTCAGAGTCGTCTGATTCTGCAAAGGGGGGCTTTTTCGGCGAGAATACCAGCTCGATGTCAGTGGTGAATTACGGCTCAATATTGCCCCTCAACAAGGACTGTATGCGGTGACGGAAATGGAATTGACGCCCAGTAAAGAGCTGCCCCCTCTGTATCATGACTCCTCTTTCTGGGGCATGACGGTCACCCAGTTCTGGGGCGCCTTTAATGATAATCTCTATAAACAGCTCGTCTTATTGTTCTGCGCGCAACAGGCATTACAGGCACAAACCAGTGATCAACAGGGAATCGCCCTGGCGGTCTTCGCTCTGCCGTTTGTCTTCTTTTCCGGTCTGGGAGGCTGGTATGCCGACCGCCACTCCAAACGCACGATTGTCATCGCCTGCAAAGTCGCGGAAATTGTCATCGCCCTGTTGGCGATGGCCGCGTTCTTTACCGGACATTTACTGCCGCTGCTGGTAGTTCTCGGCTTGCTCAGTACGCAAAGCGCCATGTTCGGGCCGGCCAAGTATGGGATTCTGCCGGAAATGCTGCGTGATGATGATCTGCCGCAGGCCAACGGCGTCATTCAGATGACCACCTTTCTGGCGATTATTTTCGGAATGGCGTCGGCCGGTTTTGTGAAGCAGGCCTTTCCGGATGCACTCTGGAAAACCAGCTATTTCTGTATCGCGATTGCCGTGATCGGTACGATCTCCTCGTTCTGGGTTCGCAGAACGCCGGTGGCGCATCCCGGGCTTCCTTTTCGCTGGTCGACACTGGGTATCAACGCAGAAACCCGCACCTTACTGATCCAGGATCGCCGCCTGCTGTCGGTGCTGTTGATCTCTTCGGTCTTCTGGTTCGTGGGTGGCATCATTCAACCTCTGGTCAATATTTTTGGCATCGGTCAACTGCACCTCAGCGTCAGCCGCACGAGTCTGATGGCTGCCTGCATGGGCGTGGGAATCTCGGTCGGGTGTGTGATGGCGGGCCGCGTTTCTCATAAACGGGTCAACTTTAAACTCGTCACCATCGGTGCCTGGGGCATCGTGGCTTGTCTTGTCGTGATGTCGGGCATTGGCTGGTGGGGACCTGCTGACGGCGTGGAAACGCTGAAAGAAGCCGACACCTCATTATGGAATTCCTTCATCCCCAAAAACGCGGCCGAATGGATGGCCCGCTCGGTGCTTACGCTGCTTGGCTTCTTTGCTGGCCTGTTCGTGGTGCCGCTGCAGGTGGAACTGCAGACTCGGCCTCCCAAATCGCAAAAAGGCCGCATGATAGGCACTATGAATCTGATCAACTGGGTCGGCATTGTGCTCTCCGCCCTGTTTTTCGGGATCTTTACGACCGTTTGCAATGCGCTCCACTGGCCGATGAGCCACGTATTTCTGTTTCTGGCTCTGGTGATGCTACCCATCGCGGTCTTGTATCACCCCAAAGATGAAGTCCTGGCTCATAGTGCCCCTGAACTTTCAAACTAAGGCTTGACCAGCGTCTGAGATCAAGCAGAATGAAGAGAGAAGCGTTTCTTCCGTTGAATCCACAATCCGAGCAGAGCACCGATGACCAGACAATTTGAATTCAATCCCACTAATGTCAATACAATCCTGGATCAGACCTGGCAGCACCTGACCTCAGCCGTTGAGACGGAAACCCATCCCTGGCGATTGGGAAATCTGGCGACTGTCACCGCAGACAGACCTCGCGTGCGGACTGTCGTACTAAGGGACGTGCAGCGGGGAGAACGGGAGCTCATCTGTTATACGGATCGGAGGTCCGATAAAGTTGCCGAATTACAAGCGTCCCCCTGGATCGAATGGGTGACCTACGATCCCGTCACACGAGTGCAGATTCGTCTGCGAGGCATCGCGACCGTGTACATAAACGATGATCGAGCCGCACAACACTGGGAGAACAGCAGTCTTGAGCATCGTCGGAGCTATATTACAGTTTCCGCACCGGGCACCAAGGCGGAGAGCGCCGTGCCCAATCTGCCGGATTTTCTGTTTGATCGTCTGCCTAATGATGAAGAAGCTCAGTTGGGTTTTGAAAACTTTGCGGTGATTGTCTGCCGCATCGAACATCTGGACTGGCTGCAGCTCCGCCGCAATGGTCATCTCGCGGCCCAGTTCCTCTGGACCGACAAATGGGAAGGCCATTGGAAATACGCATGAACATGATGTATCTGCAACAAAAACATAATCAAATTAGAGGCATGCTTTGATGTCAGGACAACGCTGGATAACAATCGGTCTGCTGCTCGGATTGGCGTTGCTGGGGTTTGCATTACTTTCGCCTGCCGTTTTTCGATCACGAGAAGCGGCCCGCCAGACACAGTCAAAAGATAATCTGAAACAGATCGGTCTGGCTGTTCTGAATTATCATGAGACTGAAGGCAGCCTCCCACCGGGCGGCATCATCCGCGAAGACGATACCGCCATGCAGGGCTGGATGACGATGATCCTCCCTTATGTTGATGATACCCCTTATTTTAGCTGGCTGGACCTGAATGAATCCTGGCAAAGCCCTCGGAATACGTTCGTTTTTGGTACGGCACTTCCTGTTTTTTTAATTCCAGGAGTCAATGCGCGTCTGACTGCCTCTGGTTTTGGACTGACCTGTTACCAGGGGAACCCGAATCTTTTGTATCGCAACAGCGGTGTGACTTTTAGCCAAATGAAAAACGGAACCGCACATACCTGGCTGGCAGGCGAAGTGACTGGTAATTTTCAGCCATGGGCCTATCCCTTCAACTGGCGGCCTCTGGGAACAAAGCTGTGTGCAGGGCCCGCCAGTTATGGATACCCCGAATGGAACGGCGGTCATCTGTTGTTCGCTGATGGCAGCGTTTCCTTTTTTTCACAGGAAACTTCTCCCGAAATCTTGAAACGCTTTGCGGCAGCCCCTCCCATCGCGACCGCGGAGCAGATAGCCACCCCCGACCAGGTTTTTCAAACGGGGCCCTTTCAGTTGGAATCCATCAAGCTCGAGTCTGATACAGAAAGCAAGCACAACTACTTTGGCAGAGCGCTGAAAAACAGTGAAGCTAAGCTGCTGCTTATTCAAGTGTTTTACGTTGAGAAAGGAGCATCGACACAAAAAACAGGTGGCCCGTCTCCGCAGCTTCTGTTAAGCGTTGATTCCAGTACAGACATTGCCCAGGCATTAAAAGAAACCTCAATGGCCGAGGACGCGACCTCCGAACAGTTAGCAGCGAATGTGAAAACATTACAGACGCTACAGCAGAAAATGGTGCCGAACTAAGAGAATGGCTCTTGCTTTTCCAGCTAAAATTACGAACCTGCTTTCGTTTCATCGTGCAATTTCGAGATCAATAGAATGACAATTTGAATGAATACGATTCAAGCTGAAGCAAACCTCGAGCCTTTCGAAACAAGTGATAAAATTCGCTCCTTAAAACAGGTCAGATTGGGAGTGGCAATTGAATTTGCTGGTTTTGTACTCATCCTGCTTTCCATCATCGCAGGACCAGTAATTGCTATCGGCAGGCTTCCTCCGTTATTCCACTTAGTCTTCCGATTTATCAGCCTCTCTGGTGCGATTTTGATGGTATTGGGGCCCATTGCCTGTCTGACAGTTCCTGAAGAAGCACAAGCCAGGAAGATCTTGATGGCCTCTATCGGGGGTAAGATCGTCAATGTCGCCGCCTTTATCATAGGCTACTTTTATTCGGAATCATTTGGTGACATTTTTCAATTTATTCTGAGTATTTTCAGTGCCCTGGGCTACATCTTCTTTATTTCGTTCATGGCAAAAATAGCGTTGTATATTCAATCAAGGGAGCTACAAACAGAAGCCCAGGGATTTTTTGCTTTCGCCATTTTTATGTTACTTGGATATATTTTCATAATGATCGGTGCGTTCTTTGGTATCATGATAGGAGCGATTTTGATTCCGTTCGTTGCGCTTTGGATGGCGATTCTCTATCTCAAACTACTCGCGAAATTATGGGTTGCCCTCTCGCCAACATAATCATTTCAAATTCAGTGTCTGATACCACCGTCTGGGAGTCCTTCAGTGGAAGGAGCTTTTAAAATGGCTCAGCAACGTCGAGCAGGTCTGACCTGGGTGGAGCTGTTCATTGTGATCGGCATTCTGACGCTGATGATGGCCTTACTCCTGCCAATGGTTCAGAACGCTCGAGAACAAGCCCGTAAGGCGAGTTGGAAAAATTATCTGAAGTCTATCGGTCTAGCACTTCACAATTATCATGATACATATCGGTTCTTCCCCCCTGGCGGGATCATTCGAGAAGACGATGTTGCCATGCATGGCTGGTTGATGATGATCATGCCTTATCTGGATGCCAATCCGCTATCTGTCATGATTGACTATGATCAACCCTGGGGGCACCCGGCAAATATTCCCGTTTTTAAACGTTCGATCCCTTATTATATGATTCCCGACGTAGATTTAGGATTGACCAGTGCCGGTCATGGTTTGACTCAAGTGCTGGGGAATCCGAATCTGATGCACCGCAACAGTTCGGTGAGACTCAGAGAACTGAAAGGAGGGGCTGCCCATAACTGGTTTGCGGGAGAAATCGCTGGCAATTATCAGCCATGGGGGTATCCATTTAACTGGCGACCGCTGGGAACCAAACTGTGTGATGGGCCAGAGAGTTTCGGTCACTCTGCCTGGGACGGCGGTCATCTGCTGCTTGTGGATGGTCGTGTCTCTTTTTTTTCGGATGAGACCTCTCCCGAAATTTTAAGACGTCTGGCAAATGCGCCCCCTGTTGCGACCAGAGACCAGACCGCTGTCCCGGACAAGACTTTTCAAATCGGTAATTTTTACTGGGACCGTTTTGAACTGCAGTCTGATCCGCAAGGGAAGAACAAATATCTGGTGCAGGTCTTGCATAATCCAACGGGGACGCCGTTGCAAATCAATGTCCACGTCACAAAAAGATTTACTCCCGAAGAATTGACATATCATAAAACCAGTATTGAAGTTCTGCATTTATTATCGCAGATCACTCCGTCTACCGACGTCGCCTCGACTCTCAAAGCCACAACCCTCGCGGAAGCGACGAGCCCCGCACAGTTTGCAGCGAATGTGAAAACGCTGGAATCGCTGCAAAAACAATTGCTGAAAAAATGATGGTTTCATTCTGCTGGCAGACAAAATCTTGTGTCTGGTGCTGCGTCTGCTAAGATGTTTCTCTGTCGAATAGGAACAACCACTATTTTTGAGTGAAGTCAGAGATCTGGGAAGCATGAATAACGAATCAGAAGTAGCGTCGAACTCAGATCGGACTTCGGGTGAGCAATGGCTTCAGGGAACCTCGACATCACTGAAACGGACCAGGCAGGGATTTACTCTGTTTCTTTACGGCTGCATTCTGGTCTGCCTGGCGGCGCTGGGAGTACTCTATTTTGAGTTCAGCACAGAACTGATGTCTGTGGTCATGCAGGTCCTGCCTGTCACGGCGCTGATGGGAAATCTGATTATTTTCGCAGGGGCTCTGTTACTTTTCTCAGTGCCGACAGAAGTCAATTCCCGCGGTTTACTCATCGGGGCGGCAGTCGGCTTTTTCGCCAAAGTGATTTTTGCGGGAACCGTCTTTTGGGGTCCTGGATTTCTGGGGCTGCCCTTGGCACTCTGCCTGAAGTTGGCAGCATATATTGGTTTGATTCTGTTTGCGCTATTCCTGAGAAACTTGCTGTTGTATCTCAATCGTTCCGATCAGTTGGTGAAAGTCTACGGCCTGTTGGTAACGTCGGTGTTGTTTCTGCTGGGATCCTGGTGCATGGAACTGATGATGGATCTCGGATTGATCAAAATCACTTTGATCCACATTTACTCGGTGATGCTGGTGGGATTGTTTCTGTATCCCTGTCTGTTCTATAGCCTCAAAAAAGTATTAGCCCCATGAATGAAATCGAACTCGCGGGCCATAGCAGCGTAAGAGTTTATCTTCAACCAGGCAGTATGATCAAACACAGTAAGACGAGTTAGCAACACAATTCACAGTGAGAAGAAAACATTAGAAGATCCTTTGTAGAGCAGTCATTCCAGATTGGAATTTCGACAAATATCGCTTTGGATTTGATTTCAATACTATACGGCGGTCAGGTGTTTTGTATAGTAGGTGCAGAATTATATTTTTTGAGGGATAGGAGATCAGGAGCCTGATGATGTCTGATGAAACCGATGCCGCAGAAATGAATCTGAGAGAAGCGGCATTATCATCAGGTGAGCTATGGATTCGGGAAGGCTCTGCTTCGTTGAAACAAACGAAACGAGGCCTGGATCTGGTCTACTTTGGTATCGGGCTCGTAGTTGTTTCAATATTAGCGGCCTTGTATCTTCTGCTGACATCGCGACTGCCAATAGTATCCATGACGGTGCTCCCTTTCGTGGGATTGTTAGGGTATCTGATGATCTTTGTGGGGCCGATCTTATGTCTGGCCGTTCCCGAGGAATCGGGGACTCGTGGTTTACTCGTTGGATCGGCCGTCGGTTTGAGTGCCAATCTCATCTATTATGGCACAGATTTCTTTGACCCTGGTTTTTTAACGATGCCCATGCGACTTTTCTTGAAGCTCGCATCTGTGGTCGGGTTGATTCTGTTCGTTCTGTTTATAAAAAAACTGACGATGTATATTAATCGACCGGATCTGACCGCGAAAGCACAGTATCTGTTGGTCACAACGGTTCTGCTTTTGATGGGAGTCTGGTTAGTTTATTTTCTTGAGCATCTCCGCATCTTTTTCAATGTCAGCCCACTCATCATTACTACAGGGATCATATTGGCGTTGGTGATTTATACCTATATTGTGGGGAGCATCAAGGAAGAGTTAATTTCACCGTCTTAATCAGTTTCATTGACTCGTTCATTGCAAGTACCAGCCAATGACTGGCAATCTGGAGAATAGACTGTGACCTCAGATGTAGCCACATGGTTCTAACATTTTAAAGGAAAGATTACATGTCAGAGGAATTCAGTATCGAAGGAAATGTTCCGGAAGAAGCCGCTCTGACTCCGGGTGAGCAATGGAACCTGGAAGGATCTGCTTCCTTACGGCAGACCCGACTTGGGCTGACTTTTGAATATGTCGGTATTGCCTTGATGCTTTTGTCGGTACTGGGAGCTATGTTCGTCGCGATAGCCAGGCTGCCGCCGATTCTGCTGCTGATAATGCCCTTCGTCATGATTGTCGGTGCGCTGATGATGTTCGTCGGGCCGATTATCTGCCTGGCGGTTCCGAAAGAATCGGGGGCTAAGGAACTATTGATCGGTTCGGTTGTCTGCCAGTTTGCGAATATTTTCTATTCCGTGACCGAATTTTTCATCCCGACGTTGATTCCCGCTCCCTTCAAAATTGGGTTGAATTATTGCGGAATTTTCGGCTTGATCCTCTTTATTCTGTTTATGAAAAAACTCGCCCTCTATATCAATCGTCAGGATCTCTCGTCGAAAGCCACCCACGTGCTGGTGTTTGGAATCTTTATGGTGATTGCTTCCATTATGATTATTTTTTTATTGCTTGCACAGATGATTCCTCCGTTGAGCATTGTTCTGCTTCCCATCGGTGCGCTGATTGCTTTTGTGATGTATGCCAATCTGATCGGTTATTTGAGAAAGGCGTTGGCCCTGAGGACCTAAGAATTGTTCCCACACTTGTATATCAATTGTGGAGTGGCGGCTATTTTTCCCCAAATTCCGGCTTCTGGAATCAAAAATCTGAATTTCTTTACACTGAATCGCGTTCGGGCCGGGGGCTCAGCTTGACGCATAAATTCAGGGGCAATATACTCGCGCGATGGACTTATTTATCTCGTTGTGAGAGAATGAGTTTTGGACTATTTCATATTTACTGCGAGAGACTCTCATGAAGAGCGAACATAGACACGATCTGCAAACCAACGACCTGGGCAAACTGATGGTTCAGGCAGAACCATTTGTGGAAAAATACGGCGTGAAAGCAATCGTGGCAGCCGGTGTTATTTTTGTTGCCGTGCTGGGCTATTTCGCCTGGTCTTCCTCGCGAACGGACCAGGCAGCAGAAGGCTGGACCCGATTAGCCGCCTGTACGTCTACTGAGGATTTTGAAACCGTTTCCGAAGAATTTTCCGGCACCAGTGTCGGGCAATGGGCGTTGGTCCACGCAGCAGAAAGCCATCTGCAATCCGGCATTCG
Organism: Gimesia fumaroli; assembly: GCF_007754425.1. NCBI lineage: Bacteria > Pseudomonadati > Planctomycetota > Planctomycetia > Planctomycetales > Planctomycetaceae > Gimesia > Gimesia fumaroli. Next base: position 1,117,618 of record NZ_CP037452.1, read on the forward strand.
CAATTCGTTTACCGATCGCAGTGCCGGGGATCGTGCTCTGGGAGATGCGAAAGAACAATTTCAGCAACTGCTCGATTCCGCCAGCACCTTGCCGGAAATTCGTGAGCGTGCCCTGTTTGGAATGGCCCGCACTGAAGAATCCGTGTCGGATGGTGATCTGAAAAATGCGATCGAACTCTATCAAAAGTTGATCCAGGAATATCCCGATTCCATCTTCCGGAAATTGGCCGAGCAACGCGTGAAACCAGAGGAAGGCGAAAAAGTCGCTGTTCTGGATCAGGAAGAAACCAAGAAATTTTACAAATGGTTCCATGCTCAGACTCCCAAACCCGGTGATCGTCAGCGACCCGGATTTAATATGCCGATGCCTGGTGCCGCACCCGGCGGCGCACCCACGGGTTCAAGTGAAACCCCCGGCCTTCCGGCACTTCCCGGGCTCCCAAGTCTGCCCGGGCTTCCCGATCCCATCACGTCTTCTCCTTTGACCGATGACAACAAGACGGACGAAACAAAACCGGGCGACGCCAAGCCAGAGGCACCTGCCAAAGCAGATTCAAAATCAGCTGAAAAGCCGGCTGCTTCTGAAGAGTCTGCCAAAAAAGCGGAAACTCCCGCTGAAAAGCCGAAGTCGGAACCAGCGACCGAAAAGAAACCATAATGTCCGACGAACTTTCGTCACCTCCTGAGCTCTCCAGCGAACCGATTGAAATTACAGTCGAGGCACGCGCTCATGGCTGGCGGATCGACCATTATTTGTGTCGCCTGTATCCCAATTACACACGTGTGCTGTTTCAGAAAGCGATTAAGCAGGAAGCGGTACTCGTCAACGGTTTGCCCGTCAAAGCGGCGCGGCGGATGCGTGTGAACGATCGTGTTTCTGTGCGCTTGCCCGAGATGCCGGACAATCAGCTGCCTCCGGAAGATATTCCGATCGACATCGTTTACGAAGACGACTGGATTGCCGTCATCAATAAGCCATCGGATATGATCGTGCATCCGGGAAAAGGGAATTACGCAGGCACTCTGGCAGGAGCCCTGCAGCACCACTTCGATCAATTGAGTGACGTCGCCGGCCAGTATCGCCCAGGCATAGTACATCGACTTGATCGAAATACGAGCGGCATCATGGTGGTTGCCAAGGATAATCAGGTGCATGCGAAGTTGAGCGCCCAGTTTGAAAAACGGGAAGTTCAAAAGGAATACCGGGCGATTGTCTGGGGCCGCGTGGAGTTCGATACCGACTACATCGATACGTTCATGTGTGTGCATCCCCGTGCACGGGAAAAGATGATTGTCTGCGATGAGGGGGGGAATGCCCGTAATGCGTTTACCTATTACGAAGTGATCGAACGCTATAAAGCATTTACCTATGTGAAGCTCAAGCCCCGCACCGGGCGCACGCACCAGTTGCGGGTTCATATGCAACATATTGGTCATTCCATCGTGGCGGATCGCGTCTATGGTGGCCGGATCGCGTTGAAAATGAAAGACCTGAGTGTCGAAGCCGAAGCGGCAGCAGTGGAGCAGGAGAGTGATGTTTTAATCGAGCGCCAGGCACTTCATGCATATTGTTTGGAATTTAGTCATCCTCAGAGTGGAAAACCGATGAAATTTGAGGCACCATTACCGGAAGACATGGAAAAAACACTGGCCGCGTTAGACCAATACCAGAAGGAAGAATGAAGATGAAACTCGCTAAAGTTTTGTTGTCAAACGGAGAACGTCATGTTGCCATCGTGGAAGAAAACGGCGTTCAGCTTCTGGATCTCAGTCAGGTCGATCACTGTCATCGCTTATCAGATATTTTGTTTGCGCCCGATCCCATCGGACTGGCGAAATTTCTGATCAATACGGAACTGCCTCCTGTTCCCTTTAATCAGCTGGAATTTCTGGCACCCATTGACCATCAGGAAGTCTGGGCGGCCGGCGTGACGTATAAACGGAGTCAGGTCGCTCGAATGGAAGAGTCCGAAACGGCTGCGTCTCACTACGATCAGGTTTATACGGCGGACCGTCCGGAGCTGTTCTTCAAGGCAACGCCCAATCGGGTCTGCGGTCCGAATCAACCCGTGCGCGTGCGTTATGATAGTCAATGGTCCGTGCCCGAACCCGAATTGGCACTGATCGTTTCCCCGGATTTACGACTTGTTGGCTACACGGTTGGCAACGATATGTCGGCCCGTGACATCGAAGGCGAAAACCCGCTGTACCTGCCTCAGGCAAAATTCTATAAAGACTGCTGTGGCCTGGGCCCCTCTGTTCTGCTGCATGAAAAACCGCTGGAACGGGAAGCGACAAAAATTATTCTGACAATCGAACGCGGCGGTGAAGAAGTTTTCCAGGGGAAAACCTCTGTCGCCGAGATGGCTCGCGGGCTGGAAGATTTGATTAGCTGGTTAGGGAAAGAAAACGACTTCCCCAGTGGTGCGATTTTATTAACGGGAACCGGCATTGTGCCCCCTGATGAATTCACGCTCGAAGATCGTGATATCGTCTCGATCGAAATCAGCGGGATCGGTACCCTGATCAATCCGGTTGTCAAAGACGCTGCACCCTAGTTGTTAATTGCTTTGAGCGCGGGTGCTCTGGTTTGCAGAACTGCTTCGATTTCCGCCAGCGAGGGCAGTGCATCCCGATTTCCCAATCGCTCGCATTTCAGGGCCGCCGTCACGCACGCGAATTGCAACACGCGCTTTAGAGGCCACTCTTCCAGAATGGCATAGAGCAACGCGCCGCTGAAGACGTCGCCTGCGCCCGTGGTATCGAGCGAGAGCACAGGCAGCGCCGCACAATGCAGGCAACCTGCTTCCGTAAACAGCCACGCCCCGCGCGTGCCATCGGTAATGGTGACGATCTCAGGTCCTTGTGCCAGCAATTTCCTGCCGGCGGCGTGTACGTCGTCGGTTTGCAGGTACTCGGTGATGAATCGCCGGGGGCAGTTCATCACATTCAGATAAGGAATCAATTCCGGCATGCCCGGTTTTAAGGAGCCCGTATCCAGGGAGACGAGCGCACCGGCCTGCCGCGCCAGCCGGGCTGCCTGCAGACTGGTTTCCGGCGGCCAGCCATCCAGGTGCACGGCTCTGGTCTGGCGAAACGGTGTCTCATCCAGTTCGCTCGGCGGCAGCCAATGCTGGGGCCGATAGCAGGCAATTGTGCGGGTTCCCGCCTGTTCGTCGATCCAGACCTGCGCATAGCCGGAACGCGTTCCGGGTAACATGCGGCTGGCAGAGAGGTCCAGGTTTTCCGTAGCGAGGTCTTCGGCAATCAGCGGGCCATATTGATCGTCGCCCCAACTGCCGAGAAATGCGCACTGCTTACCGAATCGCTTGAGCAGAACCTGTGCGGTAGGAACCGGACCACCAACCTGATAGGCGTCGCTGATGATATTGGTTTTTGTATCCTGATCCGGATGTTCTGCTAACACTACCAGATGATCCACGACCACTAAACCGACGCCGACAACATCATACTTCATAAACGGGCTGTTCTATTTTTCGAATGCATGCAGGGTTGTTACAGTTTCTTCTCCCAGAAGAGGGCCTGCCCCATTTCCGGATCAAGTTCATAGCCGGAAAATCCAAATTTGGAATACGCGGCGCGGGCACGCTCATTACCTTCCAGAACTTCCAGAGTGAGTTTACAGCATCCGCGTGCTTTAGCAATGGTCTCGACGTGATCAAATAACTGCCGGGCCAGCCCCTGTCCTCGATAGCCGGATGCCACAAATACATCATGGATATTGAGCAAGGGTTTGCAGGAGAATGTGGAGAAGCCTTCAATGCAGATCACAAGCCCTGCAGGTGTTTCATTTTCAAACGCCAGTACCACGAAGGTATCCGGCCGCCCGTGTAAAGTGCCTGCCAGATTGTATCGCACATCCTCCGGCAGCGGTTTTCCGCCCCCTTCAGGGCTGTGCGCATAACTGTTTAAAAGGAATACGACCGCGTTGGCATGTTCGGGATCACTCAGATCCGCTTCGAAGATTTTCATCAGGTTTTCTTTTCCTTGAGGAATCGGGTAATGTTGTCTGTCGAAGCTATTCTTTTTCTAATGTTTATTTTAATCTGTCATGCAAAATTTAGGGAGCTTCTTTTTCAGAAAGAGTGTGGCTTACAATTGAAAGATGGTCTCTTTATTTTACAGAGAAACTTAAAGTACAGCGATGAAAATTATTCCGGTCCTGGACATTCTCAATCAAACGGTCGTGCATGGCATCGCCGGTCAGCGCGACCTGTATCAGCCGATTCAGAGCCGTCTGACGGGTTCCAGTCAGCCCCTCGACATTGCCCGCGCGTTGCGGTATGAATTTGATTTGACCGAATTCTATGTGGCCGATCTGGATGCGATTCTGCATCAAAGGCAGAATCGGGATCTTTACGAGTGTCTTCTGGAAGAGGGGTTCACGTTCCTGCTCGATTGTGGTCTGCGGTCTGCCAGTGATGCCGGGCCGCTGAGTTCGCTGGAAGGCGTCTCCATCGTTGCTGGTCTGGAAACCATCAATAGTCCTCAAGAGCTGAAGACACTGGTGCAGCAGTGGGGCGCAGCGCAGACAGTTTTCAGTCTCGATTTGAAACAGGGCGAGCCGCTCGTCAGTCCGTCATCAGAGAATCTGTTTGCGAATTTGAGTGACCCGCTGGATGTTGCAGAGCTTGGTCTCGAGCAAGGGGTGCAACGAATGATTCTGCTGGACCTGGCACAAGTTGGAACGGGGACGGGAACCGGAACGGAAGCACTCTGTCAAACCTTACGCCATCGCCATCCCGCACTGCGGCTGATTACAGGTGGCGGCATCAGTCAGGCCGCCGATCTCCTTGCGCAGGCAGAACTCGGTGCGGACAGTGTCCTGGTGGCATCTGCTTTGCACGATGGACGTATCGGGAGAGACGCAGTGCTCTCCCTTTTCTAGACTGTGTCCAGTTTTACTGTAGCGTCTCCAAGGTCATCTGGACCGAGTATATTAGAATGAGACACGCTATGATAAAATGTGATGCGCTCTAGAGCAGGTTATTTCAGCAGATCGGGGAGTGCTTTTTTCAGATCGGAGACGGTCGCACTCCGATTGACGACCTTGCCCGATTTGTCGACGAGAAACATGGTCGGCAATGAGATCACGCCGAAGTCACGCGCCGGGGCACTTTCCAGTCCCCCCTCTTCGTGAATATGAGCCCAGGGAACTTTGTGCTGTTCGATATACTTTTCGGCTAACTTGGGAGTCGCATCAAGGTTGATACCCAATACGTCAAAACCCTGGCTGTGGTATTTGCTGTAAAGCTCCTGGATTTGCGGCAGATCTTCCGTGCAGGGTTTGCACCAACTGGACCAGAAGATGACCAGCAGCACTTTGCCACGATATTGCTTCGCGTTAATGCTGCCGCCACCGAGAGACGTTCCCGCTAAGTCGAGTTCTTTGCCCGCCAGATTCATCCGTCGCAAGGCGCCGGCGCCGCGGGTTCCTGCTTCCGAGCTGGCATGGCTTTCGACCAGTTTCGTATACCATTTTTTGGACTCCGCGACTTTTCCGCTGAATTCCTGCGTGACCGCCAACTGCAGCATCGCTTCGGCAGAATCGTCTGAGTTGGGGTACTTTTTAATGAAGTCTTCCAGCTGCGTCAGCCACCAGGTCTGCACATCGCGGAGTTTATCGCTTTGAGTTGTCTGCAACTGTGAACTGTAATCTGCCAGCAGTGTGCGATAGGTGACATAAGCGACCAGATCCTGATCCTGTGAGTTCTTCTGAACCTGATCTCGAATTTTCTGCAGCTGTTTTAATCCGTCCCGGTATCCGACCGTCTGGACGGCTGCGGCCAGCCCATCAACCATTTGCCGCGTCCATTGTGACCGTTCGTCTTCATTTTTCGAAGCGGCAATCAGCTTTTCAATAATCACAACACGGTCGGCATTGTATTTGGCAATCGCCTGGGGGCCTTTGTCCGGAGTCGGGCTGTTCTGATCGAGTTTCTGAAGGTCATCCAGTAGGCTCTGCATCTCTTTGGAAAGTCCTACTGTCGAATTTGTAGGCAAACTGGCGTTCCCCGCAACCGGCTGCATCAGGGTTCCCCCTTCGGTCACCTGCATCGATTCGCCTTCAATTGGCAGAGGAACCTGAGTCAGTCGCCAGACATCGCCGACGCGAATCAGTTCGCCAAATTGAATCAGGCCGCTTTTGCCTTTGGTATCTATGATGGCCATCACATTTTCGAAGACATGCAAATCTTTGTCCGTTTTGATGCTATCTGCGGGGATCAGCCCGGGCATGGCTCCGTCAAAGCGAACCCAGACTGTGTCCGGGGTGATCATTTTGGTTTTGGCAAGCATGGCAGGAATTTCCTGCGGCGCTCCCTGGGCCGATTCACGAATTTTATCGGCAAAGGGATTCTTGATGCCGGCATCGGCGACTTCGTCTTCCGTGATCAAGAGCGACTGGAACAGCTTTGTATTGTTGCTGGCTAAAGCGGCGATGGCGACTCTGGTGACTTCCTCAGCAGAGATCATTTTCCATTCGTCAATCACGCCGTCTTCATCTTTATCAATGCCCCAGCGCGTTCCCGCCAGATTCATCCAGCGTGAGCCATCGACTTTATTATTAAAGTTGGCATCGATATCCCGATAGACTTCCAGTCCACGATTGAAGTAACGCCATTGATCTACGACATTATCGCCGTTGGTGTCCACGAAGCGTCTCAAGACTTGACCATTCGGGCCATACACAATCCAGCCCGAACTGTTTTTGTTCTGCTCGACCTCGACCTTACAACGGCTGTATTCCGACTTTTCCGGAATTTCGATTTCGACGTCTTTTTGAATTGGCTTGAACGTCAACGCCAGTTCAACAGACGGGGCATCAGCCGCCGGCAGTGAACTCGAGAACAAAATGAGGGAAGCGAATACTGTTAAGAACGAGATTCGACCAATAGACATATCACAGGACTCCGATTCCGTTGGCACGCATACTTTAAATAGGCTGACAAACTACAGTGTCGCGATTTTAGTAGAAAACCGGTCTATAGGTCACCCTCAATTTTCAGGATTCCCGGGAAAGCCACCTGTATCACATCAAATGGCCGGTTTAATTTAACAGCAGACCGGCATAACCGACGACGCGGGAGAGATCACCTGTAATCTGACCCGAAGTGGTATAGCCAACTTGTTCTACACGACTCAGCTTACCCATTTTTTGGAGTGTTTTCATCACAATGACGGCCGGCAGGACGCCGCACATCGAAATATGGTGTTCCTGAACTACTTCCAGCAATCCATCCGGATCCATGTTGCGCATTTTCTCCAGCGCCAGTTCATCCAGTCGACGATTTTCCGCATCGGTGGCGAAATGATTCATGTCGCTGGATATCAGCAGCAGCGGAGGTTCATCCAATCCCTGAATCACATGCGACAGACCTTCGGCAAATTCTTCACAGCGTTTCAGATTGCCTCCACCAATGGCGATTCCCACGACCTGTGAATTGGGGGCCAGCCGTTTGATCATCGGGAGCTCGACTTCAATGGCGTGTTCGCGCCGGTGGGCGGCGGCGTCCCGTTCCAGTCCTGGTATCTGCTCCGATAGTGTTTTGGCCAGATCGCCGTTCGATTCCAGTTCACCGTTCGGTAACTGCCAGACTCGATGCGGGGCGACGGCCCACTCGACTCCTTCACGCGTATGCTTGGGGCCGATAACAATAATTGTGGCTGGGAATTCGATTCGTTTCAGAACGTCGGCGGCAATTTTCCCGGAATACATCCAACCGGCATGGGGGACCATCGCAGCTGCCCAGCGTTCGGGGGTACCCGGTTCATGGAACAGGTCATTCAATTGCCCTTCGAGCGTGCCCGGATCGGCGGGATAAAACGTGCCGGCAACACCGGCTGGTCTGATTGCTGGCCCCAGTTCTGAGCGGGGACGATTCACAATTTGAAAACGGGAGGCCGCGGTCTGAACTGCCAGGCTGAATATCTGAGCTGACTCGGGTTGCGTGATTCCCACGGCCTGTTGTGCCGCGTCGATCAGTTGGGCAGCTTCCTGTTCGCGCTCAAAGAACCAGCCTGTTTTCTGACCTTCAATCAACAACAGGCTGCGGTTTTGTGAATCGAAATCGGTAAGGTCCGCAGCTTCCACGGTGCCGTGCATTGCGGGATCGGAAGCCAGAACCAGTTTGACCTGAAATTCTCCCGGGCGCAGATTCAGCCGTGCAATGTTCTGCACCAGTTGTTGACAGAGTGAGAACACTGTTGACTGCATCGGAAACGATTGTTTCAACGTCCATTTTGTAAGTGCCAGTTCTTCGTCGGTGTCTGTTTTCGTCAGCAGCAGCGCCACGCCTTGAATGTTGGTATCTGAAACGTGAGGGCAGTAGTACATGGGGACCTGCCCGCTCATTAAAGCTTCAATGGTTGATTGCACGTACTGCAAGTATTGTGCAAATTCGCGTTGTTCTAATATTTTCTGACTGGCAGATTCAACTGGTGCTGTTGTCATCTCTGCTAATTTGGCGGAACAGGAAATCCCCTGATAGCGTAAGAGGGTGGTCCCCGGGTCTTTCCAGGCAGTCGGGGGGAGTCCTGCTTTGATACAGGTTTGATTCAGAAACTCTTCCGCGTTCCAGCCATGATCGAGGGGAACGCCGGGCAGCAGTAAACCGCTGCGACCGTCGGCTCGAATCTGCAAACCGTGCAGACCGACCGTGACTGCATTGACGCGATCGGTGCCCTGTTCTTCGACCACTTCCAGTTCGGAGAGCAGCCAGACTTCGAGATCGAGCTGTGTTAATTCACTGGAAGAAATCGGAGGAAACCGGGGATCATCTTTGGCCGCTCGAACTGCTGCCTGATGCAGGGCCTGTCCCAGCGGCAGTGGTTGTCCGAAGTTCCCACAGCAGGAACGGAGTTGTCCCTGTCGTTTCAAGCTGACAAACGCCCCGTTGACGACCATCTCTTCCAGTTCACCCAGCGTCAAGTCTTCGGGCTGGGTCTGTGTGGCAGTGCCCACGACGACGGCCGCCGCCTTCTGTAAGAGTTTTTGTTCATGCTCGCTGGAGAGTTCAATGTCGCGCGGTGTTTGATTAGCCTGCATCGGTGAAGAACCTTTCTCTGGACCGGCCTGTTGAGAGTGAGTGTCGGTATGTTGTTTTAGCATCGCCTGGATATCAACGGGCAATCTTTTTTGGCCCCATGTGCCAGGCTCGTCATTAAAGTGACCCGCAATTTGAGTGCCACAGTAACGACATTGATTCTGGTTCAAAGCATATTTGCCTAATTGGTACCAGTTCCGTTCAATCAGCGTCTGCTGGCATCCGGGACAATAGGTGCTCTGTCGTGCGGCATCGTTGACGTTTCCCGTATAAACATATTTGAGTCCCGCTTTGAGCGCGATCTCGCGTGCACGTATCAGGGTTTCAGGGGGAGTGGCACCGCGATCCAGCATGCGGAAGTCCGGATGGAAGGCGGAAAAATGCAGCGGCACTTCGTCGCCAACATTGTCCAGAATCCAGTCGCACATCTGCTGAAATTCACTGCTGTCGTCATTGGCTTGTGGAATCACGAGATTTGTGATTTCAAACCAGACGTCGGTTTCCTGTTTTAACCAGCGCAAGGTATCCAGGACCGGTTGCAGATGCGACAGGGTGACCCGGTAATAAAACTCTTCCGTGAACGCTTTCAAATCGATATTGGCAGCGTCGATATGTTCAAAAAAATCAGCCCGCGCGGATTCGGTAATATACCCGGCCGTGACAGCGACAGTTTTCACGCCCCTCGCGTGGCAGGCTTTGGAGGTTTCGATGGCGTATTCCGACCAGATAATCGGATCGTTATAAGTAAAGGCGACACTCTGGCAACCTAACTCCTCAGTAACCTCGGCAATTTCTTCAGGCAGAGCCCGTGCACTGAGCCGCTCGATTTCCCGGGATTTGGAAATGTCCCAGTTCTGACAGAATTTGCATCCCAGATTACAGCCTGCTGTTCCGAAAGAGAGCACACTGGAACCCGGATAAAAATGGTTCAACGGTTTTTTCTCGATGGGATCGACGCAGAATCCGGTGCTGCGGCCATAGGTGGTCAAAGCCATCTTGCCGCCGACGTTCTGCCGAACGAAGCAAAAACCCCGGTCATTTTCTGCCAGGGCGCAGGCACGCGGACATAAGTCGCAGACGATTTTTTCCCCGTCACGGTGCCACCACCGACCCGGGTAGAGGCCTTGCGCGAGATCGGCTGGCTGGTCTGGCGTAAGAATAGGGAGCGTTTTTTTGGTCATAGTCGTTGTGGATAGCGAAACGGCGTTGAGAAAGGAAGGGAGCCCTGTCCTTTTAGAATAATTCATTCCGCAGGGCAGGGCCAACAGTATGTTGAAATTTCTGACCGGGAACGCGAATAGAATCTCCGTCATCCCCCAGTCGGCAGGAACCTTGCATCAATTTCTTTCACAGCCTGCTGCAGTTGTTACTGTGCTTTTCGGCTCTTCTCGGGTATCATCAGAACCCCTGAATCGACTCTTTGATGACCCTATCTATTATACGAAACTGTCCCGCTAATGTTTGCAGATTATTATTGGTTTTTTGTGGCAGCGACCTCATATTTGGCTGGTTCGGTCCCATTTGGGCTGCTGACGGCCAAAATAGTGGCCGGAACCGATATCCGCAAAGTGGGTAGCGGCAATATTGGTGCCACGAATGTGGCGCGGACACTTGGGGCGAAATGGGGGATTCTGGTTCTGCTGCTGGATGCCTTGAAGGGGTTCTTGCCTGTTTTATTTATTCCGGCGTTGTTCGTGAGTTCTGATTCTCCCGATTTTGACCATGCCCGCGTATTGAGCGGCGTTGCCACGATTCTCGGTCATATGTTTCCGATCTGGCTCGGTTTCCGGGGAGGCAAAGGGGTTGCTACAAGTCTGGGTGTGATAATGGTACTGGGGCCCTGGTCCACTTTAATCGCCGTCGGTGCTTTTGCCTTGACCTTTCTGGTCACGCGCATTGTGGCACTCAGCTCGATTCTCGCAGCGCTCGCCTTTGGTCTGGCCCAGTTTGTACAACTGGATGCGTCGACCTTTACGCACCAGAAATGGAGTCTCGCTCTTTTCAGTATCGCCGTTCCACTTTTAATTATCGTGCGTCACTGGAGCAACCTCGGCCGGATTCTGCGAGGAGAAGAAAAGAAGTTTCAGTTCGGCGGCCGGAATAAGGCGGCAGAAAGCCCTTCAGAAATCAAACAGGATGAAGAAGCGTAGTTGATTTCTGGAAAGATCAAGCCAGCAGAATAAGATCGTCCTGATCAAATCGCTGACTCTGATATTTTATTACGCGATTCCTGTTTCTTACAGGAATGAGGTCTCGGTTAAGATTCCACTCGGATATTGTTCGTCAGGGCATACTGATCGATTTCACTTAACGCAGCATGTGTTGCCAGCTGTTTGTGGTAAAAAGAATCAGTACGTCCCGAGAGTACAACAATCTCTCCCAGAATATCTACTTTTAACGAATGAACCTGACTACCAGTGCGAAATGTAATCGTCTGTTCAATCTTTTCTGAAAGTTTCCTGGCCTTCTGTGAATACGTTTCAACTGTCATAAGCAATCCTCCTTGAAATAAGTTGATGTTCCGACAGACAATCACTTGTGTTCCAGCCAGCGGCGAGATCTATGCTGTCGCAGGACTCAAGGCGGGTAACTCTGAAGCAGTAACTCTTGATCGGCAAGCGGCTAACACGGTTCCACCAGAAGCGGAACACAAATCCATTTTCTGTTATTTTAAATCCTCAGTGGGAGAACTCGTTAAAATCGATCTCTAACATCAATCAAAACTGACTTAAGGTTCCTGTCGCTTAAGCAAGTAAGTTCAATCACTCCGACTGATTCTTAATGATGTAAATTTATCGACCGACACCTCGTTCGTCAAATAAAAATCTTAACGAATGTTTTGATTCGCAGGAAATACCTCGTACCTGGAGCAGGTTTTTATTTCCCGTCGGCTTTTGCGTTCCAGATCCAGACCAGAGCCTCGGGCAGGACCGCTTTGCCGTGGCGACTGCTGTGCATGCCGTGGCCGGTGACGAACCAGAAGTCGTAACCGCTGTAAGCCAGGGCGGCTGCCATCCGCTCGTTGTTCAGAAACCAGTTTCCCAGCTTGTTGTCCAGGTCATTATCGCCATCCTGCAGAAAGACCTTGATGGGCTTGGGAGGATCCAGTTTACGAATCAGCCCGGGATAATCATGGGCTGTTTTCCAGGGACCAAACTGATCGAGGGGGATCGTATTCTCTTTTCGGGAGGGATAATCATTAATGCCTCGGAAATCACAGAAACTGCCGACAAAGGAGATGACCTTCTGAAACAGGTCGGTCCGATGCCAGGCGGCGGTGAACGCACAACTGCCGCCGGATGAGGCACCGCAGATCAAATGGTCTTCCGGTTTCTCGGAAATCCGATACTGCTTGCGCACGACGGGGAGCATTTCTTCATCCAGAAACGTCGCGTATTGTGCGGTACAGGTATCATATTCATTGCTGCGGTTCCGGATACCTGGCTTGCCTTTTGTTTTCGTGGGAATCACACCGGGGTTGATAAAGACGGCGATCGAGACCGGGATTTTTTTCGCGTGGATCAGGTTGTCGAGCACAATGGTGGCGTTTCCATCGCCGTGGCAGTATCCGCCTCCGTCGGTGAATACAATCAGTTTGGCGGGATCACCGGTTTCTGAGTACTGTGCGGGCACATAGACCCACCAGTCGCGGACCGTGCCCGGATATTGTTTTGTGCTCTTGAAAACGGGCATCTGGGTTAGTTTGCCTTGCGGAACTCCTTCCTGTCGAATGCTTTCTGGTTTCCAATCGTAGCTTTCAAAACCAAAGCGACTGAATCGGCCCGCGGGTAAACGACGGCCATTCACGCTATAGCGATAATGAACCGAGGAAAAATTGGGAAAGCGTTCTACGCGGGCGAAGTAACCGGAATCTCCCAACTCGATCATGGGCCACTGGCGGTCTTTTTCAGCAAAGATGATAATATCATCGCCCGGTTTCGCTTTTAAAAACCAGCCTGCATAGCCACCACCATCGTCAGTCTTCTGAATTAAATGGCGGTGGTTGCCTTGGGTTAAGTCTTTTTCTTTCTGATAGCGTTTCAGGAAATAATCGAGGACCTGTTTCTGATTCGCCTGACTGGCGGGCGATTTTAACAGCTTTGAGACATCTTCCAGATTTTGTGGGGCTGCTGACACGGAACTGATGAAAAATAACAGTATGACTGCCAGTGACGCAGTTTGAACTGTTGAGCGGCAAACAGAAAATCGCATTCCACGATGCTCCTGAAAATATTTAAAGTGAGTGAGTTTCATTGATTTCTTACGGACGGCAATCGCGCCTGTCTGTCAAGATACATGTTTTGTTGAACCTATTACACTACGAGACAGGCCGTTTTGCAATTCACTTGCCTGTCCATCCTCAAATCTTCCGATTCGTCTGAGAAATTGGATTCTGTCCGTTTGGATCGACTATGGTTCCAGCTACAATGAGAGTAGGAATGGACCGTAATTATGCGAGAAAGGCAGTTTTAGGACGATGACGCTCGATCCACATCATGCTGTGTATGTTGGCAGTTTTGACCCACCGACATTGGGGCACTTGGATATTGTAGAGCGCGGTGCTCTGATTTATTCCAAGATCACGGTGGGCATCGGGATTAACCCTGACAAACGCCCGCTGTTTTCTCCCGAGGAACGCCAGCAGATGCTGCAGGGGTTGTTAGCCGCCTTTCCGAATGTGGAAGTCAAATGTTTTCAGGGGCTGGCGGTCAATTTCGTGCAGGAATGTGGAGGTGGCGTCATGCTGCGAGGCCTGCGCACGTTGACCGATGTGGAAGCTGAGTTTACCATGTCTCTGGCAAACAGAACCCTGGCCTCGGACATTGAAACCGTCTTTCTGATGGCCAGTGAAAAATATACGCATATTTCCAGCTCTCTGATCAAACAGATCGCCCAGCTGGGCGGTGATGTGGCAGAAGAAAAACTCAAAGATTTTGTGCCGAAACAGGTCGTTGGCCCCTTGGTCGAAAAATTTGCTTCCCGAACTTAAAACGAAACTGGAATCTGCTTCATTGGTAGATTGAAAAAAAGGAGAACATACGATGGTAAAAACCGCTTCAACAATGCTGCCTTTAGGAACACAGGCTCCCGATTTTTCATTGCCGAACGTCGATGGCAAAGCGGTCTCCCTGAGCGACTTTCAGGATTCCAAGGGTTTGCTGGTGATCTTTATGTGCAACCATTGCCCGTTTGTCATTCATCTGCGCGAAGCACTGGCAGCGTTTGCAGACGAGTACATGGCCAAAGGCATGGGCGTGGTCGGCATCAGTTCCAATGACGTTTCATCACACCCTGATGACAGCCCTGAAAAAATGATCGAAGAAGCAAAAACGGCCGGTTACAATTTCCCTTATCTGTATGATGGAACTCAGGAGGTTGCCAAAGCCTACAAGGCAGCCTGCACTCCCGATTTCTTCCTGTTTGATCAGGAACAAAAACTGGTCTATCGTGGACAGTTCGACGATAGTCGCCCGGGGAATGATAAACCTGTGACCGGTGCCGATCTCAAAGCAGCCTGCGATGCCGTTATCGCCGGTGCACCTGTGACGGAAAATCAGAAACCCAGCATCGGCTGTAACATCAAATGGCAGGAAGGCAAAGAACCCGAATATTTCACGGGACAACCTGCCGTCTAGCACTTTCTAATTCAACGAGACCCGACTCTCTTCACCTCGCTGTGAAGAGAGTTTTTTTATGCGTCTCGATCCTCTGAATTTAAAGTCGAATCAAGTAGTCAAAAACAAATCTTCAAGTGAGAAAGTCGTATCTCTCACGGGTTGTGCTTACCAGTGGAACCAGAACCAGATGTTTGATCAAAAGTTGTTTTTCATCAAATAGTTGTGGTTATGCAGCGATCTCAAGTGAACGGACTGGAGAAGCTTTAACGGGCTGCTCTTCGCGCGTGCAATATGAACAGCGTGCCACTGCTTACTTTGATTAATTCGCAGAAAATTCTGTCGAATCCTGTGGATCGTTTCAATTCGTTTTCGTTTTCCTATTAGAGACTCTATCTAAAGGGACGACTCGCTGTCTTGAGTCGTCCGGTTGATCAACTCTTTTGTAGGGCGGGCCTTCGTCAATACAAAAATCAACCATGCGTCTGGTGGCTTCCGTCGATCAGTTCGAAAGGGCTGCGCGCAAGCACTTTACGCTTCAGGAGAACTCATCATGCTATTTCGAAAACCAAATCGTCATCGCAGGGCCGCCCGTCAATCAACTCATTTTTCAGCCGTTGAGCACCTTGAAGATCGTCAACTTTTGTCGGCGGTGAATTCCCTCTCAACAGACATTATCGATTCAGATACGGAGTGGAATACCGTTACCGAATACGCGTCCATCGATGGGACTGGCAACAATATCGACAATCCGGAACTCGGAAGTCCCGGTACACAGCTCATCAGGCTGGCCGAAGCAGCCTACGGCGATGGCCTGTCGACTCCTGCCGGTGAAGACCGCCCGAGCGCCCGCGAAATCAGTAATGTCATCGCTGCGGTGAATTCAGAGGAAACCAACGACCGTTTCCTGACAGACATCTTCTGGGTCTGGGGACAGTTCATCGATCACGATATTACGCTGACTGAAGCCGCTCATGATGAAGACGGCAATCCGCTGGAATCATTTCCGATTGAAGTACCAACGGGTGACGTTTACTTCGATCCGGATGGCTCCGGGGATGACGTGATTGGTCTGAACCGATCTGCTTTTGAAGTAGACGAAGATGGTGTGCGGCAGCAGGTCAATCAGATTACCGCATTTATCGATGGTTCGATGATCTACGGTTCGGATGAAGAACTGGCGGCCCAGTTGAGAACCTTCGAAGGGGGAATGCTGGCAACCAGTGATGATGGCCTGTTGCCATACGGAGATGACGGATTCTTTCAGGCGGGCGATATTCGCGCCAATGAGAACGTGGCATTGACTTCGATGCACACAATCTGGGTTCGCGAGCACAATCGGATTGCTGCAGAACTGGCGGCGGAAAACCCGGATCTGACCGATGAAGAACTGTATCAACAGGCTCGGCAGATTGTGATTGGCGAGTTACAGGCGATTACGTTCAATGAATTCCTGCCAGCATTATTTGGCACCGGGGTCGTCAGCGAATACACGGGATACGATTCCACAGTCGATCCCAGTATCGCCAATGAATTTTCCAATGCCGCCTATCGCTTCGGGCACACAATGTTGTCGTCCGAACTGCTGCGGCTTGACGAGAACGGGAACGTTTCCGATGAAGGCAATCTTGCGTTGTTGAACGCATTCTTTAACCCGAGCGAACTGGAACAAAATGGAGTCGATTCCCTGTTGCGCGGGGCCACTGTGAATGTGGCACAGGAAATCGACAACGAACTCGTCGATGACGTTCGCAACTTCCTGTTTGGTCCTCCGGGGGCAGACGGTTTCGATCTGGCGTCGTTGAATATCCAGCGTGGCCGCGACCATGGACTGGCAGACTACAACGCAACACGCGTTGCCTTGGGGCTGTCTGAGGTGGAAAGCTTCTCCGACATCACATCTGATCCGGAAGTTGCCGCTAAGCTGGAACAACTATATGGCACAGTCGACAATATCGATTTGTGGGTCGGGGGTCTGGCCGAAGATCATCTGCCGGGATCAAGTATGGGCGAGACGTTCACGGCCATTATCGTCGATCAGTTTGAACGGCTTCGTGATGGAGATCGCTTCTGGTATGAGAACGTGTTCTCCGGTGATGCGCTCGACGAAATCAGCGGTACGACACTGGCCGATGTGATTGAACGTAACACGGATGTCTCAGGGCTGCAGGAAAACGTGTTTTTTGCTCCCACTGTCATGCGGCTCGATCTGGCAGTAACCGGTTCCAACGACGTCACCATTCGCGAGAAAAACGGGAATCTGGAAGTGATTGACAACAGAACGCGGCAGGTGATCGGCAGTCAGTCACTGGGCAGCGTGGAACGTTTGATGCTGACGAGTACCAATAACGGATCGCAACACGTCACCATTGAAGGGATTACCGTCGCAGAACTGCCCGGTGGTCTGGTCGTCGAAGCGGGGAAAGGCCGTGCTGACACATTGATTGTGAATGGCACAAACCAAAGCGACACGATCTTCGTGAACGAGGATTATGTTGATGTCAGCGGCATGCAGCTGGAATTCACCGGCATGGAGCGGATTGTGATTCGAGGCACGGACGCGGATGACACGATTGAAGTGGCTGATGGACTGGAAATTGATGTCGATGTGCAGGATGACATCGGCCGCGATCATATGCATGAGAGACGCCATAGAAGAGAGCAGTTGGCGCATCGTCCGGACGATCACCGCCCCACACAAGGGCCGAACCGGCAGAGGTCTGGGGATGCCGATGGCGACATGCCGCCAGAAATGCTGGATCAGGTCTTTGCTTCCAACGACCTTGATCCTGTATTAGGAATGCCTCCTGGCAAACGCCGTCCTTAGTGACTGGTTGATTGCCTTCTGCAAATCACTTTGAGCTACCCCCGCCTTCACCGGGCCTGGAACTTGATCTCCTGATCTGGGTTCCGGGTCTGGTAAGGAGCCGGTGATGAGGCCTGCCAAACACTAGTTCGAAGTGAGCTGGAAGTCGAATACGTTCTCGCCTGCTTTGACTTCTTCGGTCAGTGTGGACTTCGTGTTGTATTTCGCTGGAATCGTTTCTTTGAATGGTGCCGCGCCTGCGCCACCTTCTTCTTCAGAACTATCGGACTGCGCAGTTGCGATGCTGATTTTATGCGTGCCGATTTTGGCACCTTTGGTATCACCGACATAGACCAGTTCATATTTGCCGACATCGTCAGTGGTGCCCATCGAAGAACGTCCCTCTTCAGGGCTAAACACAACCATCACTCCTGCCAGCGGTTTTTCATCCATGGTGACGGTGCCAGTTACCGTGCCCCGGTCGGGTTGATCACTGGGGGTATCTGAACATCCAACTGAGATGAGGCACAGAAGTGGGAAGAGAAAACGAATTCTCCCTTGAGTTACGACTGTCATTAAAAATCTCCTGAACGCGATGAGCTTTATTGAAAAGCTGGAAATTGGATAAGATGAGAAGGGCAATCATAGAAAGGCCACGCTGACTGTACAAGTTAGTGTCGCTGTCCGGTCCGGATTCCTGTTTTATGAGATAAATAAAAAAGGGACAAGCAATTATAGTAACTGCTTGCCCCTTATGAATCACCGACTTCAGTGCGTTCTAAGCCTGGTGCTTAAAATTCACCAACAACATTACCGTCATCGATTCCGATCAGATACTCGAGCGTACTGTCGTTCGGAATGGTTGCGGCATTGTGGTCAATATTTTCGCTGAGGAATTTAATGCGGCCATCGCCAAACAGGAAATGCGCACCGCCGACATGGCGGCTGCTGAAGGCAATTCTTCCCTGCCCTGAAGAGGCATTGGCGTTAATTGGTGCGGCACCACCTCCAAAAATGGAGATCAGTCCCTGGTTGGAACTGGAACCATCAGAACTGATGGCAGGGCCAGTAGCGTTATAATCACGAGCTGCATACAGGGCACCGGCAAATGCTTTGTTGTTACCAAGTTTGTAAGCACGTTCGCCAACCAGGATGATATTACTGCTGCCGTCTGATAAATCACGCATCTTGACGGAACTATTGCGGAAAAAAGCACCATTGGCTGTATTTGTTGGGTTGGTTCCCTGGTCTTTTTTCAAACCATAGGAGTTGTTTGATGCAATATAGTTCGTCACAGCCAGACCGTATTCTGAGCCACCCGTTGCCTTGATTCTGCGGCCTGCTTCGTCATGAATTGGTGGGCCGGTGTCTGAGGGGCAACGGAAGACAGGCAGTGTCTGCTGCATCGTGGTACGAATCGTGGCATTATTGAGTACCGTTGAGATTGGAACGGTGCCTACATTCAGCTGATTGAACAGCGGTGCCTGATCGAGATAAGGCAACAACATGGCATTCCAAGCCCAGTGGCCTTCGTTGTCAACTACCACGCCGCCATTGGAAGGCAGGATCTCTTCTACATACCCGGGAGGAAATGTGCGGAATGTTTCATGATAGTTGTGCATCGCAAGCCCAATTTGCTTCAAATTGTTTTTACAGGTGCTTCTGCGGGCGGCTTCACGTGCCTGTTGGACAGCGGGCAAGAGTAATGCAATTAAAATCGCAATAATGGCGATTACGACCAATAACTCAATCAGGGTAAAACCCCGTTGAGAACGCGAGCGACTGAACTTGTTCATAGAGTCGTTCCTGTCTTTCTAAACCGAATCCGGATAACAATATCTTCAACTGGAATAATGAATAAAAAAATAGTCCAGAGAAACGCAAAACTCTGAGAATCAGGCCTCTATTCAAGCAACCTGATGGAAAGGGAGTTGAGGAAATGCTTCACCAATTACCTAGGGGTTAGTGAACAATATTCAAGTTGCCCTCATTAAGCATTCGTATGCAAAAGCAGTGGTTTACCTGAGTTTTTTCAAAAATAAACGGTTTCCACACAAATAAGCCCTGTTTCATGTTCGCATGTCACTATTTTGCATGACGGATTCCTTAATCTAGTTTAGAATCGACAAGCGAGTGGCGAGTTTTCGTATTAAAGATCATTTATGAATAGAATTCGGAAGTAAGTCGGCGGAAGTTTGTACGATAGCTTGATAGGGCGGCTTCGTTTTTTGTCAGAAGCTGAGAGTTTGTATCGTTAAAAAGAAGGTATCATGAGCAACGATCTGGAAAATGCCGCCTTGCCCGACGATTTACATATGCAGTTTCTGCATGTGTTTACACAGCATCGGAATCAGATTTATTCCTATATCTATTCTCTGCTGCCTAATCGGGATGATGCAGAAGACGTTTTTCAGCGAACCAGCCTGATCCTCTGGAAGAAGTTTCCGGAATATGATGCGACATGTAGTTTTTTCTCGTGGGCCTGTGGTGTAGCCTTCTATGAAGTGAAAAACTTTATTCGAGTTGCACAAAGAAAACGGTTACAATTTCGAGAAGATGTGATTCAGCAACTGGCTGATGAAAGAGCTGGGGTTCCTCAGCTGAAATTCAATCAGCGGGCCACTGCCTTACAGGACTGCATCAAAAAACTGAAGGAGAAAGATCGTCAACTGGTGGATCAGGTCTACCGGGATCAGACTCCAGTGAAAGATGTCGCCGAAACAGTCGGGTCCGCCGTTCAAACATTATATAACAGGCTCAACCAGATTCGTCAGCAATTAACTCACTGTATTGAACGCACAATGTCTTATACAGGAGAGGGAAAATGAATCAAAGCAATAAGCAAAACGAACTCCTGTATGAACTTTTCGGCGCGCTGTGTAACGAAAGCATTACACCAGAGCAACATCAACAACTGCAGGAAATTCTGTCTACAGACTCCGATGCCCGATTGAAGTATTTTAACTACATGGAACTGCATCTGAATCTGGAGCGGTTGCACGATGAACAGCCAGAGCCAGAGATCGATTTTCATTTTCACACACAGACACTGCCAGCAGTTGGAGCTAAGGCTCCTGCAAGTCGTCCGGCAAAAGCACCTCAGGCGTTGTGGCTGCTATTGACGACTGTCTGTGCTGCGGCCGTCATTGGACTTCTGTTTCTGAAACAGACTCCTGAAACACCCCGGCAAATCAGCCTGGATGTGGTACCAGAGAATATTTCTGTTGCTAAAGTCACGCAAACTGCAGCCGTGCGGTTTGCAGAAGGGGCACCGTTCCTGAAAGTCGGCTCGTGTATCGATGCTTATCAGGAATATGCGATTTCTGAAGGACAGATACAGCTTGTATTTTCCAATGGTGCGGAAGTCATCCTGACAGGACCGGCTGTGTTTGAAAGTGAAGGGGACGAGCATCTGGCGGTTCGCTTAGGTTCCTGTTCTGTGTTTGCTCCTGAAGGCGCCGAAGGCTTTACGGTGGAAACGCCGCTTTCCAATGTCGTCGATTATGGTACCCGGTTTTCTGTAAATGTTTCGGAAGCCGGTAATACGGATGTGCAAGTCATCGAAGGCGAAACCGATGTCCGACCGATCAAGCTGGATGAGAATTCCGGGGTTGCCGCCAAGCGCTTAACCAAAGGCATGGCACAACGTTTAACAACCAACAACGGTCTTGTTGTGAATGAGATTCCCTTTGACCGTGCACAATATGTTTCCAAATTACCCGATCGTGTGATTTCATATAACACGACTTTAGGGCCGCGCCGCAAAGCAGAAGATCTGACGAGTGTCAAAATTCAGCGCGGGGGAACTGCTTATGAGTACGCGGTCGAGGATTTGATCGGGATTGAGCTGACACATTACAAAGGCAGATCCTTTCTGACCCGAGACGATGGCGTTGATCCTGCTACCGATGGGAATCCGCTGACGTTACGCCGGCATCTGCTGGATCAGGATCGCAGTCTGTTGACCGGAGTGGTGAATCCCTTTGGTTCAGAAACGCCGCTAACAGAACCTCCCGTGATGAATGAAGTCGAAGATCCGAACCAGCCTAATACACCCGGGATGGCAATTCGGTTTCGCGAGCCCGTCGTGAATGACGCAGGGCCGGATATTGTTCTGTTTGATCTGCAGGTCATCGTGCATGCCACAGCCGGCGATGCATTTTATGTCAGTCCGTTACCATTCACTTCGAAACGGAAAACTCACAAAATTGAGCAGTTTGATATCGACCTTGCTTCACCTGAAGCGAAGCCGTTAGAGAAATTCTGGTTACACTTGTTTAATAAAAATCAACAGACAGGTATTGGTTCCCGCAGTGAGCTGGAATCTGCTTCCGGCAACGGAGGCAACCTGCATATCGTCGGTGCCAAGGCATTGGCGGTCGGCATTGATCTGTCTGACCTGGGTTTTGCTGAAGGGGAAACTGTCGAAGGTTTGTTTATTCAGGATGCCCAGGATAACGCTGATGTGATTGATCCGGTATTTATTGCCGGGCTCCCCCCTTTGAAACACTCCAAAAAATAATAGCGAACTTAATGTGATGTGACCCGAGGATAGAAATCGTTTTGTCTTCCGCATCGAAATAATGAAAGAGGCCTTGTTCATGCGACTCCTTACACTAAGTCTGTTTCTTTTCGTTTCTGCAAATCTGGTGAATGCTGCAGAAAAAACGAAACCGGACAAAGCGGCGGCAGTGGATCAGAAGCAACTCCACTTCTTCGAGAAAGAAGTACGCCCCCTGCTGATCAAGCACTGTCTGGAATGTCACGGCGAGAAAAAGCAGAAAGGGGAATTACGACTGGATTCCCTCAAGGCCATGTTGCAAGGGGGCGAAAGCGGACCGGCCATCGTTCCCGGTAAGGCGCATGAAAGCCTGCTGGTGGAAGCAATTAACTTTGAATCCTTTGAAATGCCACCGGAACAGAAACTGTCAGACAAAGAAATTGCCACGCTAACCCGCTGGGTCACCACAGGTGCTTACTGGCCTGATAACGCCGGTTTTGTAATCAAGCAACGAAAGAACGAAACGTTCTTTACCGAAGAAGATCGCAGTTTCTGGGTGTTTCAGCCTGTGAAACAAACCAAAGTTCCCGCAGTAAAAGCAGAGGCCTGGTCGAAGAACCCGGTTGATGCCTTCATTTATGCTCGTTTGAAAAAAGAAGGACTGACCCCCGCTGGTGAAGCGGACCGTACAACGTTGATTCGACGTGCCTATTATGATTTAATCGGTTTGCCGCCTACGGTAGAGCAAATCAATGCTTTCGTGAATGATCCGTCTCCCGACGCCTGGCCTCGCTTGATTGATGAACTTTTAGAGAGTCCGCACTACGGCGAAAAGTGGGCGCGGCACTGGCTGGATGTCGTACGTTACGCCGAGTCCGATGGGTTTAACCAGGATGCATTTCGTCCGCAAATCTGGCGTTACCGAGACTACGTGGTCCGTTCCTTCAATAGCGACAAGCCGTACTCTCAGTTCGTCAAAGAACAGTTGGCCGGTGATGAAATTGCCCCGGAAGATCCCGAGGCACTGGCGGCGACCGGTTTTCTCAGACATTATCTTTACGAATATAATCAACGCGATTCCCGTACGCAGTGGAATGATATTCTAGACAACATCACCGATGCCACCGGCGATGTGTTTATGGGGGTCAGCATGGGATGTGCCCGCTGTCACGATCACAAGTTTGATCCTATTCCGCATCAGGACTACTACCGCCTGCGTGCCTTCTTTGCTCCGCTCATGCCTCGCGATGATGTTCCTTTTGTCACACCACGTGAACTGGCAGAATACAATCAGAAATTAGATGCCTGGGAAAAGAAGACGGCGGCGATTCGTAAACAAATTGACGAATTGACGAAGAGCACACTGGAAAAAGCCGCGAAAAGTCAGATTAAAATGTTCCCGCCTGACTTGCAGGAAGTTATGGCCAAACCGGAACTGGAACGGACTGCACTGGAACATCAGTTGGCAGATCTCGTACAGCGTCAGGTCGACCTCAAGCAGAAATCCGCTTTGGGATCGCTCAAAAAGAGTGAGAAGCCCAATGGGAAAAAATACAATGAGCTGCTCAAGGAACTGGCAGCCTTTGATGATCTGAAACCAAAACCATTGCCGACCGGCATGAGTGTAACCGATGCGCGCGGCGCAGCCCCCATCACAACCATCCCCGATGATCCGGAACATCGCCCGATTGATCCCGGCTTTCTATCTTTGTTAAAGCCAGGCGAAGCGGAAATTGTCCCGATTTCAACGGCCCCCCATTCTTCAGGCCGCCGCACAGCGCTGGCCAACTGGATGGTCGATCCTCAGAACCGATTGACCACGCGTGTCATGACGAATCGAGTGTGGCAGTATCACTTTGGTACCGGACTGGTTTCGACTGCCAATGACTTCGGTCATATGGGCGAATCACCCACCCATCCCGAACTACTGGACTGGCTGACCAGTTATTTTGTCGACAACGGCTGGAGCATCAAAAATCTGCACCGTCTGATCATGAATTCGCAGACCTATCGCCTGTCTGCGTTTCATCCTGCGGCGAAACAGGCAGAACTCAAAGATCCACAAAACCGTCTGCATTGGCGTGCCAATATTCGCCGACTGAATGCAGAGGATATTCGTGATTCGGCACTCTTCCTCTCAGGTGAACTCGATATGAAACTGGGAGGTCCCAGTGTCAGAGCCAGCCAGACACGCCGCAGTATCTATACGATTATGAAACGTAACGTACAAGACCCAGTTTTAGGTGCATTTGATTTGCCCGGCGGGATTAAAAGCGTCGCGCAACGGGACGTTACAACCACGGCAAATCAGGCCCTGTTAATGATCAATGGTGACTGGTTCCTCAAACGAGCAAATGCGATGGCCCGTGCTTTGAAAGCCAAGTCCTTTGCCAATGATCAAGAGCTGATTACGTATTTGCATAAGAAGACGTATGGCAAAGCCCCCGAACCTGCTGAAGTTGAGTTACTGTCCGGGTTCCTGAAGTCTCAGGAAAAACGCATCAAAGCCGAAGCTGACAGCCAGGAACAAACTTTTATCGGTCAAATAACACAAACGACCGGCGAAGCCGTCAAGCTCGGGAAAGGTTCTACACTGAGCAACCTGCATGTTGCCCAATCAAAATCGCTTCCCGATCAGGATTTCACGATCGAAGCTTACGTGCAATTAGAGTCGATCTATGACAATGCCGCCGTCAGTACTATTGCCTCACAATGGACGGGAAACAACAAACAGCGAGGCTGGTCGCTGGGCGTGACCAGCAAGAAGTCGGCTTACAAACCTCGGAATTTGATTCTACAACTGGTGGGCAACAACAAGGCCGGGAAACTGACCTATGAAGTGGTGCCCTCCAACCTGCACCTGGAATTGAACAAGCCTTATTATGTTGCAGCGACTGTTAAAATTTCTGAAGCCGGTGAATCGGGAATTCAGTTTTACGTGAAAGAACTGTTTTCCAAGAAACCGCTCCAGAGCGTCTCTGTCAAACATAAAGTCATCAGTGACTATCGTCCTGAGAACAATCTGGTACTGGGCGGACGCGATAAAACATCTGGCAGTAACTGGAATGGCCTGCTGGATAACGTGCGGCTGTCGGGAGCTGCATTGAGTCAGGAAGAACTCCTGATTCAAGATAGTGGGAAAAACCCCTCAGCGACGATTGCGTTCTGGCAATTCAATACCAAGAGCGGACTTTTGAAAAACAGTCTGGCAAATGCACTGCATATCTTGCCTCCCTCTGAAACTTCGATGGGCGCCAGCGATGCTCGCCATCAGGCACTGGCAGATTTATGTCACGTCTTCTTGAACTCCAATGAATTTCTCTACATCGATTAATCATTCGTGACTCACGATAGTAATAGCGGAAAGATAGACTTATGAGCAATCAATCACCACAGGCATTTCCTGATTCGACGATGAGCCGACGTCAACTGCTGTATTCGGCTGGTGCCGGTTTCGGCGGGCTTGCCTTGAATGCGATCATGGCGGAACAGGCCAATGCGGCTGCCAAAGCCAGTGCTAAACCACTGTCGCCTCTCTCAGCCAAACAGACACACTTTCCGGCGACGGCGAAAAGTGTCATCTTCCTGTTTATGGAAGGGGGCCCGAGCCATATCGACCTGTTTGATCCCAAACCACAATTGCAGAAACTGGCCGGGAAACCGCTTCCGGAGAGTTTTAAAAAACCGATTACCGCGATGGGCGAAATCAACGCACCACTGCTTCCTTCCCAACGAAAATGGAAACAGCATGGCGAAGCGGGAACCTGGATTTCCGATTGGTTGCCCCACACCGCGAAGTGCGCCGACGACATTGCTGTCTTACGCGGTTGCTGGACGAACGGAATCAATCATGCAGGTGGCGTCTGTCAGATGAATACCTGCATTCCGCTCGCCGGACGTCCTTCTTTAGGCAGTTGGGTGACCTATGGTCTGGGAACGGAAAATGAAAGCCTGCCTGCATTCGTTGTGATTCAGGACAACAATGGAACTGTGGTCAACGGTCCGCGTAACTGGGGAACCGCGTTTATTCCTGCCGTTTATCAGGGGACGCGTTTGAATACCGGGAAAACACCGATTTCCAATTTGTACCGGCCCGAAGAAATTTTCCCATCCCAGGAATCCGGCAAGCTGGACTTACTGGCGCAGTTAAATAAACGTCATGCAGAGTCGCGAAAACAGCAGTCGGAGTTGGCTGCCCGGATGGAGTCTTATGAGCTGGCGTTTCGCATGCAGGCTGCTGCTCCGGAAGCCGTCGATCTGACGCAGGAAACGGAAGCCACTTATAAGATGTATGGCATGGATGAGAAAGAGACCAAGGTCTATGGTACGAACTGTCTGTTAGCACGTCGTCTGGTCGAGCGGGGTGTCCGCTTTGTTCAACTTTACAATGGTGCCGGTAGTAAATGGGATTCTCATTCCGGCATCGAGAAACGTCATGCGGCGCTTTGCAAAGGCATGGATAAATGTGTTTCCGGTCTACTGACCGACCTCAAGCAACGCGGCCTGTTAGATTCCACGCTCGTGGTCTGGGGCGGCGAATTTGGTCGAACTCCCATGAGTGAAAAAGGAGACGGCCGCGATCATAACCCGACCGGGTTCACTATGTGGATGGCGGGCGGCGGTGTCAAAGGCGGCCAGACCATTGGTGGAACCGATGAGCTGGGGCTCTATGCGGTGGAAGACCGGATGCATGTCCGTGACATTCATACCAGCATTTATCACTTGATGGGCCTGAGCAACATGAAACTCGAATACCGCCACAAGGGAAGCCCGGAACGACCCACCTTGAACGAAGGTGAGTTCATGAAAAAACTGGTGACTGGTTAGTCGTTCCTAAGTCTCATTCTGAAAAAGAGTTACGTGATATATGCGAGGGTTTGAGTGTCTCAAGATGCTCAAACCCTTGCTTTTTGCATAAACCAGATAATTTCACTCTTTTCCTTGAATCAAACTCGTTTGAAAATCCTCTCTTGCACTTACGCGTTAAACCGATACTATAATATATAAGCAACTCTAAGATATTATTGTTCTTTGAGTGCGATGTGCCCTCCATAAAATACTATCCCGTCATCAGGGATAGCCCACACTTAAACCATAACCAAGAGAGTCTTCTTCTATGAACGGGCGACTTTTCCTGGCGTGTCTGTTTTCAGTTTCTTTTAGTCTGAGTGCTGCTCAAGCCGAAGACACTGCAAAAAAAACGGATACCCTCTCTTTTGAAAATGATGTGCGCAAAATTCTCAAAATTCACTGTCTGCACTGTCACGGTGAGAATGGTGAAACTGAGGGGAGTCTCGACCTGCGTCTCAAACGTCTGATGGTCAAAGGCGGCGACAGCGGCCCCTCCATCGTTCCCGGAAAAAGTGGCGAAAGCGAATTAATTGCCCGCATTGAAGCCAAGGAAATGCCCCCCGAAGGCAAACATATGCCCGAGGAAGAACTGGCGATTCTCAAACGCTGGGTTGATCAGGGTGCACACACGCTGCGACCAGAGCCGGAAAAAATTGACGCTGATTACGTTTTCCCGGATGAATTGGCGTTCTGGTCTTTTCAACCGGTGAAAAATAATGCCGTTCCCAAAGTCAAACAATCCAAACTGGTTCGCCAGCCCGTGGATGCGTTTCTCTTGTCCAAGCTTGAAGAGAAAGATCTGACCTATACTTCAGAGGCTTCAAAAGCAGCACTGGCGCGTCGTGCATTTTTTGATCTGATCGGTCTGCCTCCGACACCTGCAGAACTGAAACAGTTTCTCAATGACAAAAGCCCCGACGCTTACGAAAAAATGATCGACCGTCTACTGGCATCAAAACACTATGGCGAACGTTGGGGACGTCACTGGCTGGATGTTGCCGGCTATGCGGACTCTGAAGGTTACAACAACAAAGATATGGAACGTCCCTGGGCATATCGTTATCGCGATTATGTGATCCGCGCGTTCAATGAAGATAAACCCTACGATCAGTTTCTGCAGGAGCAACTGGCGGGCGATGAAATGGTCAAGCCCCCCTATCATAAGCTGAAGCCGGAAGAAATGGAAAAACTGGTGGCGACCGGATTCCTGCGGATGGCCCCGGATGGTACGGGAAGCAACCCCGCCGAAAAAGAGGTCGCGAAGAATCAGGTGATTACGGATACGGTGGATATTGTCTCGTCATCGATTTTGGGTTTGACGGTCGCGTGTGCCCAGTGTCACGATCACAAATACGATCCCATTCCTCAGAACGACTACTATCGCTTCCGCGCCATTTTTGAACCGGCGTTTGACTGGAAAAACTGGCGAACGCCCGCAGCGCGTCGTATTTCGATCATGTCGGATGCAGACCGAAAAATCGCCAATGAATTTGAAGCCGAGGCAAAAAAAATCCTCGCGGAACGCACCGAACTGGTTAACAAGTTTATCGACCGGACATTAGAACGCGAGCTGTTGGATGTTCCCGAAGAGAAACGGGACGCAATGCGCAAAGCTTATAAAACAACCGGAAAGAAACGAACCAAAGAGCAGGTCGCCATGCTCAAAGAGTATCCGCGGATTAACCGTCTGTCGGCCGGCTCGCTGTATTTGTATGACCGGACTCTGCATGAGCAATCCGGCAAAGAAACTCAGAAAGCCAAAGAACTGGCCAAAACGCTGGTCGAAAAAATCAAAAAAGAAACGCTGGAGAAAATTCCGGAAGCACAACGGGCAGCCGCATTAGCAGCCCAGAAAGCGGATGCGAAAAAACGGACGGAAGAACAAAAGAAAATTATTGCCGAATTTCCGGCGCTGTTGGTTTCCACTTCCAACCTCGCGGAGTTTGATAAGGCAGGGGCCGCACAGGTCCAGCATCATAAGGATGAAGCCAAACGGTTCATGGAACTGAAAACGACGGCGATTCTGAAGGAGTACAGCGACAAAGCAACTGCGATCCGCGACAAGAAACCGAAAGAAGAGTTCATTCGGGTGTTGACGGAAGTGCCCGGCAAGGTCCCTAAAACCTTCTTCTTCAATCGAGGTGATTTCGAGCAACCCAAGCATGAATTGTTGCCGGCCGGCCTGACGGTGATTAAATCCAATCTGGAAAAAACGGTTGAGATCCCTGCCGTTAATAAGGAATTGCCGACCACCGGGCGCCGATTGGCATATGCGAAGTATATCACCAGCGGCCAGCATCCTCTGACCGCACGGGTTTTCGTGAATCGACTCTGGCTGCATCATTTCGGCAAAGGCATCGTCGCCTCACCCACCGATTTCGGAAAGCTGGGCATCCCTCCAACACATCTGGAACTGTTAGACTGGCTGGCGAACGACTTCGTATCGCATGGCTGGAAAATCAAACGTCTGCATAAAATGCTGATGACGTCCACCGCTTATAAGCAAAGTTCGCAACGTTCCGACGAATACGATGTAGCCGACCCGGACAATCTGCTTTACGGACATATGCCCGTTCGCCGTCTGGAAGCGGAAACGATTCGCGATTCCATTATCGCGGTCACCGGAAAACTCAAAACCGACCTGTATGGTCAGCCTGTACCCGTGAAAGAAGATGAAGTCGGACAGATCGTTGTCGGCGTCGCAAACGTTGATTCGGCGGGCCGCCAGGGAAAAGCGATCAAAATGGATGATCGCAAATTCCGTCGCAGTATCTATGTGGCCGTCAGTCGCAGTAAGCCCCTGGCGGTGCTTGATATGTTCGATGCTCCGAAAATGGAGCCGAATTGTGAAAAGCGTTCTTCTTCCACCGTCGCGCCACAATCCCTGTTGATGATGAACAGCGGCTTTATGGTCGAACATGCCGAATATTTTGCAGAGCGACTGGAAAAAGAACAGGCCGGAAATCAAGCCGAACAGGTCAAACTAGCCTGGATGCTTGCGTTTGGAAAAGAACCTTCCACTGAAGAAGTGCAGCAGTCAGTCGAATTTATCAAGTCGCAGGTCCCCCAGTTCAAGACAACAGCGAAGGCTGCCGGTAAAACGCCGGAGCAACTGGCACTGGCAACCTTCTGCCAGGCATTGTTGAGCAGCAACGGGTTTCTGTATGTTGACTAGAATCGATTGACATTGAATCAGCTTTAAAATTTATTGACGCCTGGTATCAGATCGGTATCGAATTATGAATCATAAACCAACTATCTCAGCCGCCCATTCCCGCCGCCACTTTCTGGCGACCAGTTCCATGGGCATTGGTTCTGTCGCGTTATCCTGGTTATTGAATCAGGAACAGTTACAGGCCAAGACTCCCGTGGTGCGGCCTGAGCTGGAGAAGAAACATTTTGACCTGAAGCTGAAGCCCACGCATCACGCTCCCAAAGCGAAAGCCATGATCTCCATGTTCATGCAGGGCGGCCCCAGTCATCTGGACATGTTCGACCCCAAGCCAATGCTGCAAAAATATGACGGCAAGAAATTCCCGGGCGATATTAAATATGACAATGCCGCCCAGGCGAGTTCCAAAGTGCTTGGCAGTCCCTGGAAATTCAGTAAGCATGGCGAATGTGGTACCGAATTATCGGAACTATTGCCCGGTTTGAGTGAAGTTGTGGACGACATCGTACTGATGCGGTCGATGCATACCGGCGTGAATAATCATGGTCAGTCGATTTATGCGATGCACAGTGGTCGGATCCTTCCCGGTCGGCCGACCTTGGGAAGCTGGCTGACTTACGGATTGGGTTGTGAATCTGAAAACCTGCCCGCGTATATCGCGATGGTGGACCCGGGCGGCGCACCTGTGCTCGGCGTAGATAACTGGACCAACGGTTGGCTGCCTTCCCTTTATCAGGGAACCGTGATTCGTCCTAAAGAGCCACGGATACTGAATCTGAATGCGCCCCCGCACCTCAGCGGAACAGCGCAGGAAAAATATCTTGATTTCCTCGGTAAACTGAATCAACGTCATCTGAATCAGCATCCGGGCGAAGACGATCTTTCTGCCCGCATCGCCAGCTATGAATTGGCAGCCAAGATGCAGACCGCGGCGACGGAAGCACTTGACCTGAGTAAAGAAACGAAAGCCACGCAAGCCATGTACGGGATTGATGTGCCCGAATCAGCCGAGTTCGGCAAACGTTGTCTGATCTCCCGCCGCTTAATTGAACGTGGCGTGCGTTTTGTGCAGATTATGACCGGGAATCAGCACTGGGATCACCACACCAGTATGCGAACTTCGCTGCCACGAACCTGTAAACGGGTGGACGTGCCTTCTGCCGGCCTGGTCAAAGACCTGAAGCAACGCGGTCTGCTGGACGAAACGCTCGTGCATTGGGGCGGCGAAATGGGACGTTTGCCTGTGATCCAGAATGACGCCGGCGTTGCGAAACAGGGCCGCGATCATAACACCTACGGCTTCAGCATGTGGCTGGCGGGCGGCGGTTTAAAATCGGGTATGACATACGGCGAGACTGATGATTTCGGTCACTATGCGGTGAAAGATAAGGTCAGCCATAGTGATTATCACGCGACCTTGATGCATCTATTCGGCCTCGATGCCGAGCGACTGACCTTCACCCGCAATGCTGCAGAGCAGACACTGATTGACGGTCAACCCTGTCGCATTGTGAATGAAATCATTGCCTGAGTTCAGTCAGTAAATGTGCCGATACATATCGATAAAAAACGCCCTGTTGAACCAGGGCGTTTTTTGTTTGACTCATCAATGTGGGTGCTGCACTATTTCGCAGGTACCACGATCATATCCAGCAGCAGAATTCGATTCGGAATGCCTACGCTTTTCACCGTGGCTTTAGAGGCGGCCGGCGGTCGGTTCGGATTGTAGTATTCCTTGCGGATTTTGCCGAAGTCGCCGCTGATTTCATTTTCCGAAACATAATACGTGGCTTTCACCAGATGCTGCATATCGCTATGGGCTTCCCCGACGATTTCCTTCAGCTGATTGAAAACACTGTGAATTCGTGTGCTGTTGTTGCCAGGTTCTTTGGAAGTAATTCCCGAGACATAAATCCGGTCACTGACTTCTGCAATCGCGACCCGACTGTAAACGGGAGAGGCTTTCATACCAGTGGGTGTTTTATAGGTGACGGTCTCCGTCGGACGAGACGCAGGTGCCTCACCCGGCAGGGCGACGATCATTTCAATTTCAATCGGTAGCGAAGAATACCATTCGACGAGTGAGATGGGATGCTTGCTATCATACGGGAAAAAACCGTCGATGACCTGACTGGCTGCTGTTGCCTCGGACATTGGAGTCAGAAAGGCTTTGATCTGGATGATATTTTCCGGTGAACCTCCCAGGTACTTGATCGTTTGAAATAGTTCTTCCATTGTCTTTTTGGTGGACTCAGCCAGGGTGTCAGCTTTGACCGCCTGACCTGAGATGTAGGCGGTGCGCCCCGCCGGTAGTAAAGCGGCACGGAAGCCGGAAACGTCATCGTTAAATATCACTGCTTTCGACAGTTTCTGATTTGAACCTGTTACCGCGACGGCATCCATGGCGACCAATACTTTGGGATCAGATAGCTTTGTCACGATAAAAGTGCACGCGGGTTGAGCTGGTAACTTTAGTTCCTTGATCAGCCGTTGCACCTCCTGGATCAGGTCTTCATGGGTGACATAGATATTCAATTTCACCAGTTGGTTCAGACTGCTGTCCACTTTTTCCAGTAGGTAATTCAAATTCTTGAGCACGAGCACACATTGATCGCTGCCACTTTCTGAAGTAATCCGACCCCCTTTAATATTTAAAGGCAGGATTTGAGATGTGTGTACCAATACATCGTCTTTGACAATCACACAGAGCGAAGTCCCTGTTTTTGACGAGGGCTTATAATAAGAGACCTCGGCAGTGACCCTGCCTGTCATTGACATCAACAATACAGCAATCAGCGAATTTGTTAAGAATTTCATGGATGGTTTCACCATTCTGAAAGGTTTGATTTTCAGTTCATTCCGAAGTGGCGCGCTTCGAAATCGGATCGTATTATTTTACGCGCCAGAATTCATCAAAGAAATTGGCATCCACGACTTTGCCCGGATATTGGCTACTCGCTGGCGTACGCAAGTCGATGATCGCCCAGTCAGGCAGCATCGGCACCTGTCGGGCATTATTCAAATAGGCATATTCGCGATAAGTAAATCCACTGTTGAGGACCACATATTTCTCGGGGTTCAACGGATTCGGGAAAATCAGAACCGGAGCATGATGATCGGCAGGATATTGCTTATCGCCTACGACAATCGAATCCTTGTTCCATTGAATCGGCAGCTTGTCCACAATCTTTTTGATGAGTTGATTACTCTGGGGATCGCCCCACAGCACCAGGTTGCTTGCAGCGATTTCTTTGTCGGTAATTTGAGAATCTTTCAAAACGCGAGCATCGCCGCGAAACTGCTGACGCCAATGCACGATGGCGTGTTGCATTTCTGACTGAACCCATTTGTCAACAGTCGGTGAAGCACACGTTCCGGAAGGGGAGACAAAAATAAAGGAATCCATGAAGGCATCGTCAATGGGGCCTTGCAGATTATGTTTTTTAACGAGTTGACCCGGTTCATAAACGGCGGGCCCCAGTTGCCAGACGGAATTTGCTCTGTGAAATGAAACATTCCAGGACCGGTCTGATTTCGGACGCGGTGCTTCGAGTTGGACGCCGTCAATTTCGACGGTGACTGGTTGCGTCATATCCAGCGGCGACTCTCCTGCTGCCATCTTCAGTGTGAATCCGGTGACATTGTTGGTTTTGACTTCAACCCGATTTCGCGAACGCAGACGAGCATCAATCTGCGCCTGTGTCCATTCTTCTTCCATCGCATCCAGTGTGACCCATGCCATCCGATTATATTTTAAAGTATAGGCCACCAGATGCACGGTGCGGGGAATACGTTGACGGCCCACGCGTGCGAGGGAATCCATTTTGTCTTCGATGACCAGTTTGGAATCAGGGTGAATCTTGTGTGCCGTGTTGGGGCCAATGATATGCACGAGATCAATGCCGACTTTTTTCAAGGCGTCTTCCATCACGTCGGCTGCCTGCTTCTGACGGTCGATTTCCCCACTGTAGGCAACGGTCGGACACTGATACAGATTGAGCGCGTAACCAGGGCAGTCATACATTTGCCACAATTTCTTTTCGTACCAGGTCGGTTTCAAGGTTTCTTTCTGAAACACATCCAGGAACAGAGGTGTTTCTGAAAAGCCGGCTCCGGGATTCGCAGCGAACCAGCGATCCGCATAATGCACGGCGAACTGCCAGCAGGCAGCGCCCCCCATTGAAAAGCCACGTACGGAGACGCGGTCGTCATCGATACGGTAATTCTGCTTTGTTGATTCCAGTGCTTCCAGTACATCAATTTCACCGGCGAACTTGAAGGCATTGGAATAGCGACCATAAGGATGCAACACGATGGTGTTGGCAGGCGTATATTGCCCGCGCGAACGTTGTTGCTGGCTGATGAAGTTGACTTCGCTCAGCCGTTCGCCTCTGCCATGAAACCAGAGGTCACATCGATACTGACTTTTTCCATCAAACGTATAGCTGTCGGGAATCACCAGGCCATAAGGTTGCACGGTCTGGTCGATTTTCGAGACATAACCGCGGACGACCAGCCCTGTCTGACGTGTCCAGGGGGCTTCCCCTTTCAGCAACTGGTCGGCCCGTTTTTGGCCCTGTTGTAACAGCTTGAGCCCGTTGCCAATTTCGCGTTCGTGAAAGAACTCCTGATAGTCGAGCGCACACCGTACGGCTCGGTGATAGATTTCGACGTCCGGGATCAATGCCTTGATTCGCGCGTCTTTGCTCTTGTTCAATTGATCCAGCGATGCCTGAAGTTTTGTCAGTCCCTGTTGCAACTCCTGTTTTTTCTCAGCAGGAACTTCAACACCGAGTGAGGGGATGCGGCGGACTTTGTCGGGAATGTTGTCAGCCGGGCCATCAGCGTGTACTAAGGCAGGGGAAAGTATCGCACACAGGGCCAACGCGATTGTAGTTTTGACAATAAATTTTCGTGGAAAAATCATAGGGGGGCTCTCGCAGGATATCGGATGATCGGGAATGTTGTAACTTCTTAAACGATCGTGACTAACATTGTTCTTACTATCATGCCGCACGGACGATGATTTGAAAACTGTTTCGGCAAAGATATTCTGCGATCGAGCAAAGAGTCCCTTTCCGCGAAAATTGGCATGGACCCTTTGACTCGTGTTTGTTAGAACAGTGCTACACCTTGCCCCGGAGTCTGGATCATTTCTTTCCTTAATGCGAGTGGAGTCAAACCATGTCTAACAAAGTCTTCTCACTCTGCCTGATTTCGGTGATTTTTCTGGGGCTTGTGACTTCTGGCTCTGCGGCAGAGGAAAAGAAAGCCGCTGCTGCGGCAAAGGTGCATACGCTCGCACTTCCCGGAATGGAATTAAAGGGAGAGGAAATTGACTATAATGTTCAGCGGGATGGTAAGCATGACATCAGCCTGCGCGGCCAATCTGCACTGAAAATAGACGAAATCGTGATCACTGCCAACTTCATTCATGTGACATACTCGAAAATTGAGAATGCGGTTCTCGACCTGAAGGGGAACGTCACCATTTTCAGCAAAGGCGACAAACTGCGGGCCAATGCGGTGGAAGCGAAGTTTGATTTTGGCGCGAAATCCCTTACGCTGAAAGGAGAAGCAGAGCAGGACGCACTTTTGATCCGGTATACTGGTTCCAAAACCACTCGTATGGAAGCTGCCGAGATTGAAATTCAATTTAAAGATCAAAATGTCGTATCGATCAAATCTCAGGGACCTGTCGCGATCTCGGAACGGAATGCGACCAAAGAAGATCAGCTCTTCAGCCCTCAATCCAGTCCGGGCGATCTATTTGGAGTTCCTCAATCTCCTCGTACGGGCTTTGAGTCTCCACCGTTTTCCAGTCCAGGAAATAATATTTTCAGTCCTTCAAGTAAGTAAAAACGGAAACAGTAAAGATCACAAGTCAGTTCTATAAGAGGATCAAATAGAGTTGCTCTATCAGTTTGGAATGGGAGATTAGTGATGTTGGCACGAAGTTTGACTGTCTTGCTTTGTTTGGCTGGAATTCAAACGTTTTGCCAGGCAACGGACCCCGCATTTGACGCGGATAAAAAGTCAAAAATCGATGCGGTCCGGTTGACAGAAACCAATACGCTTCAGTTTGGCCCCTTTTCCATGCAGGGCAAAGACCTGAGCGTTCGGGTTAAGAGTCCTGGTCAAAAAATCATCACTTTGAAACAAAATGCACGGCTTGTATGTGGCCAAACCCGTATTTCGGCAGACCGAATTGATGTTTCCTATAAAGATCCACAGGATCTGCAAATGACCTTGCAAGGGAATATTGAAATTGAAAACGAGCGGGATCAACTGCGGATGTTCGCACGAACTGCCAGTCTATTCAACAATGCGTATGGACGTGGGGTGATGCTCCTGAGCCGGGATCGTGGGCATGTCACACTACTGCGAACCAGCAAGCAGAAAACGACGCAGATCGAAGCCTCCCGGATTCAACTTTTATTTCCCGATCAACATACTCTTCAGATTTATCCCATTGATAAAGTCAGTATCAAGGTACGTCCGGCTAGATCGACTGATCTTGTAGAGATTCAGTCCTCAACCCAGAGTGAGTTTGATTTTTTTGACGGAATTTCGATTACCGATGTCCAGATCAAATCGAAAAAAAGCACAAAGAAAATTCGTCAGACAGGGGCGGAAGTAGAGAAACTGCAACTGCTTAAATAAGCTTCCGTCATGACGATCTCCACGCAACAGTTTCCAATACCGAGACCAACTTCGGCTGTTTTTCAAGCTGAAAAACGGTATTGACCCGTTTTTCGCTTTGCAATAAGCTTCCGATCCACACAAATCTCTCTCAAATCAAATCTCAATTCTCTTCAGGTTTTCTGCTTTGTCAGTTCTGACAATGTTTGATGACTCAATGCGTACTTCAGTTTAAAAACTGGACAGGCTCAGGTTGTATTGAAACCACCTGGCTGCTTGAGGATCAAATTGCGTTCGGGACTGGTCTCTGTTGAAAACAAACATTCTGAAAAGACTATTTTCTCACAAACGGGGTCGTACTGTGAAGAGCTCAGTCAATCTATTCATCGTCTTAAGCATGCTGACAGCCGGTTTTACGGGCTGTCAAAAACTGAATTTGAATCCGGAGAACTGGTTGAATCCAGCCAGTCTACGTTCGCAAAGTCCGGATGAAGACGAAACGTCTCTGACAGAAGAATTTGAGACAGAAGTGAAAGTAGAGACCCCATTCATTGGGGAATATACACAAATCACGGGGAAAAACCTGATCGCACTGCAAGGTGTGGGCTTAATCACGGGCTTAAATGGGACTGGTGGGAATCCGCCCCCTTCCGTGCACCGTGAAGCACTTCTCCGCGAGATGCGCCGCCGCAATGTCAAAAATCCGAACCATATTTTACGCAGTCCCTCCACAGCACTCGTGATTGTGAAAGCCTATCTGCCGCCTCTGATTCGTAAAGGCGAAACGTTCGACGTGGAAGTCTATCTGCCCGGAAACAGTGAAGCGACCAGCCTGGAAGGGGGCTGGTTAATGGAGTCCTATCTGGCTGAGCAGGCGATGATTCAGGGACGCGGACTTTTGAAAGGCCATATCCTGGCCAAGGCGCAGGGGCCCATTCTGATTCCGCCGATGTCGGAAGAAGATCGTAAAAAAGGGACCGCCGGAATTCTGCGACGTGGACGGATTCTGTCTGGCGGGATTTCCGTAGCCGAAGACCGCGATCTGGCACTCTACCTGCGAAACGATTTCAAGAGTATTCGTAACGCGCAACGTATTGCTAATCGAATCGGTGGCCGCTTCCATCACTTTGATAAATATGGAATTGAAGAACCACTGGCAGAAGCGAAGACTGATAAGAAAGTCGTGTTAAAGCTGAAGCCGCGCTATAAGCATAACGATTCACGCTACCTGCAGGTGGTACGAAATATTGCCTTCCGTGAGACCGATGTCGCGCAACGTGTACGGATGCAAAAGCTGACCGAGGAAATCATGATCCCCGAGAAGGCCGAACGTGCTTCGATTCAGCTGGAAGCGATCGGTAAAAAATCAATTCCGATTCTGAAAGCGGCGCTGAAAAGCCCGCTGTTGGAAGTCCGTTTTCATGCGGCTGTCGCACTGGCTTATCTGGATGACGGGTCGGGCCTTAAAGCACTGGCAGAAGCGGCCCGGGAAGAGCCGGCGTTCCGCGTCTATGCACTGGCGGCGATGTCGGCCATTGATGAGCCTGAAGCGCACATGTATTTACGCGATTTGATGAGTATGACCAGTGCCGAAACCCGCTATGGTGCATTTCGGGCGCTCTGGACTCTGGATAAAAACGATCCGTTTATTCGCGGCGAAGACATGAATGGGCAGTTCCTGCTGCATGTGCTGGAGACCGAACTGGAAACTGTCGTCGATCATGATCCGGATGCCAAAGAGGGGAACCCGAAAAATGGGGGACCGATGATTCATATCACCCACCGGAAACACCCGGAAGTGGTTCTGTTCGGTTCGAAACAGGAGTTTCGAGTGCCGATCGCCGTGCGGGCGGGAGAAGTCTTAATCACGGGTGCACCAGGGACGGAAGAAATCACTGTCAGTAAATACAAGGTTGGCGAACCGGATCAGCGGAAGCGTGTTCCTAAAAATATTGCCGTTGTGATTCGAACGGCTGTCGAGATGGGCGCCAGTTATCCTGATATTGCCCAAATGATTCTACAGGCACATCAACAGGGGAATGTTGACGGCCAGGTAGAAATTGATGCCTTACCAGAAGGGGGGCGCATGTACTATCGGCCTACCGAGGAAGATGCTTTGATGGCTCTGAAATCGGGGACGATGAAATCCAACAAGCCTAAGCGGAAGAAGGGGGCCCGTATCGGAAATCAGAATGTGGTTCCGAATATTTTCCACTCGGGCGGACCTCAAGAGAAAACGTCAAAAAAATCTAAGTATGACTTAGATGAAGATGAAAATGGTAAAGCGAGTTTAGCGGATTACCGCAAGTCAAAATCATCAGACGATGACGATGATGATAAATTTATCAAACAGACCACTTTCCAGAGCTTGTTCCGTTACTTCAAAAAATAAGCCAGTTTCGAATCCTCTTCAATTTAAGAACTGTTACTTTTGCGTTGTGATTGCCAGTTTAAAGTCAGGCTCCCACGATCTGTTTTCCCGTGTAAGGTTACGTGATGCTGAAATCATTGGAACTGTTCGGCTTTAAGAGTTTTGCCGACCGGACCATCTTTGAATTTTCGGAAGGCATTACTTGCGTTGTCGGGCCCAACGGAAGTGGTAAGAGTAATGTCGTGGACGGTATCAAATGGGTGTTGGGAGACCAGAGCCCGAAGAGCCTGCGCGGCAAAGACATGACCGATGTGATCTTCAACGGTTCGCAGGGACGCAAGCCGAACGCGTATGCTGAAGCCACGCTGACGTTTAATAACAAAGAAGGCTTTCTGGATATTGACGCCGATGAAGTGCACATCGGCCGTCGCTTGTGGAAAAACGGTGATTCCGAATACCTGCTGAACCGGAATCCGGTTCGCCTCAAAGATATTCGTGATTTGTTCATGGGAACCGGGGCGGCGACTTCGGCTTACAGTATCATCGAGCAGGGACGCGTTGATCAGATTTTACAAGCCAATGCTGCGACACGCCGCGTGGTATTTGAAGAAGCATCGGGAATCAGTCGTTATAAATCGAGAAAAGTCGACGCCGAACGGAAACTGGAGCGGGTCGGTCAGAATATTCTCAGACTGACTGATATTGTCGATGAAGTCGAAGCCCAGTTGAATTCCACGCGCAGCCAGGCTTCAAAAGCAGCGAAATACCGTGAAGCTTCGACCGAGTTGCGAAAGCTGTGGATGGGCATGGCTGCGGATGACTGGCGGCATCTCACCTCTCAGCTGTCTTCCCTGCAGGCAACCATCGGACAGTATCAGCAACGTATTGACGAGTTGAACAACGAATATCAGACGTACGAAGAAAAATTGGCAGCCATTGATTCCGAGGTTGCAGAGTTCGATGACCAGCTGCGTTCGGTTGAGAAAAAACTGGCATCGCACCGGGAAGGCATCGCCGGTAATCAGACCGCGATCGAACACCAGCTCGAACGAAAACATGAATTTGAAGCCGAGATCATTCGTTTGCGCAAGCAGCGAATTCTGATGGCGAAGCGCACATCAGAAATCCAGAAAGATCTGGAAGCAGTGGAGAATGAAAAAATCAGTTCCGAGTCTGAGTTTCAACTGCAGCGCGAAAAGCTGGAAGAAACGCATTCGCGGATTAAGCTGGTCACTGAAGAGCTGGATGCGGCAAATGCACAAATTCAAGAAAAGCAACAGCAGGTGCATGGGTTGAATAAGGAGTCACTGGCTCTGGACAATCGGTTGTTTTCGATTCAAACGCAACTGGAGACATATCATACTTCAACAGATAAGGCGAACGAAAAGCGACTGCAATTGGAAGCAAGGGTCGAAGAAGCAGAGTCTGCCCTGGCGGCATGCGAAGCACAATTCCGATTGGCGGGCGAAAAGGTAGCTACGTTTGCACAAAGTCTGTCTGATGTGGATGAAAAGCAGCAGAATTTGTTAAGCGAACAGGACCAGAAGACGCAGCTTCTGTCTGACCTGCGAGAAAAGCGGAGTGCGTATCAGGCCCGCAAAAGTGTGCTGGAAGATCTGGAACGACGCCAGGAAGGGATCAGTATCGGCGTCAAAGAAATCTTGAATCGCGCTCAGACATCAAATTATTCTCCCTGGAATACAATTATCGGGAGCGTGGCTGATCTGCTGGATGTCGATCTGGAGCAGGCAGCACTTCTGGAAGTTGCTTTAGGAATTCGTTCGCAGCTGTTAGTGATCCGTGAGTTTGATCCACTGTATCAATTTCTGAAAGAAGGCAAGTATTCGATTTCGGGACGCGTCGGTTTTATTACTCGGCCCCTCAGTCAGCCGGAAAACGAACAGACAATACCGGTTGTAAACGGTTTCTCGATGGAAGGTGAGACGACACAGCCGGAATCATTTACCACAGAACCTGACGAAGAGTCACTCGATTTGTCTGCAGAGCGAGGGGTGATTTACCGCGCTGACAAGTTAGTCAAACCGACGCCTGAAAATCAGGCACTGGCTGAACTGCTGCTGTCGGATACCTGGATCGTGGATTCGTTAGAAACTGCCGTCAATTTGTCTCGAACCAAGGGGCAACAGTGCCGTTTTGTCACACTGCAAGGAGAGCTGATTGAAGAAAATCAGTCGGTTTTTGTGGGCGCGATTGGTGGCGAGTCTGCGATTTTCACTCGTAAGAGTGAATTACGAAAACTGAAAAACGATCTGATCAGAATTGATCGGACCTTAAACGAGAACGAATCCTCGCTCGAGAAACTGGATGACCTGTTATCAACGGTGGACGAAGAACGGAGCATCTGCCAGGAGCAGATGCAGATTGCCTCCGAAGCACTTTCCACAGAGAAGGCCGCGAAGGTCGCCGCTGAGCATAAACGGGAGCAGTTAAACGAAGAATTAGCAACAGTCAGAAACGATCTGCAGGATCTGGAGTTGCACGCTCAGAAACTGCAAACCGAATCGGCAGTGGTGGCAGTGGAAAAACAGGAGACAGAAACCAGGCTGGAAGCGCTGCAGTCAGAGATTCAGCAGGACGAATCAGTATTGCTTAACAAGCAGTGCGAAGTTCAGGAGATGAAAGAACAGCAAAACGCCCGCCAGCTGGAACTGGCGACGCACGAGGAGCGTTTAACCGGCCTGACGCAGCGTTTTGGCCGTTTGAAGCTGGAATTCGAACAGCGCGAACAGCAGCAGGAAGAATCGAGTCGGCGGTATGAATTATCGCTGGAAAAGAATTCGCAAATCAAGCTGCACATCTTAAATACACGGGCAATGCTGGACGAACAGTTTTTGATTCAGGAGACATTTCTGGAGCAAGCCAGAAGTCTGGCAACCATACGTGACGAAAAACGGCAACTCAAAAAGCAGTTGAGTGCCGAAGAAGCAGCGCTACGAAAAGAACGCCGTGAACTGGGCGATAAAAAACACGAGGAAGAATTCAAAACTCGTGATATCGAGCATCAGATCAGCACATTGACTGAACGCATCGAGGAAGAGTACCAACTCTCACTGGAAGAAATTGTCTCCACGGGTGAGTCGATTTTGAAGCAATACCTTGAGGAACAGGCCGAGGCAGAGCAGGAACAGAGTGAAGCGGATGCCCAGGCGGAACTGACCGAAGAGGAAAGCGAAGCTGCTTCAGAGGATCTTTCATCCAGTTCGGAAAGCGATGTGGAGCCGGTCGAGATAGAACTGGTTGAAAACGAAGACGTGGATCAGACGGAGCCGGGTTTTAATGCCGCGCTTTATCTTGAGATTCGCCCCGAGATCGAAGCACAGGTAAATCGACTGCGACGAAAAATCAAGATGATGGGCAGCGTCAATTCGGACAGTCTGAACGACCTGGACGAACTGGAATGCCGCTTTGAATATATGAAATCGCAACTGGACGACCTGAACGAAGCGAAATCATCCCTGGAAGAAATCATTCGTCGGATCAATGCCGAGAGTAAGCGATTATTCTACGATACGTTTGAAGTGATCCGCGGCCATTTCCAGGAAATCTTCCGAAAGCTGTTTGGCGGTGGTGAAGCGGATATCATTCTGGAAGATCCCGATGATGTGCTGGAATGTGGAATTGAAATCGTGGCGCGTCCGCCCGGAAAAGAGTTGCGTGGATTAACGCTTTTA
The DNA here is from genome assembly GCF_007754425.1 of Gimesia fumaroli. Classification (NCBI taxonomy): domain Bacteria; kingdom Pseudomonadati; phylum Planctomycetota; class Planctomycetia; order Planctomycetales; family Planctomycetaceae; genus Gimesia; species Gimesia fumaroli. The sequence goes on from NZ_CP037452.1 coordinate 1,160,333, forward strand.
AGTGGTGGTGAAAAAACCTTAACCGCAGTGGCGCTGTTAATGTCGATCTTCCGTAGCCGTCCCAGCCCGTTCTGTATTCTGGACGAAGTTGATGCGGCCCTCGATGAAGCTAACGTTGAGCGTTATGCCGGTCTGATTGACGACTTCAAGGATACGACGCAGTTCATCATGATCACGCATAATAAGCGTTCGATGACTGTCGGAAATGTGCTGTATGGCGTTACAATGGAACAGTCGGGAGTTTCGAAACGGATGTCGGTGCGGTTTGATGACATCAGTGAAGATGGAAACTTCAAGCAATCGGCGTCTACCGATGCGACTGACAGTGCCTCCGACGCGGCTTAGTCGAAACACGTCTCCCGATCTGATGATCTTGTAGAGATGAATAAGTCCCCTACGATGTGATTGAGGTTCCGATGTCTGATTTGACTCATTTTGATGAAGAAGGCGCCAGCCGCATGGTCGATGTGGGGGGCAAAGAAATTACTGCGCGAGTGGCGGTTGCGGAATCGTTTGTCACGATGAAAGCGGAAACCCGCAAACTGATTCTAGATCGCGAGATCTCTAAAGGGGATGTGTTGGAAATTGCCCGGATCGCCGGCATCATGGCGACGAAAAAAACGTCCGACCTGATTCCACTCTGTCATCCACTCAGTATTAATAGTGTGCGTCTCGAATTTGCGTCTCTGGGTGAAACGCAAATTCGAATTGAAGCCACGGTCAAAGTCGACGGTAAGACCGGTGTGGAGATGGAAGCACTGACCGCGGTCAGTGTGGCTGCCTTGACGATGTATGATATGTGTAAAGCCGTCGATCGGGGAATGAGTCTGGGACCCACTCAGCTTGTCGAAAAATCAGGCGGGAAAAGCGGACATTATCTCAGAGAATCAGACTGATTTGAGCGTGTCAGGGCTGATTGCACCGTTCCGGTTCCGATCGAGAACCGCCGATTTGTTCGGGTAATGCCGGAAAGATGAATTTCACTTCATGAAATCATCCACGGAGGCCCTGTTTGCATTCCTATCTGCGAAGAGAATGCTTACAATGGCTCCGCATACTGATCTGAAATAAGAGGTCATATGTTCTGTGTTTTGAATAACCGACCGCCAGAAAAAACTGGAAAATCGATTCGATATTGTGGTGAGGCTGTAATGGGGGACCATCTTACGACACATGACCTGTTGGCACGTGTCGAAGAGTTAATTGGCGGTGAGCTGGAACAGGCAGAACGCGTTTTTTTGAGCGAAGTCAGCTCGAAACATCCTTATGTTCATGATGTTTTGCAGCATATCACCCGTTTTCAAGGGAAGCGGCTGCGTCCGATTCTGTTGCTGCTTTCCGCTGCAGCCACCGGGGGAATCAAAGACAGTCACTATGTGCTCGCTTCCGTTGTGGAAATGATTCATCTGGCTACGTTAGTGCATGATGATGTTCTGGATGACGCACTCATCCGCCGTCATGTGGCGACCGTGAATTCGCGCTGGAACAATGAAACCAGCGTCCTGGTCGGCGACTTTTTATTCACACACGCGTTTCATTTGAGTGCCAGTCTGGGTGATGCCCGCGCCTGTCGACTGATCGGGCGTGCCACAAATCTGGTTTGTGAAGGTGAACTGGCCCAGATTTATGAGCGGGGTAATCTGAATCTTTCCGAAGATCAGTACCTGCAGATCATTAATGGGAAAACAGCCGAACTGTGTGCCATCAGTACGGAGCTCGGAGCTCTGTATGCGGAGGCGGATGAGCAAATTGTCGAAGCCTTGGAAGACTATGGACGTGCGCTCGGCGTGGCGTTCCAGATTACCGACGATTTACTTGATCTACTCGGCGATGAAGCTCAAATGGGCAAATCATTAGGCTCGGATCTACAAAAAGAAAAACTGACTCTGCCTTTGATTCGACTGCTGGATCAAAGTAGCCCCGAGGACCAGGCTACGATTCAGGAAATCCTGTCCCAGCCGGATCAACAGACCAAATCGCGGCTCGCCCAATTTATTAAAAACAGTGATGCCATCGAGTATGCAGCGAATCGGGCACGTGACTTTGCGAAACAGGCCCGGGAATCGCTCAAATTCTGTCCCGCGTCACCGGCCAGACAGATCCTTGAGGAACTGACAGAATTTGCGATCCAGAGAACGATCTAATATGATACAGGAAGCATGCGAACACAAACCGGCATGCTGCGATCGTGGGGAGAACGGCGTCTCTTATAGAATGTTGCTACTTATCGGGTAAAAGAGGCCAAAATACATTGTTTAGCAATCCAATATTTATTCGGGAAGCGTTGACTTCACCCCGTCAGATTCGCCACTACCTGATTCGTTCCGGTTATGTGGCTGCGATCTTTATTTTGATCTTCACTGCTGGTCAGACCATTCTGGGAACTCAGCAGATCCAGACCACGACGATCGGGGAATTTGCCCGCCTGGGAAATCTGATCTTTCAGATGATTGCATTCCTGCAATTGCTGCTGGTTCTATTTTTCACACTTTTATTTTCTGCGGGCAGTATAGCTCAGGAAAAAGATCGCGGAACTTTGATTCTCCTGCTAATGACCGAGCTCAAAGACCGTGAACTGGTCAGTGGGAAAACACAGTCCAGCCTGCTGGTGGTTTATGTGTTGCTGGCGGCTTCCATTCCGGTATTTGTGTTTCTCTATCTGCTGGGAGGGATTGAATTATCCCAGATTCTCTGGATGGAACTTTTGTGCCTGATGACCGTTTTCGCAACGGGTAGCTGGGCTGGTCTAGTGGCATTCTGGCGCGAAAAAACCTTTCAGACTCTGGCGATCAGTGTGTTGGGAATGGTTGTTTTTCTGGGAGTGGTCGAGCTGATCGTGAGTCTGTTGGGAGCACACTCAGCGGTGCGGCCCTTTATTGCCGGCCTGGACCCGTTTCGTGCTTTGTATGAGATCTTGAATCCGCTCTCGCTGAATACAGGATTGCAACCGGTTTCGATCAGTGCCTGGCCTTCCCTGATCAGCCTGTTTGTGTTGGGTTTCGCTCTCAAAGCATACACGGTTTTGAGGCTGCGGGTCTGGAATCCATCTCGATCCGTTTATAAAGCGACACCTAAGGAAGAAACCGAAGAAGTTGTTACAAAGGAGCAGGCGCGCACCATCTGGACGAATCCCGTTATTTGGCGGGAAATCATGACCAAGGCCTATGGACGAAAGATCTATGTGATCAAGCTGGCTTATTTTCTGCTGGCTGGATTCACGCTCTGGGCCGCCGTCACATCGGACGCGGTGGCCGAGGGAACGTTGTATCTCGGCGTGATTCCTCCCCAGGGGTTGGCTTTTGCCGGGATTGCCTGGCTGAGTCTGGTGTTGGCAAATACACAAGCCGTGACGTCCATTACGTCAGAAAAAGACAGTAAAACGCTGGAGCTGTTATTGGTCACCGATATTTCTGCCAGAGAATTTGTACTCGGGAAATTAGGGGGAATTTTCTATAACAGTAAAGAATTGATTCTGACCCCGATCCTGATTCTGGTATATCTGATCAGTCAGGGCGTTTTTTCGACAGAAGGATTTCTATGTGCTCTGATCGGCTTTAGCGCACTGATGATTTTTTCTGTCGTATTGGGCCTGCATATGGGGCTGACTTATGACAATAGTCGTTCGGCTATTGGCGGCAGCCTGGGTACCATGTTTTTCCTGTTTATCGGGATTGGTATCTTTATGATTCTGCTGGTGCAGGCACGGTCTTCATTTGCGCTCCAGCTGCAAAGTTTTCTCGTATTTATCGTAGTAGGAAGTGCGGCCCTCCATTCGGCTTTGACGCACCGGAACCCCTCGCGGGCGCTGGCGATTTCGGCCTGGTTGCTCCCGTTTTTGACCTTCTATGCTATTACGTCGTTTTTACTGGGAGGAACTCTGGGAGTTCTGATTACGATTTTGTTTGCGTATGGGCTTCCCGTTCTTGCCATGTATATTCCGGCAGTGTCTGAATTTGATGTTGCTCTGGGAAAAACCACTTTTGATAAAGGATAGAGTGGCGCCCCCGATTCATGATGATCGCATTTATTGATTCCGTTGCAATTTGGTTTCCAGGATCACTGGCGTTATTCGCTTTGATTTGTGCTTCCGGCTTCTTTTCGGGGAGCGAGACGGCCATCTTTTATCTCTCGCGGGGAGAGCTCAGACAGTTCAGCAAAGGGAAGCCCAGCGAACAGATTGTGGCAGCACTGGCCGCGGATGCGGATCGGTTACTGACGGCTGTGTTGTTCTGGAACCTGCTGATCAATTTGTCTTATTTTGCCGTCGCCGGAGTCATTGCCAAGAAACTGGCTGATGCCGGCATGACAGCGGGAGCCGGTATTTTTACTGTCGGAAGTCTGTTGGCGATTATTCTGTTCGGCGAAGTTCTACCGAAGAGTCTGTCGATCGTTTTTCGTAAGAAAATCGCGATCATGGTGAGTTGGCCGTTAGCGGTTTCAGTGCGAATTCTGGATCCTGTCATTCCGCTGCTGCAAAATATCAGTCGGATGATGCGACGGACATTCTGGCCTCACATTCAGAAAGAATCGTATTTACATTCGGAAGATCTCGAACGGGCCGTGGATGCTTCAGGGGCCAGTGAAGAGGTGATTCGTCATGAAAGGCAGATTCTGCATAACATTCTGGACCTTTCTGAAATGCTGGTGGAAGAGGCAATGCGTCCCCGGGGCACCTACCTCACATTTAATATGCCTTTAAAGCTGGAAGACCTGACAAAAATTACGCCGAATACCGACTACATTATCTTGCGTAAACGCGAGAACGATTCAGATGAAATCGATCGGATTATTTCGCTGACAGAATTATCTTCGTTTACCGAAAAAACGTTGAATCAAAAATCGAAACGGGTAATTCATGTTCCCTGGTGTGCGAATCTGTCTGATGTTTTTTCCCGGTTTCAGACGGAAGAATGTCAGTTTGCTTCCGTGGTGGATGAATATGGTGAAACGATCGGTATTGTCTCGCACGATGATATCATAGATACCATCCTTTCACCCGAACCAAGCCGGGCCAAACGGATCTTGAGACGGGAACCGGTTCGCGAAGTAGAGCCCGGCGTCTATCATGTCGAAGGGATCACAACGCTCCGCTATCTGTGCCGAAAGCTACAGCAGGATTATGAAGTCGCGGATGACGGTTTATTAACGGTCGCCGGAATGTTCCATGAAAAGCTGGAACACATTCCAGAAGTGGGAGACGTCTGCGACTGGCAAGGATTTCAGTTGAAGGTCATTGAGGTCCGCAAGCTGGGGCATTTGATTGCAGAGCTTCGCAAAATGGAGCCGCCCAACGAAGCTCCTGCCGATGAAGTGTGATGCAAAACGGATCAGTTATAAGACTGGATCAGCTATCTGCGTCGCTGTGAGAGCAGGGTGTTAAACAGGCTTTCAGCCGTTTCGAACACTTTGACATTCGCGGCAATCTGGTGCTTGAGCAGTGGTAGTTCTGCGATGCCGCTGTCGATGAGGGGGCTGCTTTCTCCGGTTTCGCTTTCAATTCCGTACGAGACATTCTCTGCAATCTCTGCGACACGTTGACTGGTACGGTCGATGCTGTAGAGCGCCGTATTCATTGCAGAAGTGACAGAAGAAATTGCCATCAGAGGCTCCGAAGTCTGAATCGTTTGAGTGATGTGAAACGGAATCAGGCAGGCTGCAGGGAGGTAGATTCAACGAATGATTACTATCCCTCATATCTATATACCATATCATCGGAACTCTGGTCGGCAGGAATCAGAGCGGGGCGCCGCACAAACCGGCAGATGCGAAAATACTCCAGACCATGGCGATTATGCCGGTTATAAGACGTGTCGCGATCAAGGCGAATTTACTTTTTCCACATCCCGGACATCAGGTAAAAGGCGATGATGGGCACGGCCAGTGTGGTCAGCATGAAATGCCAGGGCCACGTCTGTGGGAAAACAAAGTTTTTCAGGAGAAACTGGTCGATTAAGATCGCACCGCAAAATGCCCAGCCGCTGAAGATGAATGCGAGTTGTTTTTTCTCTTTGAGTTCTTCGGGAGAAAGCTGGGCAGGGCCACGGGCTGGTTTCTTTTTTTCGACCTTTTTAGCAGGTTTGGCCTCTTTTTTCGATTTGGTTTTTGTGGCAGCTTCTTCTGCAGGAACTTCTTCTTCCACCTCTTCTGCAGCAGAGTAAAATTGTTTGATGCCCGTATTAATGGAACGGGGCATCGCCAGTACCCAGCGGGAGGGAACCTGGTAGCGCATCCGCAGGTCATCTTCCAGGTCATGGGTCGGTTGATCCGCACAGGCAACCAGCAGAACATTGTCATCGATGAAGAGGGGCAGAATTGTATTCCGTTTGGCCACGTGTTCCGGAAGCTGAAGCAGGATGCTGGTGTCGGGTACCGTTTCTTCCAGATCGATATAAGGCATTCCCTGCGAACGGGCCATTGCCTGGGTCGCGATTTCAGGATTGACGAACCGCATCTGGACGGCGGCATCTCTCGTGGATAATCCCCGTTGGTTTGCAAACTGCTTCAATTCCGCAGCCTGGTCTTTTGTGATATGGCCTTGTTCTACCAGGATTTGTTCGATCGATTGCGGGCCGGTCTGTTCATCCTCGTCGAACTCTCGTCCCAGGCTTTCGTCGTATTCTCGTTTACGCTCCGGGTCGGTTAAACAAAGCATGGCCTTTGCCAGTTCGTTTAACAGTTCCTGTGACTCATTTGAGTATTTTCCGGAGGCGTACTTTCGAACGTGCCCATTTAATTTTTTATAATGAGCGCGAATCTTTTCTTCATCGTCTTCGAATTTGACCAATCGCAGTAAGTCATAATGATGAGGAGGACGATCTCCTTCCGGAATTCCCAGCCAATCCTTGTAGACATCTATTGCCACCTCAGAGGACTCCTTGCTCTTAGATCAAAAACGAAGTGTACGATATCAATTTTAACTTATCCAATCACGGACATTCAGAGAGAGCAGAATTTGACGTGTAGGCTCTGAACTGAAGAGAACCATCACTCGACCACGTAGTCCTTCGCCAGAACTTCGAAGCGGTCGATACCTTCCGTATCCAGACCAGAATCACGGACGATCTCAGTTGCTGATTCGTTATTGCCCGTCAATTCCCGTGCGGAAGCATGAATTCGACCGTTGGCATCATAACGATAGGTGACTTCGACAGGCGATCCTTTTGGCAGATTGGCAGGCAGGTTCAAAATCCGGAAATCGCCGATGGTAGAACAGGCATCAGGATCACTGGCCTCTCCTTCCAGGATGACCACATGAATCCGCTGCTGATTGTCTGAGGTTGTCACAAATTTCTGACTGACACTCGCGGGAATCTCTGTATTGCGCTTGATCATAATATGATTGATCTTGCGGGTGCGATCATTGGGATCGGTGATTTTTACCCCCAGAGAGTGCGAGTTCACGTCAGCTGTGTTGACGCTACGCAATCGCTTGATGACGGCTTGCGCCATTCGGCTTTCACCACCCGTTGCCCGGGCTTCCAGAATCGCCGCATGAATCGCCGCTCCCTGTGCGACTGCTTCTTCGGGATTCATCGTACGAGATGGTTCGCTGCCACAGACTTTTTTCAACATTTCTTCGACTACAGGCATCAATGTCGAACCACCGACCAGCACGACATCGTCGAGCTGACCTTTTTCCACGCCCGCCTGTTGCATTACCAGTTCGGTCGTGTCACGGGTTCGTTGCAGCAAATCGGCTGTCATGCGTTCGAAATCGCCACGTGTGAGGGCAACTGTTAAGGTATTCCCTTTATGGTAAATGGAGACGGGAGTCTGTGCTTTCTGACTCAACTCGCGTTTGGCGTCTTCACACTCCTGCACACAGGTCCGCATGGCGACGGGATCTTCGCGCGGGTCACTGCCAAATTTCTTTTTAAACTGTTCTGCGACGTGGTCGACGATACGTTGACTCCAGTCGAGTCCCCCCAGCATGACATCACCGTCAGTCGCGAGCACGCGGAACTGGGTCGGCGAATAACGGACAATGGTCACATCAAACGTACCACCACCGAGGTCGTAAACCAGAATCGTGCGTTCGCCATTCGGCATCGCATCGGGATTACCTAATTCGTCCCGCTTCCAGGCATAAGCCAGTGTCGCTGCCGTTGGTTCGTTGATGATATCGATCACATTCAAACCGGCAATCCGGCCGGCGTCCTGAGTCGCTTTACGCCGAACATCATTGAAGTAGTAAGGGACCGTAATTACCGCATTCGCGATCGTGCCAATTTCTTTTTCTGCATCCTGCTTCATCTTTTTGAGAATCAGAGCAGAAAGAAATTCGGCGGTCAGTTTCTTTTCCTGATAGACCACATAAAAATGATCATCGCCCATATGTCGTTTGACGGCTTCAACGATACGGGTGGGATCGTCTTCAATGGCGGTTCGTTCAAACGAAGGGCCCACCACCACCCGGCCTTCTTCACCCAGTAAAACAACGGAAGGAGTAATCGAACGCCCGTCGGTATTCTTCAAAGAGATGGGCTGACCATCAGTGTCAAGTTGTGCGATTGCTGAGTAGGTTGTTCCTAAATCAATGCCAACAGTATGACCTTCAACAAACTTCATAGTGCTACCTTAATTTCGTTATTCAATCAGGTTCATCATGGAACAGGACGTATGAGTGGAATTTTGAGAAATGGGAAACAGACCAGGGGAAATCGCTGCTTGTTTCTTCACTCTCAGATCTCGAGATTTGTATTACCAGTTTCGTATATGCTGACTCAATCCACCTATTCTGCCACTGTTATGATGGGGAATCAAGGACTTGATTGGTGGGAAAACAAAAACTGGCAAAGTCTTAATGAAATGAAATTCTCTTCTATGGGCAAAATTTCAGTGCTGCCCCAAGCTGTATAATTGGCAGATTCAGCTTAATCTGACTAATGAAATTATATCGAGTTTGGATGCAAAGTACACTCTATTGTGCGAATTCAAGTTCGTGTTGTTCCACTCCTTTGATGGGAAACCCCGTCTACCCGCGAAAGTGGAATTCGCGTGAGGGTTGGCTCGCAGAGAGGTTCGCTCTACAATCTAGTTCAATATCAGGTATTCATTCCTGAAGTGCTCATGCTGTTGTGCTTGAGTCAGCTTCTGTGAAAGGAGTCTGCCTGAGAGTGAAAAATGCGTTTTTTAAGTAGAAAAACGTTAAAAACAACCCCCGCGATTCCCAATACGGAAATGATCTCAGGATGAACGAGCCGTCCCCTTCTTTGGATTCCCAGCAGGCCATCGAAATCGCCCGCTCAGCTGTCACGGAAAAACAACTTTCTGACTCTGCTTTCACCAATTTGCAGCGCTGGCTTACTGAACCTCAGTACGCTCCTTACCAGGCCGCGCTGTTACAGTTGATTGAAGACAGAGATTTCGGGACGTTGGATACTTATTTTTGGGAAGTGATTCCCTTCGGAACGGGGGGCCGACGTGGCTTAATGAGCGATCTGGGTTCCGCCACAATCAACGAACGAACGATTGCAGAATCGGCTCATGGACTGGCTGCCTATTATAAAAAAGCCTCCGGCAACGAGACCGGAAAAGCAGCTATCGCCCACGATTCACGAATCAATTCAAATCGCTTTGCCCGCATCGCTGCGAGTGTCATTGCCGCCCATGGATTGACGGTTTATTTTTACAAAACATCACGTTCCACGCCGGAACTTTCTTTCGCAGTCAGGCATCTTGGCTGTGATGTTGGTGCGATGATCACGGCTTCCCATAACCCCCCCTCGGATAACGGTTTTAAGGCATATTGGTCTACCGGAGGCCAGGTGCTCCCGCCACACGATCAGGGCATTATTGATGAAGTGTATCAGGCGACTGATGTTCCGATGCTGGACTTCGATCAGGCAGTCGAGCAGGGACTGATCAAGTATATTGACGAAGATGTTGCCAGTGAATATCGCAGTTCGGTCATCGCACAAAGCCATTCCACTAACCGCGATCTGAATGGGCTGTTTTCGCCCCTCCATGGGGTCGGAGAAACATCGGTATTTCATGTTTTACAGCAGGTGGGTTTTGACGGCGTCAAGCGGTTTGAGCCTCAGTGTGAACAGAACGGGAATTTTCCCAATGTGCCCGATCAACTTCCTAACCCGGAACGGACAGAAGTCTACCAGCCGGCGATTGCACTGGGCAACGAGACCGGTGCCGAGATTATCCTGGCCAGTGATCCGGATGCAGACCGCCTGGGGGTCTGTGCCCGCAACGAGGCAGGGGACTTTGTGCATCTCACGGGAAATCAGGTCGGTGCTTTGCTGGCTGATTATGTGCTCCAAAAGCGTCACACAGCAGGCACATTGACGCCGGATCATTTTGTGGTCGAGACGATTGTCACAACTCCCTTAATCGCAGCCGTCTCGCGTGCGGCAAATGTGCGGATCATTAATAATCTGCTGGTCGGATTTAAGTACATCGCAGAAACGATGGATGAAGAAGGCCCTTGCAAATTTGTGTTTGGTACAGAAGAATCTCTGGGCTATCTGGCGGGCGAATACTGCCGTGACAAAGATGCCGCCATCGCAGCACTTTGGATCTGTGAACTGGCGGCAGAGCTGAAAAGTGAGGGGAAAACACTCCTGAATCGTCTGGATGAGCTGTATATCGAGCATGGGTATCATCTGGAAGGGCAAATATCCAAAACCTGTAAGGGGTCTTCAGGAAATGAACAGATCAAGCAATTGATGAAAGCATTTCGCCAGACACCCCCTCAAAAAATGGGAAATCTTACATTTACGCTGGTCAGGGACTATCAAAACCTTGAAATTCGCGCATTACCCGAAAATAGCCCGTCCGAGACCTTTTCTAAACCTCAGGGAAATGTTCTGATGTTTGAAGCACAGGCAGAGGGTTCGCCTCTGACTGTACAGCTGGGAGTGCGACCTTCAGGTACGGAGCCCAAGATCAAGTTCTATTACTTTGCCCAGGCAGGAGTGACGGATCCCGCTCAACTGGCAGAAACTAAAAGTGGGGTGCTGACGACGATTGAAGGCTTTAAACAGGCTTTGATGGACTGGATTGATCAAACCCTCGAAACCAGTTAATTTCGCTTCTCAATCAAAACCCGTGCAAAAAATTCGACGGAATCAAGAATCTTTCGATTGTGTCGTGTCGGTACGGACCTACAATTATAAACATGATTAACATAAATTCTGTGACAAGGGAATTCGTCACATATTCCTCACAGAAATGAACTTCACATGAAAGCAGCAAACGAATCTGCCAGACCGCGAGTAAAGCAGTCTTTCCTTTGTCTGCTCCCACCTAGCACTATATCATCAGTGATTTTAATTGAATCAAATTTAATCAGTTTTCAGGCAACATCATGACGAAACAGCGTATCGGGATTTGGATCATCGGAGCATGGGGTGGCGTTTCAACGACAGCCGCTATCGGACTGTTATCGCTTCAGAAAGGGCTCACGGGGACCAGCGGACTCGTTTCAGAACATCCTTATTTTGAAAAGCTGGATCTGGTGGGCTGGGATCAAGTTGTTATCGGCGGACATGAAATCCGCGAGACTTCGTTTGTAGAAGCCGCCAAACATTTCAGCGAAACCTCGGGTGTCTTTCATCCGGCTCTACTACAGGCAGTGGAGCCGGAACTCAACGAGTTCGATAAAAATGTGAAGCCGGGAACACTGATTCATGTCGGCGATACGATTCGTTCGTTGGCCGGTGATTCCGTCAAGCAGTATGACCAGGAATCTCTGCAGGATACGCTGGCACGGCTTTCCGCAGACATGACCGAATTCCAGAAGCAGCATGATCTGGCACATGTAGTCGTGGTCAATCTGGCCTCAACCGAACCACCGGTCGAAGAATCTGCCAAAGCACTGTCACTGGCTGAGTTGAAAGAACAACTCGCTTCGGCAGAGACATCGCCGGTTCCCGCCAGTGCCTTGTATGCGATCGCTGCCATGAATGCCGGCTGCTCGCACTTGAACTTCACTCCTTCCGCAGGGACAGACCTGCCAGCGTTGATTGAGCTGGCGGAAGAGAAACAGATCTTACACGGCGGCCGCGACGGCAAAACCGGCGAAACATTGATGAAGAGTGTGCTTGCCCCCATGTTTGCTCACCGAAATTTGAATGTGATGAGCTGGGTCGGACATAACATTTTCGGGAACCTGGACGGGAAAGTCCTCGATGATCCAGTCAATAAATCCAACAAGGTGCATTCCAAAGATCATCTGTTGACGGAAATTCTCGGTTATAAACCACAGACTCTGGTCTCCATTGAATATATTGAATCGATGGGCGATTGGAAAACGGCCTGGGATCACATTCACTTCAAAGGGTTTCTGGATACAAAAATGTCGCTGCAGTTTACCTGGCAGGGAACGGATTCAGTTCTGGCGGCACCACTGGTGCTCGATATGGTTCGTTTCACAGAGCGGGAATGGCGTCGTGGCAATCGCAGTGGCGTGATGACGCATTTGAGCTCGTTCTTCAAGAGCCCGATGCAGGCAACCACGCCCGAATTTGAGCGTCAGTATCAGCAGCTTGAGGAATGGGCCAACACCGTCTCTGAGGAATAGAATCAACGTCAACATGAAGAAGTGTCTGGCTTACTTTCAATTGATGCGTCTGCCTGCTGTCTTTACAGCGATGTCAGATATCATTCTCGGCTTTTTGCTGACACACGGTTCGTTCAATCCACCGGTCTCATTTGCATTACTGTTGGTCGCCTCTGCCGGTCTGTATCTTTCAGGCATGGTGTTCAATGATGTATTCGACCGGAAAGTCGATGCGGAAGAACGTCCTTCGCGGCCCATTCCTTCCGGACGCATCTCGACTCAAAAAGCAGCTGCCTTAGGTGGCTTACTGATGCTGGCAGGCGTTGGTGCCGCGCAGACGGTTGGTAAACAGAGCCTGATTGTCGCTGGTCTGCTGGTCGTGGCCATACTCGGTTATGACACGATTCTGAAAAAAACGTTTCTGGGCCCGGTGATGATGGGCATCTGTCGTTTTCTGAACGTGATGCTGGGGGCGAGTGCTGTCGCACGCGAAATCAATCTGTGGGTCAAACCACAACTCCGCATCGCCGCCGCTCTCGGTCTGTTTATTTTGGGACTCACCTGGTTCGCGCGGATGGAAGCCAAACAGAGTCATCGGGGACATTTAATTGGTGGTATGCTGGTGATCAATGCAGGGCTCGGTGCACTGGTCTGGATGTTGGCGACTTATCCCTGGCCTCAACAGATTAATCTGACGATGGTGTTGGCAGCGATCGGCGTGGTGATACTGACGATCAATCGGCGTCTGGTTCAGGCCGTTTTGAATCCGGTGCCGCAAAATGTTCAGATCGCGGTCAAAACCATGCTCACTTCTTACGTGATGCTAAACGCGATCCTGGTCTTTGTCTGGACCGCGAACCCGCAGTATGCCATTATCACTGCAGCGTTACTGCTTCCGACAATTCTACTCTCCCGCTGGATGTCGGTCACCTGATTCAGCGGCTACATGGCTGGCTGAAATCCCATCACCTGATAACGGGCCAGTTCCATTGTGTCTGTCATTTTGATTGCACAGATCGCTTCGTAAGACAGCATCACTTTCCGTGCGCCCAGCGAATCCGGTTTATCGCGTTCGAACAGCACGACGCCTGTCGAAAGTAAAAAGTTCTGAAACGGGATGGATTCCTGGTACGTGGTGACCACGATTCCCGATTTGGGGATGACTTCCGGCCAGTTTTCCAGGATGGAACGCCAACTTTCTGCGCTTTGCATAATCTCTCTCTTTAGTAAGTGGTCGAGAAAAAACTCATTCACAACGCGAAAGATAGGATTTCAGAATCAATTGGGCAAGAGGAACATTTTCCACCAACGGGATTTTCCTCGGTTTTCAGACGGCCATGCACACGATATGATTCCACAGGCGTGCGTCGTGCCTGTATCGATCACATGGATGAATTCCTTTCAGAAAACGACCTTCCTTGAATCATAAACGAGAACCTGCTGCCATCGCATTTGGCGAATTTGTAGCCTTGATGGCTTCGATGCAGTCATTGGTAGCCTTATCGATTGATGCCATGCTGCCTGCACTGACCGAAATTGGTCAGGAACTGGGGGCCAAAGCAGTCAACGACAGCCAGTTGATCGTCACCATTCTGTTTCTGGGGCTGGCGTTCGGGCAGGGCATTTATGGGCCTTTATCTGATACAACGGGGCGAAAGCCGGCTGTGTATCTTGGTTTTAGCCTGTTTCTGGCGGGATGTTGTCTGTCTCTGTTTGCAACGGATCTGACTGTAATGCTTTGCGGCCGATTCCTGCAGGGACTGGGGCTGGCGGGGCCGCGGTGTGTGATTGTGGCGATTGTCCGCGATCAATATGAAGGTCCCGCGATGGCGCGGGTCATGTCGTTCGTAATGACGATCTTTATTTTCGTGCCAGCCATCGCGCCAACGCTGGGGCAAGGCATCTTGCTGCTGGCGCACTGGCGGACGATCTTCGCCGCGCTGCTGGGATGTGGCCTGCTGACGCTGACCTGGTTTGCATTGCGGCTGCCTGAAACGTTGGCAGTGGAACATCGGATTCCGTTTTCCCTGGGACGAATTTATCGCGCCATACGTGAAGTCTGTTCGCACCGGGTTTCCCTGGGGTATACGATTTCGCTAGGCTTGATTACAAGTGCCTTCCTGGGATACCTGAGTTCGGCGCAACTCATCTTTCAGAAACAGTACGAACTGGGAACGATGTTTCCGCTTTATTTTGCGATTCTGGCGCTGTGTATCGGCGGGGCCTCATTTGTAAACGGCCGACTGGTAGGACGATTCGGGATGCACCATCTGACGCGCTGGTCCAAACGAATTTCGACTGTCATTTCCATTTTGTTTTTTCTGTACGTGCTCTCTGTCGGCGGGCATCCGCCGCTCTGGGCCATGATGGGGTATATGATGACCATTCTGTTCTGCTTTGGGATCATGTACGGAAATTTGAACGCGCTGGCGATGGAGCCGCTCGGGCATATTGCCGGCGTAGGATCCGCGGTGATGGGGGCGCTGTCCACGTTGATTGCCGTTCCTTGTGGCATTTTGATTGGTCACAGTTTTAATGGCACCGTGATCCCTGTGATTAGCGGGTTTGCGGTCTCGGGCGTGCTGATCACGCTGGTGATGCATTGGGTGGAATCAAAAGCAGAAACCCCTGAGGCAGAAGGAAATGCTAATTAGAACAGGCCATCCGGGACTTTGATCGGATCGACCGGTTAAAATTGGCAGACGTTTATGGTATGGTTCGAAAGTGGCGCAGTTCTCTGATTCAATTTTGCAAAAAGAACACTCGGGTTATGTAATGGGATATCAATTCAAGCAGCAGGAATCACTGGCGAGCGGAGTCAGACGGATTGCTGGAGAGCAATTGAGTCAGGCGATTCGAGAGTTGAAGAATGCGGAACAGAACCCGCACCAGACAATTCACGAGGTACGGAAACATTTCAAGAAATTGCGTGGTTTAATTCGTCTGGTTCGTTATGGATTAGGCAATGACTATGCGCGGCTGAATGTCTGGTTCCGGGATGCCGGGCGGCGTCTGTCGCGCGTCAGAGACGCCGAGTCGATGCTGGAATCGCTGCAGAAACTGAAAGACCGTTTTTCCGATCCCGAATATGGAACGCTGTTTTCCGAATTCGAAAATCGGTTTCTTGCCCGGAAACAAAAGCTGGTGGAAGAATGGATTGATCTGGATTCTGAGCTACAAACTCTCTTACTGCAACTGGAAACAGAACGGGAAGCCGTTCAAGGCTGGAAGATCAATGGGAAAGCGGCGAAGATAATTCGTGATGGTTTGCAACAGACCTACCAACGGGGTTCAGAAGCATTAGCCATACTGCATCAGAGTCCGAATGATGAGCTGTTTCATGAGTGCCGCAAGCGGAGCAAGTATCATCTGTATCATATGCGGCTCATCAATGCTGCATGGCAGCCGATATTGACGGCTCGTATTTCAGAACTGGACCTGCTGAATGATTATCTGGGCGATGATCATGATCTGACAGTGATGACACAACTGATTACAAGTGAAGCAGACTCCTTCGGTTCCTCTGCGAATGTGGAGCAACTTCTGTCGCTGATCGGTCAACAGAGGCATGCTCTACAGGCATCAGCGTTTCAGATGGCAGATCGCATTTTTACCGAGAAACCAAGGGCGTTTGCCCGGCGGATGCAGGGCTACTGGAATCTCTGGCGCGATCAGGGCGGTGGTTCATCCGGTGCAAGTGACAGCGAGTAATTTGGGACGGTTCTTGAATTGCCCCCTCTTTCCGATTACAGTGATCTCAGCGGTCAGATTCAAAATTTCATAGTCGCATGGTGCGTTGGAGTGTGGGCTATGTCAGGAAGTTGGGAAATCGAGGAACCAGCATGGATTCAACAGAGCGCAACGAAACATCACAAGTAACGTCAGAGGCAGGCTCTAGTGAGGAATTGACCCGCACACCCATGATTGTCAGAGGGCTGGTGTTTGCATTACTGGTTATTGTGTTGATTAGCGTTTTTTCGGAGCAAATCACCCAACCCCAATCCAAAGAGCCTTCTTTTAAGGAAGACTTACAGAAGCTGGGTCTGGCGTATCACGAATTTCATCGGGTTCGCGAACAGTCGCCAGCCAGCATGGATGAACTAAAAGACTTTCTGGACAATCCGCCACCTCCGCCAAAAGCACAGGGCATCGTTCCCCCCGATCCTGTTGCCGTCATCTTGCTACCCGATTCCTTAATCCAACAGATTCGCGAGGGGAGTCTGGTGGTTATCTGGTCGGCCACTTTAACGGACTCTGGTCAGGAAAATGATCAATATCTGCTGGCGTATAAAGCTGATATCGGCGAAAATGGCGGACTTGCATTGACGGCCGCAGGACGTGCAGTGGAACTGACGGCGGAAGAATTCAAGAAGTTTCCGCTGGTGCAGACAGAACAGCCGGACAACAAGGAACCAGAGACAAAACAGGCTGAGTCTGAAAAGTCTGAGCAGAATGAGCCAGAATCAAACGAGACGCAGGGGAAAGAATAAACGCGGTGTTTTATTCTGCTTCCGGAATCCGCAGCAGGGAAATCAGCAGCCCGCGCTTTTTTCCCTTTACTTCTGCAATTTCAGGCAGGTGTCCGCAGACTTCGAACCCGAATTTTTCATTCAGGTGTCTTGTGCCCTCATTATGATCAAAGTGCATTCCCAGGAGCGTTGTAATTCCCAGAGCAGGGCAGGCGTCGATCATTTTCTGTAACAGAAACGATCCCAGCCCCTGCTTTTGATGTGAACTGGCCAGATACAGACTGACTTCCGCCGTCTTGTCATACGCAGGGCGGCCCGCATAGAACGAACTCACATAAATGCAGCCTACAATCTGGCCCGTTTCATCCTCCGCCACCCAGATCGGCCGTTTGTCCGGCGAGAACTGCGCAAACCACTGCAGCCGACTTTCCACCGTGATCGGTTTGGTATCGGCTGTTGCCGTCCCGGCGGGAATCGATTGATTATATATCTCAACTATCGCAGGCAGGTCATCAATGGTCGCATCGCGTGTGGTGATCATGGTTGTCTATTTCCAAATCAAAGTATCAACGGCACCATCTGAAGGTTTGAAAAATATGAAAAACCAGTCGAAACTCCTGTAGTTGACTGTTTGAAAAAGTATACTACAACTCTCTAACGGAGCGTAGGCAAGAATTCAGATCAATAAACTGAATTCTGTATTGAGAATTGAATGAAAGTGAATTGAGAGAAACGTCTGATGATTAACGACCTGCGCGAGCTGAAGTTTGACCGTTTAGAGGATGCGGTTGAGGAAATTCAATCATTGTTGAAAACGGGGTATACCCAGCGGGGCCAGTGGAATCTGGCCCAGGTCTGTCGGCATCTGTGTCTGGTGCAAGATCCGGGGGTTGATGGCTATCCGATTTGGATGTCTTTGTTTGCTCCGCTCCGACCATTAATGCGACGCATTCTGCTGCCGCGCTTGCTGAAAGGCGATTCCCCTCAGGGAATTCCCACGACTCCGATTTTTGTCCCAGTTCAGGATCTGGATGATGCTATAGAAGCAGAAAAATTCGCGGCAAGCGTGGCCCGTTATAAAGCCCATCAAGGCCCCTATGCACCACATCCCGGTTTTGGTCGCCTTGATCCCGAAATTCTCGAAACAGTTTACACCACCCACGCCGCTCATCACCTGCGTTTTTTGGAACCACAACACGATTCCACGTTCACCTGACCTGTCCCAGCATTCTGCGGGCGGCGTGTCCCAGCATCACGGTATCGACGCCGACGGTGATCAGGGTGAAGCCTTTTTCGATGTAGGGTTTGACGGCGTCGACGGTGACGCCGAAAATCCCCAACGGGATGTTGTTGCTTTGACACGCTTCCGTCACGTGTTGAATTGCGCCAGTCACTTCGGGGTGATCGATTTCGCCGATCCGTTTCAGGCTGGCGGAAAGATCGTAAGGGCCAATCAGGACGGCATCGACGCCGGACACTTTGACGATCTCTTCGATTGAATTCACCGCGTCAATGTGTTCGGCCTGGACGACGACGGTGATTTCTTCGTTCGCTTTCGCCAGATAGTCGTCAAAGGTGAAGCCGTAACCGTGGGCGCGGCCCAGACCAACGCCGCGGGTTCCTTCCGGGGAGTAACGGGACCAGGAAACGATGTTTGCTGCCTGTTCCGCAGAGTTGACCTGGGGGGCAATAATCCCGGCTGCACCCAGGTCGAGCGCTTTCTTGATCGAGACTTCTTCGGGAGCAGGCAGCCGTACCAGACTGGGTAGTTTATGACTGACGCGACCGACAATTGCCTGCAGATCCGCCGGTGCAAACGTGCTGTGCTCGGCGTCGAGGAACAGCCAGTCGTAACCGACGTCTGACAGAACCTCAGCCGCTTCCGGGCAGGAGAGAGTGACCATGGGGGAAATCAGCAGTTCACCTTGTTTCAGTTTCGAGCGGAAGTTGTGTGTCACGGGGTAGTCCTCATCATCTTTGTGTGGGTTCGAGAGATCTATAATGAGCAGGGAAACAATCAGGCTGGTGAGATTGTTTCTGCTGTCAGTGTGCGGTATTCTGAAATGAGTGTATTACCTTTTATCATTTCATCCTAATACCGGAAGATAACCGATGTGCAAATCCGTTTTCTCTTTGCGATCGACTCTGTTTGTATTTCTGTTAACAGGCTTCATCGTAGCTCCCCTGTGGGCGAAAGACAAGAATACCGAGCCGACAAACGCCGCCGAGGCAGCAGCGAAGAAAGCGCAGCAGGAAGCCGAGATCAATAAAAAATTCGCTGCCTGGAAAGCGACGCTCTCTCCCGAACAGCAGGCCTGGGAAACGGTATTGGAAGAAAATCTGGGTGGTTTTTATCTGCCGATCTATAAAAAGCAGAAAGTGACCGGCCGCGTGACTGCCTGGGATTATGTCGCCGACGATCCGAAACTGCCGCGTGTGCTGTTGATAGGGGACTCTGTTTCGCGCGGTTATACCCGGGCTGCTCGGAAGGCGCTCGAAGGAAAAGCAAACGTGCATCGGGCACCGGCGAATTGTGGACCGACGGCGACTGGGTTGAAGAAACTGGATGTCTGGCTCGGGGATGGGAACTGGGATCTGATTCATTTCAACTTTGGGATTCATGACCGTAAAACTCCCGTAGCCGACTATGAGAAACGGCTGGAAGAAATTGTGAAACGTCTGAAGAAAACGGGTGCCAAACTGGTCTGGGCCAGCAGCACGCCGATCCCCGCTGACTGGAAAGAGGGACCGCAGATCAAGACGGCACTCGAAGAAAAGAACGCAATCGCGGCCCGTGTCATGAAACGCAATGGTGTGGAAATCGATGATCTGTTTACGTTCATCACGCCACACCTGGCAGAAACGCAGAATCCCAAAGACGTGCATTTCAACGGCAAAGGCTACGACATGCTGGGTAAAGAAGTGGCGAAGCAGATAGAACGTTCGTTGAAACAGAATTAAGGAGTGAGCAAGATATCAATATCGGTTCCGTAAACGTACCGCTCACAGGTTGGATTGTTTCAGCAACTTTGCTATGACAGCAGCCAGTAACCGATGCCGGCGATCAGACCGATGCCGACGAGAACAGAGGCGGCGATGACCAGGTTTTTGTGTTTGCCTTTCGCCGCGTACTGGTTGGGAGAGGCGACGCGGAAATGATACTTGCCGGCGAGTGTGAGTGTATTGCCGGGGAAGATGATCTGTTCTTGAATGCGTCTCCCATCCACTTCAATGCCGTTTTTACTATTGAGGTCGGAGACAACCCAGCCCGTATTCTCAAAATGGAAGGCACAGTGTTCTCCCGAAATACCGGGTTGGTTGAATTGAATATCGCAGTCGGCATTGCGGCCTAGTACTACCCGCTGTCGGGTAATGGGGAAACGTTGTTTATCATCGATTGAAATGATTTCGATCGGCTGTATTTTTTCGCTGAGGGCATTGGTTGCCTGTTGTGCCATCTGGTCTGTCGATTCCGCGGGCACGGCATGACGCAGAATACCGCTTTTGGAGATGTCTGATTCTCCGCGTGTCAAGCGTTCGATGCCTTCTGTTTTTTGTTGCGCCTGTTCTGCGACATGGCTGGCGGTAGCGATGCGAGACGAAAGCTGTGGCTTGACGATGCTCGACTGGGCGATCGCACTCCGCGCTTTGGCTTCACGTACGCGTTGAGACACAATTTTATTAAAACGGAATTCAACTGGCGTTCGTTTTGCGAAAGGTTTTAAAGCCTCCACGACTTCTTCCATGGACTGATATCGGTCTTCTGGTCGTTTCGCCATCATTTTTTCCACAATCGCGATCACGTCCGCAGGAACTTTGGGCGCGATTTCGGTAATGGGGCGTGGCGTCTGTTCACGATGGGCTTGGATTTTCTGTGAGACGGTCCCTTTGGGGAAAGGGAGTTTACCTGTCAGAAGAAAATACATGGTACAACCGAGACTGTAGACGTCGGTTCGTGAATCAACTGACGATCCATCCCGGGATTGTTCAGGGGCGATATATTCGGGGGTGCCGACACAGCCGTGTCCGAAGATCATGGACAGCGAAAATTCTGCCTCGGGATTATCTTTGAGCAAAGCCAGACCGAAATCGAGAACTTTCACCAACCCTTGAGAATCAATAATCAGATTTTCCGGCTTTAGATCGCGGTGTACAATTCCTGCCTCATGCGCGTTCTGCAGGCCGAGGGCTGCCTGCAGGATCACATCGCAGACCTGGGGTGTCGGCAGTGATTTTTGTCTGAGTAGCACCAACTCCAGTAGACTGATGCCTTTGATAAATTCCATTGCGATGTAACAGATCGCGCCGGTGTCATCATACTTGATGGTGCGTACCACGTGTGGATGCTCTAAGCGGGCGCCGGCGGTGGCTTCGAGTTTGAGCCGCGTGAGCATGCCCGCGTCGTTACGGCATTTGTCATTCAGAACCTTTAAGGCCACGGGAACCGTCGTTTCCACATCTTCCGCCAGGTACAGACTGCCCATCCCGCCGAAACCGAGGACTTCCAGAACTTTATAGCGATCGATAAAAAAGCCCCGGGTGCGACCGGCCAATAGACGCTCGCCCTGGTAACGGGTGAGCACTTTTTCTGTGACCAGTTTTTGAGCCGCCTGCTTGGCAGACTCTGCTTCTTCCAGTTGAAAATTGTCTACAACTGTGCGGACCTTTTCCGGCGAGAGTAGTTTACTCTCCTGGAGCAGACCAAGAAACGATTCGGCATCACGTGGTTTAGGCATAACACACAATTGTGAGTAATGATTTAGAGAACATTCTGCATTATATCCATGAGTAGTTCATTTTGGTAGCAGCTGAGAAATCTGACGAGCCGTAGTTTGTTGTCTCTGTTTTCAATCAGGCACCTGGATCACGGATCTTTTTGTTGACAAGAGGGGCCGAGGGGCTTTATATTGGATGCGATTATCCATTATTGATTTGAGTTACTCAGGAGAGTTGATAACGATGTTTTTGAAGTGGCAGATACCGCGTTTCTTGATTTTGTTACTCTGTGTTGCTGGCGTTCTGACGGCGGTCGGGTTTGCTGCGGATGGGGTGAAAGAAGAAAAAGCCTGTGCCGAGAAAGAGGGAGTTGACGAGGGGAGGAAAGGAAATCCTAAAACCGGATCTGTCGAGGCCGCGCGCGAACAGGCACGGTTATTACATGATACTCTGCATTCCACGCTGTTGATCGTCCATCGGAAGTATTACCGTGAGGATGAAAAACTTCCGATTCCCTCCAGTGTGCTGGACGATGTGTTCGAAGAAATGCAGCGGACTCGGAACATCAAGTTTCGTTGGATCTCGGTGAATGCGGAAGCGATGAATATTGATCATGAGCCAAAAACCGAGTTTGAAAAACAGGCGGCTGAAGCCCTTTCTTCAGGGAAAAAAGAATTCGAGCAGGTTGAGAAAGGTGTTTATCGCCATGTAGGGACGATTTGTCTGCCTTCCCAATGCCTCAAATGTCACATGCCCAACCGCCGCAGTACCGCCACGCGTTTCGCAGGCCTGATTATCTCACTGCCGGTAAGTGAAAAATAATCAGGACCGAATGACTCAGACTCACTTTGTCATCTGATATTCCAGTGTGAACTGGTGCTGGTTCTTTTCAGGAACGATACTGGTTTTTTCGCAGAATTCGTTTTCGACCGGGTTCCAGGTCCGGACTTCAATTTTGTTCTGTGTGGGTAAAAATCGCATGAGGCGAAACCCGTTTGCACCGTAGTCGGAAAGCAGTTCATGAACTGTATTGCCGTGCTGACCTTTTACGGACTGATGCAATGCCTGGGTGCGGCTTTGATCGCCACAGCAAATGAGAAACAGGTTTTTGTGTTTGCTGAAACATTGATCCCACATCTGTTGTGGCGTATTGCCGTTTGAGCCGTGGCATTTTTTCCAGGTCATGCGTCCTTTGGGGGCGTCAAAATAGTCACGAGGTTGTTTGGGATGCTTGAGTGGCCCCAGTCCCATGTGGGTGGTGATGATGGCTCTGCGGTCGGTATGCTGTTCTAAAATTTTGTCTGCCCAGTCCAGGACTGAATCAGGGGCATTGCATTCCAGATGCAGGATGAGGAAATCCATGTCGCCTGCAGAAAACAATTGAAAACTGTTCGCGTTGTTTCCCGAGATTTCCGGTTTCCCGTTGGGAGATTCGTAACAGCCACCATACCAGTCAAATTCGTTGAACCGCGACTGGGGGAAGTATTTCTGGAAGAGTGAAGAATCGCCGGTCTTTGTGATCATGTCGTGATTGCCGACACTGATTCCATAGGGGACTTTACCGTGTAGTTTATTCATGCATTTTTGTGCGACGGCCCATTGTTCGTCATTATTGATGTCTACAATATCGCCCACATGACTCACGAATACGATGCGCTGGCGGTCGAGTTCATCGATAATACAGTCAGTGATCGCTTCAAAAACCGGATTGGTCGTCGGCGATTGTGCCTGTGATTTTCGGTTGGTTCCTTTACCCCGATAGTGTTGCGTATCGGGAATGACAGCGATTGTGAAACTGCCTTCTTCCGCGGGAGGAAGTTCCTCTGCGTGAACAGGAAAGGCGTACGCAGCGATGGCAATGAGTATGGTGAATAATTTTGAAAAGTTCATTTTGGTCAACAATTCCAAGGTAAGACGATCAGTGTCAGTGGTGGATCAATTTTGAATGAAGTTGGAAACAAGATCTCGCTAGTGCTTTGTCAAGCTGGAAATTGAGAGTGGTGAGTGTTGTTTACGTGCTCCGTCGTCGCACTCTCGTGATATCCATTTAGATAAAATTAAAAATGACACTCCACTAGTGTGGCAGTTCAATTTCTACTTTCGGATTTTGTGATTTCAGTGCAGCAAACGCCGGTTGTTTGAGATCCGTCTCCGTTGCATCCACTCGTTTGAGTTTACTCAAACTGGTCAGGGTTGCAATCACTTCTGGTGTGGTTTTTTCTGGTAATTTCACGGCAACGACTTCTCCATCAGAGTCGAGCACAATCTCTGCTCCACTCTCATTGAGATCGGTCACCGCTGTTTCGACTGCCGCAGAGGGTTTGCTGGCTGCCTGGTCAATTTCTGTTTTGGAACAACCTGCTACGGTGATCAGGAAAAGACAGATGCAGGCAATCCGTGATGGAGTCGCAGAAATTTTGCCAAACTGGTTTTGATATTTGTATTTTTGAACGGTCATTTTATTTTAAATCCTGACTGAAAGCTGAAAATCCATTGGCAGGAGAGTGGAAATTCCAAAGCCCTCCTGCGCTGATTCTGGATTGTGGGAACAGTATTATTATTTAGAACTCACCGATTACTTCACCGTCGGCGCGGCTGCCGAGATAGGAGTAAATCTGCCGGCTCATGTTTTCACTCAAGAACCGTACTGAACCATCCAGCAGCATAAAATGGGCACCTCCCGTATGGAGGCTGCCGAAGGCGACTTCGTTTGTGGTATTCATCGGCACGTCTGTACTGGCGACATATTCGGAGTACTCGCGTGGTGCCCCATCCCATCCGCCGATCGAAGTGGAGCCGATATAGAAGTGGTCTTTGAAGACATCGAAGTCATTGACGCATTCACCGATTCCGATGGTATTGGTCGTGCCATCGGTGATGTCGCGCAGTCGAATCGAGCTGTTCAGAAAGAACGTCCCATCGGCGCCCGTAACATTGGCTTCACTATCGGAACCCCGCGTTCCGGAAAAGCAGGCCAGATAGGATGTCGGGACGCGTGCGTCGATGCCGTCATGATTCCGGTGACTGACAGTAATATCAGACGGACAACGGTAGACGCTGATATAAGTGGCACAGGCTTCTTCATTCGCGCCTGTTCCCCAGTCTGCGTTGAAATCGATTGTATTATAGACGTTGGCCTGATCGATGCCGGGTAGGATGGAGCCGCTCCAGCCGAGTCCGCCGTTACCGGTTGACGTATTGGCGACCACGAGATCGACGTTGAACCCGGGGGGCAGAATGCGGAACGTTTCGTGGTAGTTGTGCAATGCGATCCCCATTTGTTTCAGGTTGTTCTTGCACTGCGAGCGACGTGCTGCTTCGCGCGCCTGTTGTACTGCCGGTAAGAGCAGGGCAATCAGAATTGCGATAATGGCGATCACAACCAGTAATTCAATCAGTGTGAAACCACGGCTGCTGGGATGTTTGGAACAGGTTTTCATCTTTCGTCTCTTCTCACTTGGGATAGATAACAGGGTTTGTCTTTTTCCGGTAACGGGCTCCGGAACATTTTCAAAAAACGCAACAAGAAATGGGCGAGTCAGTTACTCCTCTGTAGCAACAAGGATTCGGATTTGATCGCGGCCGATGCCACCTCCGCCTCGCTGGCTCCAGGAAACATTCAGTGTTTTCCCCTCTTCTGAGAGTTCCGTTTTGTCACTACTGTCGATGCCTCGACCACTTGGTCCGAATTGCGGATTGTCATAGTTGACATCAGCAGATCCGAGGATCTGATCGAAGGCATAAAAGTCCTTGTCTGTTTTGAAGCCCCCCAATACGGGATATTTAAAGTGGATGGTGCCGCTTAGTTGAACTCTGGGATGATCCTGGCCTTGTGCATCCTGGTGTGGTCCATCCAGATGGAGTAGAAACACATTGACTTTTGTGCCTTTGGGAATCACCTGTCGGATCTCTTTCTGATTGGCAGGCGCCCCGGGATGAGGTGGTTTCCAGACAGTGATCTCTTCGGAGAGAACCAACCCTTTTCGTTCCTGGAACAGAAAAATGTGTTGGCTGCTGGTGAAATCGCCGGCCCCGATCTGTGCAGGCATTTCCTGCCGATATTCAATGGCGCCTTTCAGCCGCTCAATTTGCGCCTGGAATCTAAGTGCGCGTGTGAATTTATTTTCGTTCGTTTTCAGAGGCAGCGGAGCACTGCCATCACTTTTGATTTGAATTGCCTGTCCGGTTGTCAGGAGGTGGGTCAGGCTTTCACCGTGGTCTTCTTCCTGTTGTGCGCAAACCACCTTTCCCTGAAAAACATGCGTTTCAGATGTCCCCGTGGCATCGACGCTGACCCCAAAACGGGTACCGAGATCTACGACGCGCTGTGATGGGGTTTCTACAACAAAGCCGACTGCCTCAGATTCAACTTCCGCAGCCAACGTCCCTTTGCGGAGTCGAATGCTGTTGTGATGCAGCAACTCAAACGTGGCTGGACTTTCCAGAATCACTTCAGCTCCGGAGTTCATTCGAAGTTTGGCGACCCCTTGTTGCAGTTGGTAAGTATGACCTGTCAGGAGTGGTTCATTTTCTGATAAGTGGCGGTTCTCCTGAATTAACAGTCCCTCCGCCATTTCGTCGATGACAGCGACCTGAGTATGGGGAACCGGTTGTGCAGCCTGATACGCAAAAAAGGAGAGTACCGTTAAAGGAATGAAATAACAGAACGTAAGTAAGACATAGTGCGCCGCACTCTTTCGTTTGGAAGGTAATTTTTTCGCGGGTAGTTCGTGAGCACTGTGGTCATTGAACAAATCCCATTGCTCCGGGGCCACGAATTCTTCTTCCAGAATCAGTTCCGCGTGCATGTCCATTAAGAATACATACAGTCTTTGTGCTTCCGGATCACCTCGCAGCAGATCGGCCAGTTCTCTAAGTTGTGAACTGCTGGCCGTTTCATTTTGCACTTCATAAATCAGTTTTACGAGTGACTTTTGATGACGGAGTTTGTTGCTCATCAGGCATCCTCCGCGTTCATTTTACGTTCAATGCAGCGAAACAGAGCGGTACGAATTCGATCCAGATGCCGGTAGATGGTGCTTAAAGGCTGGTCCATGATGCTGGCTGCCGTTTTGGCTCCGTGTTCCGATTCATAGATTAGTTGCAGCAGATAGAGGTCTTTTTCAGGAAGTTGTCGTTTACACTGTCCCAGAAAATCGCGCCTGATTTCGAGCAGTTCATCGTATCTGGCATGTGTCGAGGCAATTTGTGTCAAGAGTTGTTCATCGAAGAACGCCGCAAAGCGTTTTTTGCGTTCCATTAATCTCAATACTTCAATCCGGGCGATACCACAGGCCCAGCGGGTGAAGCTGCCGTCCGCTTGATATTCGCCAAACTTTCTCCACAGAACGAGGCTGGTCTCCTGCATGACTTCATCTGCATCATTGCGGCAGGGAATGAGCGTGAGGATAAAGCGAAATATTTTGGAATAGGAGTTTGAGTAAAGACGCATAAACAGCTCATCTTCTGCCGGTTGCTGATGCGGCAGTGGCCCATCAGATTTGTCTGCAGAGTGTGAGTTAAAAATAGATCGATTTGTGCTGCTAAATGAGTTTGAACAGTCCATCACAGTCTTTTCGGAACGTGCTTTTCAGAGCTAGTCAAATGAAACGGGAAGATGACAAAGCCTCGTAATATCTCCCATTTCAGACGAAAAAATTCTCAGGCAAATCAGAGATTTTTTTAATTTTGTCTGAGAACAAATCAAATTGACTCAAAGGGGGGAATGTATTTGGCTGGACATCTCTCAAAATGCGAGGCTTCTGGAACTCTAAATGCTTCGAAAAAAACTTGAATGGACTGGTAGAACAATTGCCGAACATACACTGAATCTTCACACTTCAGAAACGCCTTCTTCATGATTGTGTCCATGCGTGACCAGACAAAGTCAGGCAGCGCAGAAGGAATCGAAGTCGAATCGGTGCCTGACTTGGTTGGCATCAGCACCTGTATCACTGCTGGGAGTTTGTTTTCGATAGGAGGTGGAGTACAGAAGAGGCGCGATTTCTGGTATGATGAACTGCTGGTTCATTACTTTGAAATTCCAGTGATTGACTTATTTTAGTTCGGGGAATGTCATGAGTGGGATCATCGGTCATACGATGTATGCGATATTGGCGGGGAAGGCGGCTGCCCAGAAGAAGCTGCCGATTGTCTCTGTGATCAATCAGCACTATGCCAGCTATCTGGCGGGTGCATATATGGGCTGTGATATACAGATCATGCCGGAAGCGGTTTGTGTTGACACCGGTCAGGAAGTCGGCTTTGGGACCGCGCCACTGGAACGCAGTCCGTTGACGGGCGGAGAAGTCAAACCATGGTCTTTGCAATTTGGAGACCGGGCCTATCGCCCTCGGGAAATACACCACCTGTTTTATGGGCGGGCGCATGTGGTCTTTGGCTGGCAGCCGGCAGAGCGAAAAAACACGGTGCCTTGGGATCACCTGCCGGACTATGCGGCGATGGTGTTTCAGGATGCAAAAGATTTGTATGGCCCCGGCGAACGCAAGCTGGCGTACCTGTTTGGCTGGTTGGCGCACATTGTGGGTGACAGCCTGATTAAATCGGTCCAGCCGGGGATTACGCTGGATCTGTTAGGGGGTAAATACACGCCGAAGAATCGACCGATTCAGGATCTGGTGACCTTTCACGAAGTCGGGCGGAAGGAATTGCGTTTGGACTGGGCCAGTCTGTTGAGTGATCTGGCAGAGACGCCGGTCGAACCGGTGCAGTTGCATTACATGCGTGTAGGACAGCCGCGCGGCATGTTAGCCGCTGATTTTCCGGATGCGTGGGCGCCACAGCATGAGCCGCTTTTGTTGCGCGTGCTGGCCGAGAACCGCCGCTATCAGAAAATACGCAATCCGCGGCTGATTAAAAAATATGCGTTGAAACAAAAAGGGGCCAGTTGGATTTGTGACGAAGAACTGAGCCGCACGACGGGGGGACTCTCGTACGCGGAAATGGTGGAAGTTGCGGACAAAGCAAATCTGCGACACGCACTCTGGGATATGGGCGAAGCGATTGCCGGATTATTCGAACAAGTCGTTGAGCGCGTACCTTATCTGCAAAGCTTGCCGGATACGACGGTTCCTGGTTGGGATGAGATTACGGTTCGCTGGAAAACGAAATCATGAGTGCTGTTCGTTTCTAGCTGAGCAGCACTATTGATTTGCAGTTTTCTTTTTGTTGGCTTCGTATTTTGCAATCCATTTTTCCGGATTGGCATCAAAGGCTTTGCGACAGCCACTGCAACAGACCCAGTAGGATTTTCCCTGATAGGTGACTTGCGAGGTTCCCAGTCCACCTGAGATCACACAGGTTTTATCACCATAATCGGAATCACTTTTGGCAAAGGAGGTTCCTTTGCGGCGCGTATTAATGGTGTCGATGCGGGCGTAACTGTCGCCGCGCAGATCATAAATTTCAAACATATAGCGATCGTTGTTCTGCTGGTTAAGAATAATCTGTGCATGTTTTTTTTCGTCCGCGGGTTCAACCATCGCCAGGCTCAGCTTGTACGTTGAGTGCATGACATTGGGATCATCATCGCCGGGTACCTTTTTAAGGGGGACAGAAAAATTACCTTCGTAGATTCGTTTCTTCCCCGCTTTGTCGGTGAGCGTCAACTGATACTTCTGTTTGTCTGTGAGATAGGTTAGTCGCGCGTCTTCATAGTAACGGCTTTTGTCGGCATTCATCACGAGCGCGGGTTGTGCGGGATTGGTTTGCAGATCCCAGACCCAGCCAAGTGTTTCCACCGAACTGAAGCCGCCAATTTTTTTGAATGTGGTGCCCCCCCATTCGCCGAGCATAATCTGCAGTGGTTTGAGAGCCTCAAGCACGTTGTCGAATTTTTGTTCGTCGGGGACTTCGGACCCTGTTGTCGTGGTGGGAGTGGAACCGCCGCCGAGAGTGATCGGCTGGAAGCGACGGGCCGGCTTGGTTTTTGGGGAATTCGTCTCACTGGCCAGATCACTTTCCATTTCGATGCCACCTCCTGAGCCCAGTTCAACGCCTCCGCCACCCAGGTCAACGGTGACTTCTTCCGGTGCATTTTGCGTATCCGATGAATCGGAACTGCAACCGACGCAGAAGATCAGGGACAAGGTCGAAACGAAAACAGATACAGAGTGCCTCAAATACATAGAAGATCGCTCCCAAACATGGAACAGGATTGCGCATGAAATTCGCGTCTGGTTTTACTGGTAAAACTCAAACGTTTTATTTGTAAAACAGTATAACAGTCTGTTCACGTTTCTGTCACGGTGAATTCAGTTATGAAAAAATATCTGCATTCCAGCGGAGGTCCTTTGTGTCTCGTCAGGATCAAGAGTACAATCGTTCGCTCAACGATTTATAAAGCGCGTATTTCGATTAGAAGTGAGGGCCGTGCCATGAGCACCACACCGTCGAACGACACAGAGTCAATGGAACTTGACCCTGTCTTTTTACACTCGAAACGCGAGGCTTGGATCATTCTGGGCCTATGGGTAGTCGCGTTATTGTGGGCAGTCCCCTATTGTTACATGAATGGTTATCAGACAGGCCTTGATCCTGAAACTGTGGAAACCACCATGGGGATTCCCAGTTGGGTCTTTTGGGGAATCGCCTTTCCCTGGCTGGTGGCTGATGTCTTCACAATCTGGTTCTGCCTGTTTTTTATGAAAGAAGACGACCTCGGAGTAGCTCACGAAGGTGAAGATCTCGCAGAAGAAATTGCTGAGATGCACGCAAAACAAGAGGATGCAACTGCCGGGGGGGATGAGTCTTGAATTTTCTATCTGATACCACTAACAGCCTGCCGCTTGTACTGGCAGCAGAAGGTTCCAATGCAGCGCTGGTCTCATTCTTAATCTATACGGCGGCTGTGTTTGTGCTGGCCGCTTTATCGAATCGCCTGTTGAAAAGCAAAAGCTTTTTGAGCGAATACTTTCTGGGAAGTCGTGGATTGGGCGTGTGGGCATTTGCTTTGACGTTTGCCGCGACCAGCAGTTCCGGTGGGAGCTTTACCGGATTTCCCTCTAAAATTTATACACATGGTTGGATTCTCGCACTGTGGATTGGCAGTTATATGGTCGTGCCGATTTGTACGATGGGCCTGATCGGTAAACGGCTGAACCAGGTCGCGCGGCGTTCGGGGTCGATCACGGTGCCGGATGTGATTCGTGATCGATTTCATAGTCAGATGCTCGGATTGATGGCCGTTTCGCTGATCGTGTTTTTCATGTCGATCAATCTGGTCGCACAATTCAAAGCGGGGAGTTTAATCCTGCAGACACTACTGGATGGAGTGACTGTGTTTGAAAGCACTGCAGGCAGCCTGGCGAATGCTGTCTCGGGGATTCCTTATTTAAACAGTGCGGAGAGTCCTGAATATCTGCTGTGCCTGCTCGTCTTTGGTATCGCTGTGATTCTCTATACTACCTATGGCGGTTTCCATGCCGTGGTCTGGACCGATGTGATGCAGGGGATTGTGATGGTGATTGGTGTGATCATCATGCTGCCTCTGGCGATTTCTCAGTCTGGAGGTTTGGAGCATACCACCAAGTTAATGGCGAAGATGACGCCGCCGCGGATATCGGCTGAAGATGAAGGGGGGATCACTCTGACGCTGGACAAACCCCGCGAGGAGTTACTGCGCATTGATGCGGGCACCTGGATCACCGACAAGCCGATTCCCGACTCAAATGTTCCCCTGCTATTTCGAGTGACGCGTGCCACTCAGATTCCAGCAGGTGAGACGACAGTGAATGAGGTCAAGGTTCTGCAATTGACAACACTGGATGATATCGAGCGCATTCTGGCACGCAGGGAGAGTGAAGAATTCCTGGAGGGAGTCCGTGTTTCGAACATTGACTTAAAAGCATATGCCTACGGAGAAGAGGGAACCCAGCAGGGGACCTATGTGGTCGGACCGGGGCCGAGCCCAAGCAGTTCCAGCGGTTTTTTGCCGTTGAGCCTGGCGATTTCCTTCTTCTTTATGTGGGCGATTTCGGGAACAGGTCAGCCGGCCAACATGGTGCGGTTGATGGCATTTCGCGATACCAAAACGCTGCAGCGTTCGATTTGTACGGTCGCCATTTATTACACGTTGATTTACTTTCCGCTCGTTTTGATCTTCTGTTGTGCCCGGGTTCTGCTTCCCGGAATGGAAGGCGACCCGGACAGTATCATGCCGAAAATGGCGGTCTTGCTGACTGATAATATCCAGATGGGCTGGCTGGCTGGTCTCCTGGTGGCTGCGCCCTTTGCTGCGGTCATGTCGACCGTGGACAGTTTTCTGTTGCTGATTTCTTCCGCCTGGGTTCGCGATGTGTATCAACGGAATCTGAATCCGGAAGCGAGTGAGCGAACGATCAAACTGTTAAGCTATCTGGTCACATTTGTGGTGGGAACCGCGGCGATGATCGTGGCGATTAACCCGCCTAAGTTCCTTCAGGATATTATCGTGTATGTGGGCAGTGGTCTGGCCGCGAGCTTCCTGGCGCCGATTGTTTACGGCTTGTATTGGAGACGCGTCAATGCCGCCGGTGCGATGGGGGCAATGCTGGGCGGGTTCTCCGTGCATCTGGCAATGTACGTCACCGGATTTTTTGTGAATGGCAGCTTCTTCAAGCCGTATCAGTTATTTAACTTTGATCCGATCATCATCGGACTGTCTGTCTCGTTCATCTCCGGATTTGTTGTCACTAAACTGACCGCCCCGCCTTCCGATGAACTGGTACATAAATATTTTTATACAACCAAAGCCAAGTCCTGATTTCGGCTTTGTGATTCAAACACTTTTCATCAGAGGATCATGCTATGGAATATATCGACGCACATTCGCATGTCTGGACTCCTGATATTAAAAAATATCCATTGGCGCCAGGGTACAAGGTCTCTGATATGCAGCCCCCCAGTTTTACTGCGGAAGAGCTGCAGGCACAGATGATGACCGTTGGCGTGAATCGGGTGGTGCTGATCCAGATGTCCTTCTACGGATTTGATAACAGCTACATGCTGGATTGCATGGCCAAGTATCCGGGCATGTTTTCGGGTGTGGCGGTGATCAATCAGAAGGGCGAGAATCCAACGCCGGAAATGCTCTCGCTGAAAAAGAAAGGCGTGCGTGGATTTCGCATCGCACCCAAAACCAAAAAGGTGGATGAGTGGCTGGACGGTGACTGCATGGAAGAGATGTGGAGTACCGGTGCCAAAGAAGGCATGGCGATGTGCTGCCTGATGAATCCCGACGGCTTGCCTGCTTTGGATAAGATGTGCCAGAAGCATCGAGATACGACCGTGGTGATTGACCATCTCGCCAGAATCGGCGTCACAGGTGAGATCGATCCGAAAGAAGTCGATCTGTTGTGCAAGATGTCCAAACATCCGAATGTGTATGTGAAAGTGTCCGCCTTTTATGCGTTGGGTAAGAAGAAGATGCCGTATCACGATCTGTTGCCGCTGATCAAAAAAGTGTATCAGGCGTTTGGTGCCAATCGCCTGATGTGGGCCACAGATTGTCCCTATCAGGTCCAGGGTGATCATTCTTATCAGGCATCCATCGGATTGATCCAGAACGGCTTGCCGTTTCTGTCTGCGAATGATAAAGAGTGGATTCTGGAAAAGACGGCGGAAAACGTGTTCTTCCAGGGTATTTAATTTTTAAACGAGTAATCAGGCCTTCTCATGGATGCATGTTACCAGATAGACGATACGAGTCAGATTATTTCGCCGGGAATGATTATTTTTAAGGATCTGCTTGAAGACAATCTGCGGAAGATGATCGAACTGGTGGGCGATCCCAGCCGATTACGCCCGCATTGCAAAACGCATAAAATGCGTGAAGTCATTCAGCTGGAGCTTTCGCTGGGAATCCTCAAGCATAAGGCAGCTACGTTTGCGGAAGCGGAAATGCTGGCGGAGGCAGGCGTCAAAGATATCTGTCTGGCTTATAACCTGGTGGGGCCGAACATTGCACGGGCCGTTGAGTTCCGCAAACGCTGGCCTGATGTGTCGCTGCAGGTCACAGCCGATCATCCAACGCCTGTCGAACAGTTGGGCGAAGCAATGACGGCGGCTGGAGTCGAGATCGAAGTTCTGCTCGATTTAAATACCGGGCAGAATCGAACAGGACTGGAACCTGGTGTTGCGGCGGTCGAATTATATCAGATGATTGCGAATACACCGGGACTGATTGCCGCAGGATTGCACGTGTATGACGGCCAGAATCATCAGGTCGATTTTCAGGAACGCAAAGAAGCGGTGCTCGCTGTATGGAACGATGTGAGTCAGCTTCGGGATCAGTTGCTTACCGAGGGCCTGAAGGTGTCTCGGATTGTGGCGGGTGCTACGGGCTCGTTCCCGATTTTCGCCGGTATCGATGATCCGGACATCGAAGTCTGCCCGGGAACCTGCGTGCTGCATGATGTAGGGTATGGTGAGTTATTTCCCGATCTGAAATTTACGCCTGCGGCTTTGGTTTTAACACGCGTGATCAGTCGCCCCGGGCCGGATCGGGTTACCTTCGATTTAGGCTACAAGGCAATTGCTTCTGACCCGGCGATGCAAAATCGCTGCCGGTTTCCCGAACTGCCGGATGCGAAAGCCGTATTACAGAATGAAGAGCATCTGGTTGTGATGACCGAGCGGGCGAACGAATTTCAACCTGGCGATGAACTACTGGCGATCCCCCGTCACGTCTGCCCCACTTCCGCCTTGCATAAATCGGTTACGGTGGTCAGTGGCGGGAAGGTCGTCGACCATTGGAACGTGGCTGCCCGCGATCGGTTCATCTCAGTCTAATCTTCGGCTTCCAAGTATTTCATCACTTATATAACTGTAAGGCGCGGAGGGTCTTTCCGCGAAGAAAATTTCGAACATGGCAGAGCTACGACAACAAACGGGAATTCCAGAACTGGATGAAATGCTCTCAGGAGGTTTATTGCCTGGCAAGTTGACGGTGGTGCTGGGCGCGACCGGCATTGGCAAAACGCAGCTGGGGCTGCAGTTCGCACAAGCGGGTTTGCAGCAGGAAGGGCAAGCCGGGATTCTGTTCGATATGGCAACCCGCGGTGATTCCCAAAGTCACAGCGACTATGCGGAGCGATTGTTTCAGTGGAAGCTGCGAGAACAGCTTGTTGATGCGCCGTTCGATCTGGATCAAATCTGGGATGCGGATCTGGCGCGGAAAGATTATCAGCATCTGTTTCGTCAATGCGGCCGCAGAGTGACCCGGCGTGATATGGAACTGGATGAGTGGAAAGAATGGAAGCTGGAATTTGTCAAAAAGTTGGATGCCGCAATTGCCTATTTCTACGCCAATTTTGTGCATGGAGTCCGGCGGACGGTGATTGACGGGATCGAGCCAACAGAGCGCGCCAGTGATTCGTTCCAGTTTCATGCCTTTGAATATGTGTATCACCAGATTTTGCGGAAAGAATGCGACTGGGTGGCCCGTGATCTGTTTCGTGCTCAGTTTCGCAGTCATCAAGCCGAGGTCGAACAGCACCGCTACGATTTTCAGCAGATCGGCTGTCTGTTATTGCTGACGACACACGAAGTGATGCTGGATGATTTAATTCAGCGTCCCATTGAAAGCGGCGATGTCTTATCCAACGCCAACACCATTATTCTGATGGGAAAAATTCGGGAAGGAAACCGGATGAGCCGGGCGCTGCACATCGCCAAACATCGGGGCAGTCCCGTCGATGAGTCGCTCGTGCCTTACGAGATTCAGGAGTCAGGGCTTCAACTCCTGAAGTAAATTCTGCTGACTGTCTGAGTTGGGAGGGATTTCACTGTTGGCTGTTTTTTGTCTTACTCCGCTATAACCGGACTGATCGTTTTTTCTGGAAGAGTCGCATCAGAGAATCATGAAATTGGTTTTCGAAGTTCAATTTAAGACCGTGCCTGCTTTTTCTCAAAGATAGATTTACTTGGATGATCCCGAGTTTGAACGGTAATCATCGGGTTTTCTAACTGAGAAACGATAGCAACAACAAAAAAAGAGGACGGTCATGTTAGTAGATAATCGAGTAGACCCCATTGATCTTGCTGATGCATTTGTACAACGTTTGGACCGATTACACTCTGCTCCGAAAGTCGCGCAACAGGTTTTGCAGTTAACGCGTGATCCCAACAGTAACATTGATGATATTGTGAAATGTGTCGAGCATGATCCAGGCTTGGCTGCCAAAATTCTGCAGGTCGTGAATTCATCCAAGTATGGCGTAGCCCGTCAGATTACGAGCATCAAACATGGCGTTTCCTATCTGGGAAAAGACGCGATTCGGATGTTGACGATCAGCTTTTCGATGGTGGAGTCGCTGACGAAACGAAGTAAAGGTCGCATCTTTTGTGACTATTGGCAACGTGCGTTGACGATTGCTTCGATCTCCTCTTATCTGGCCGATCACCATAAGTGTCTGAAAAAGGACGAAGCCTACACCGCAGGTTTGTTAGCCGATGTGGGAATTCTTGTGTTTTCCCAGGTCGAACGCGAACAATACAGTCTGATTTATGAGAGCTACCCGCATGGCGAAGCGCTGATCACGGGAGAACGCCAGTATTTTGGTTTTGATCATGCTTTGCTGGGAGCACGGCTGTTGGATCATTGGGATATTCCCGTGGAAATCGTGACCGCCGTCGAAAACCATCATGACACAAACCAGCATGGTTGTCCTCTGGGGGTTGCTTTGCGAACAGGGACTCTGCTCGCTGGCTCATTATGGAATATCGCATCAGAAGAGTATCTGGAAGCCGAAGATATCCTGCTCTCGTTTTTTGATCTTGATGAAGCACAGATCCAGAAATTAATTGCAGACTGTAAGCAAGATATTGCAGAGAGTGCCGAGTTCTTCGGAGTCAATCTGGAAGGGTGAAATTTTCTACCTCTTTTTTTTCTTTTGCCCAGTTTCTGTTTCATAAGCCTGCTTAATTGCCTGGATCAATTCTGTCTCGGTGTAGATGTAGCTCGTGGGTTGGTTAAATCCCTTGCCTGTCTTCGCCTGAGACAGGTACTTGCCGAGATTTTTCCCGCCTTTGGTGGTTGTCATGTATTCAATCATCGTGAAGCCACCCGGGGAATTGATAAAGTCCCGGATATTGCGTTTGCCATAAGGCATGGCCATCAGGCGGTCGAGGCGATCATAGCCTCCCGGCATTCGGGAAACGCGGCGCATAAACTTGAGTCCCTTCGGGGTACTCAATTGTCGTGAGAGATAATCAGTCTCTGCATGGATTCGTTTCAGAATATTTTTCTCTTCTTTGACGGTCCAATCCGCTTTCTGCAGCTGCCTGAAGAGAGGCTTGATTTTGTTGCGGGTGATAAAATCGCCCGGTTGGTAGCCTTTCCAGCCCGTAAAGTAATTCTGGACGATGGTGAGCACTTCTTCCAAAGGAGGCATTTCCTTTGATCCGGGAGTTTCGGGGACGATTTCCGGTAATGCCTCCTTTTCCTGCCCCTTTTTCTTCGGGTCTGCTGCAAAGACGGGCGTTGTCAGAACCAGGACGGCGATGATTAAGCCGCTGAATCGCTGATTGAGAAAAAATGGCATCAGTGGGTGCACTCCTGAAAGGTGACTCGGATAAGAAGACGGCTCTCAATGTGTATCGACCAGATCTTTCACTCAGTCCCAGACGAAAAGAATGATCGATTTGGCGAAACTGCTATCATAAGTTTACCCTGCTGTAGCAAAATGCGCTGTTTTTTTGTGGCAAAAGTGTATTGTCTTGCGTTATTGAATTGTGTGAGTTCAAAATAGGAAGTTTTGTGGTGATAGATGAGAGACAGGGTTCTTTCATGAAACTTTAAGGGTTATGATAATTATTTTAAATTTTCTGGATTTTCTGCCAACTGGAACCAGGTTTGCTGCGTATAATTAATAGTGAGATGGATGTAACTCGCTAATTTCTGAAATGTCAGGGCCGGTTAATTTTTCAAAGGAATGTACCCCGAAGAAAGGAGTCCATCAATGTTAGTACTGACGAGACGCAAGGATGAAGAGATCCTGATTAATGGCAACATTTCTGTCAAAGTGCTATCTGTTAAGGGAAACCGAGTTCGCCTGGGAGTTGAAGCTCCTGATGACGTGCAGGTGAATCGAGCTGAGATCCAAAAGTTTCTGGGACAGTTTGAAGTCGAGATGGAGAAGAAGACCGAGCGAGTTCCCGTTCAGAGCTGTGGTTTCTGAGCAATCAACCGGGTTGCTCAGCCGACTCTCTGGTCGCTGATTGATCAGTCATGATTCGTATGGCTGGTCTTCCAGGAACGTGTAAATGGACTTTTCTTTTCCGTTTTCACGATACGGCCCGAGTGTTTTTACCTACCCCCTTAAATGCCCCATTTTTACCAGGGGCATCCTGTAATACGTTCGAATACCAGCATTTGCTTTGAGCCAGGCCATTAATGCTGCCCATAAAAATGGGAGGAAAAGCTATTTTTCTTTCTCATGGATGTGAAAATGGGGTGTATGGTCTAAATTTTCCGATTAAATTAAAGATGCCTGTTAAAGAGGTCCGATAGACTTAAGGGGGGAAGTGTCTATCGAAACTCATTGTTCTCGTTGCCTTCAGATTGAGAAGTCTGTTTCAGCGGTTCAAGTCAGGTATCAAGATGATTTACGGCATGTACCTCTCAGCACAGGGAGCCGATGCAAATTCGGTTCGGCTCGATGTGCTCTCGAACAATATGGCGAACGCAAACACGACATCATTTAAACGTGATGTTCCGTTGTTTCGTATGAATCCTCCTCGAGATGAAAAGCAGGGGAACCTGAATCCGTTGCCCGGTGATTTAGAGAATCATACCGGCGGCATTACTCTGGAAGCCATTACAACAGACTTTGGAAATGGCTCTCTGATACCAACCGAAGGCGAATTTGACATCGCGCTCAAAGGTCCTGGTTTTTTTCAGGTTGGGAACAGGCAAGAATCCTTTCTGACTCGCAACGGATCGCTTTCCGTTGACGCTGATCGACGTCTCGTGACAGCAGACCAGGGGCTCCCCATTCTCTCAAAAGATGGGAACCCGATCGAAATTCCTCCCGAAGCGGTGCACGTAGAGATTGCCACAGATGGGTCTGTCGTTCCTTTTGCCAGCGGCGGGCAGTCTTTAGGGCCCGTTGGTCAATTGGCGGTGATGATGCCTTCCTCGCTCGATGATTTAGTCAAAGTGGGGAACAGTCTTTACACGACTGCGGGGCGCGTTGATCCTTCAAAAGAAGCTGTGAATATTCAGCAGGGGTTTCTGGAAGCGTCCGGTACGAACTCAGTCGAAGAGATGATGGAACTCGTCAGCACGACCCGGATGTTCGAATCCAATATCAACATGATCAAGTTACAGGATGATTCGTTGGGGCGATTACTGCAAAGTATGCCTCGCCGTTAAGAAAACAGTTTAAGAATTAAGTGAACCTGATGTAATCCGTTACACAGGCTGTGGGAGTAAGGAGACGACCAATGGCGATCAGAGCTTTATATACTAGTGCCTCGGGCATGGCTGTGAATGATTTCAATCTCGATACGATTGCCAACAATCTGGCCAATGCAGGTACGACTGCCTACAAGCAGAGCCGAGCGAATTTTGAAGACATTTTCTATGAGCACTTCAAGTTGCCTGGTGTGCAGGACAATGCCGGTAATATCACCCCCACAGGGATCAGTCTCGGTCTCGGGGCACGGGTTCAGAGTACGGAAGGTGACTTCAGCCAGGGATCTATCTTACCTACCGATGGTACATATGACATGGCGATTGTCGGCGATGGTTTCTTTCAGGTGAATGACGGAACCCAGACACTTTATACCCGCGCCGGAAACTTTGCATTGAATGCGAATGGGAATATCGTAATGGCGTCTGCAGATAAAGGTTATCTGCTGGAGCCAAACATTTCGATTCCCCAGGATGCGATCAATGTTTCAATCTCGGGAGATGGCGTTGTCAGTTATCAGCAGCAGGGATCAACTCAGATTCAGATTGCCGGCAATATTCAAATTGCCAGATTTATTAACAATCAGGGTTTACTCCGACAGGGAGACAACCTGTTTACCGAAACAACGGGATCTGGAAATGCTCAGGTAGGCGATCCGGGGACAGAAGGTCGAGGTCAGTTGCGTCAGGGATTTCTGGAACAATCGAATGTGGAACCAGTTCGTGAGTTAGTCGAACTGATCAAAACGCAGAGAAATTTTGAATTGAACAGTCAGGTAGTTCAGGCAGCAGACCAGGCTTTACAGACTGTCGCCAACATGCGTCGTTTCTAATCTGATCATACTCCAATATTACCAATACAAAGTTTATATTTTTATGTCTCGTTTTTGGATCAATTCGTGTTTGAGCTGTTTACTGGTCTTCTGCTGTTTGAGCAGAGGAGCCGAGTTGAACGCGGAGATCCTGCGACTAAAGTCGGCAGCTGTTGTTGATTCACCGATTGTACGTCTGGGAGACGTTGCCGATGTTCTGAATGCCGATCCGGAACAGGCTGCCCGCATGGAGCAGATGACTTTGTTGCCCGCACCATCAAAGGGACGAACTCGTGTGATCACCATATCTGAGATTCGCAGTCGATTGCAGGCACTGGGTGTGGATCTCAGTCGGCTGGAACTGACGGGAAGGAGTCAGGTACGCGTTACTTTGAAAGAGGCATCCAAAACGGCAGCCGCGAATCCTGTGACAACACAACAGAGCATTCAAAAAGCAGAAGAAAAAGTACAACTGGCATTGTCAGGCTGGATCAAGCGATATTACCCCGATGCGAGTGCTTTTACACTTACTATACGGGTTCAGCCAGTAGATGCTCCAGTGATTCTTTCCAATCGCGCCGATACATTTCGGTTTCCTGATCTGAACCGGTTTGCGGAGACAGAGCAGGTTGTTAGCCTGAATTTTCTTGATACTCAGGGGACGGTACGTCAGGTACGCGTTTTTTGTCGGATCCAAAATGTACCCGAAATTCTGGCAGCCAAGTATTCCTTGAATAAAGGGACCGTGATTCGGGCAGATGATCTAGTGTGGGTCAGACCTGAGAAAAACCAGGAAGGCATCACTGATCCCCGGTTGGTTATTGGTCGGGAACTGACACGGACGGTGCACCAGTCGAATGTGATGCGGAGCCAGGATCTGATGGAAGTGCCTCTGGTACGTGATAATGCCATCGTGACGGTCTATGCACGACGTGGTGGGATTAGCGTCAAACGAGAAATGCGAGCACGCGGCACGGGTGGGATGGGTGACTCCATCACTCTGATTGCCCTCGAAGGCCGCGATCGTTTGGCGGCGACCATTACTGGTTACAATCAAGCCGAAGTCAATTACCGGCCTGCCAGTGAAATCCAACGTTCAGCAGGAATTCAGTTCATTTCGGGGACGGCAGAACCGAGTGGAAGTATTCAGCGTACCGGTGGACTCCGTAAGACAACGAGACCAGTGATTCGAAGAGGGGGAATTCGAAGATGAAGCGCAATAGCACAAAGCGACAATCTGTTATAGATATTCATGGAATCAGAGAGCGAATCTGTCAACGGCAAGGGCTGTCGGCAGTATTACGGGAGGCGATTTCCCTGGGATGTATCGTATTGTTTTGTTCCTCAGTTGCTCAGGCACAATCTCCAGCAGTGCCGGGAGCAGTTGAAGCAAATCCGAACACGACAACTCGATCATCCCAGGGTACTTCCGCCGCCAATGATTCAGGGCAAATACAATCACCCAGAATCAAGCGACAGAGGCAAACGGAACGAGTGGCAGCCCAGGTGGATGAGTTCGGGTTTTCATCCGAGCCACTGAAGCTGACTTCTTCACTGGCAAACACGTTTGGCCAGGGAGATTTATACACGTCCTCTCGCAAACCGCCGTTGATTCGGGATTATTCTCTGATCTATGTACCGGCTCCGGAACCGATTGTTGTGAAAGTTCACGATATCATTTCGATTCTGGTTGATGAAAAATCGAGTGTAACAGTCGATTCCCGCTTTAACCGGAATCGTACTGAGACATTGAAAGCCGAGTTGAAAGAATTCATGCGGATCAATGAAATGGGCAACCTGGCACCAGCTGCCTTGAACAGCCCGAAAATCGATACTCAGTTGCAGGGCCGATTACAGAGTACCGGTCAGTTGGCAGACCGTGAAGGGATTCAATATCGCATCGCGGCGATCGTTGTTGATATTCGACCGAACGGGAATCTGATTCTGGAAGCCCGTAAAAGCATTCGTACGAATCGCGATGTCTGGGAGTATCGTTTGACGGGAGAAATTCGCAGTAAAGATGTAAACCGTGACAATACGGCGTTAAGCGAAAATATTGCGAATCTGAATATTGAGAAACATCAGCGAGGTAAAGTCTATCAGAGTACGAAGCGTCCCTGGGGCGTTGTGTTGTACGACTGGTTCTTTCCTTTTTAAACCAATGTTTTTATGTTGATCTACCTCGAGAAGGTGTTATGAAAATCCGGCCATTCCAATCTGTTGTTATGCTGATTCTTTCAGTCTGTTTCCTGCAGTCTACTGCCACGGAACTCCGGGCGCGTACGCGAATCGAAAATATCTGTACTGTGTACGGAATGAAAGAAATCAAGTTGACAGGCATGGGGCTGGTAGTCGGTTTGGATGGAACCGGCGATGGAGGCAAAAATCTGCCAACCATTCGCAGCCTGGCAGCCGCATTGAAACATTTGAATAATCCGGTGGTTGATTTAAAAGACCTGGCTGCTGCTAATAATGTGGCGTTGGTCATGATCGAAGCCACTATCCCCTCAAGCGGAATTCGCAAAGGGCAGAAACTCGATTGTTTTGTCAGCTCGATGCTGGGGGCCAAAAGTTTGCGTGGCGGACGTTTGCTAGTCGCCCCAGTGGCGACTCCGGAAATCGGAAATGGGATCGGTGCCGGGCTCTGTTCGGGAGCGGTGATTCTGGAAGATGAAACCTCGCTGGCCACCGGCAAGATTATCAACGGACTGGTCATGGAACGGGATTTCGATCTTCCGTTTATTGATCGTAGAACACGTTCGATCACGCTGCTGGTAGACAGGCATCATGCCGGTTTTCATACCGCCAGTGAAGTCGCACGTGTGATTAACTCGGAATTCAGTTTCGAAGCGGGAAATCAGGCACTGGCGATTGCACAGGGGCCGGGAAGAGTTTTTATCCGGATTCCCAAACAGTACATGGAGTCGCCCGTCGAATTCGTAGCAGCCGTGATGGAAGTGGGCATTGATCGCCCCCATCAGCAGGCACGTGTTGTGGTGAATCCAAAATCACAAACGGTTGTTG
The DNA here is from genome assembly GCF_007754425.1 of Gimesia fumaroli. NCBI lineage: Bacteria > Pseudomonadati > Planctomycetota > Planctomycetia > Planctomycetales > Planctomycetaceae > Gimesia > Gimesia fumaroli. The sequence continues at coordinate 1,203,281 of NZ_CP037452.1, forward strand.
TGACCGGTGAAGTGGAAATCAGTCCGGTCGTGATTTCACATAAGAATCTGACTGTGGGTGTAGGAAATGTTGAGGGGGGATTACCGGGAGGTTTTGTGCCTGTCGTTGATCAGCAGGGACAACAGAGTACACAACGCCTGCAGCAGTTAGTCGAAGCTTTGAATCAATTGCGCGTTCCGACCGAAGATGTCATCAGCATCATTCGCGAGTTGCATCGTTCGGGAAAACTGCATGCCGAGTATGACGAGCATTGATCATCGCTGATGTTTTTAAATCTCCCGTTTGTTTAAACCTTTTTTCAGGGAAAACCAGTCATGACCCCCTTGTCTGGAATTCAACCATCGCTCAACCAAACGACCTTATTATCAGAGGCGGCCAATGCGCCCAAGGGATTAGGTCAGGCAAACCAAAACTCTTCTGAACTGAAAGAGACATTTCAGGATTTTGTTGCCGGTACGTTTTACAAACAGATGTTCAAGGCGTTTCGGTCTGCCCAAAATAAGCCTGCCTATTTTCATGGCGGTCAGGCAGAAGAGATGTTTCAGGCTCAACTCGATCAGCAGATCTCAGAAGACCTTGCCAAAGGTCAGGGTGGTGCGTTCTCAGATACGCTGTTTTCGGCATTTTCGCGACAATTGAACGCACAATCTGTGCAATCGCTGGAAACCGCTCCCAGTGCAACACCTTAATTAGTCAGGTTTTACAACTCTAAAAAAGGATTCTGGTTAAATCAGACGCGAGAGATGGATCGATTGTGCCGATTATAACGATAGGCGATTTTCTCCGCTCTGCGGGGCGGAATATGTAATCCGGGAGAAAGGGGGCTCCCATGCATGCAGAACAGACTGCGTCTACGCAGGCCAATTATCAGCAATTGCAGGGGCAGTTGGTTGGGGTCATCAAGGATTTAGAGCCCATCCAAAAACAGTTGCTCGCACTGTATCAGGAAAAGTCGAAAGCGCTCAAGCAGGTTGACGTCAAACAGATTGACCGGCTGGCCTTGGCCGAAGAAGAACTGACGCGGGAGCTGCAATTCGTATTGCTCCGACGACAGCAATTGCTTCAGTCCGCCGAACAGCAGGGATTGCCTTCGGGCTCGCTGCAGGAATTGCTCACCGGCATGGGGGTGCCTGAAAGTGCCGCCATTTTTCAGCAGATCGAGGAAGCGCAAGAACGCTCAAAGAAATTACGTCATGAGAGCTGGGTGCAGTGGATTGTTTCACAACGTTCGTATCAGCACTATTCGCAGATTCTGGAACTGATTGCTCACTCAGGACAAAAAGTTCCCACCTATTCACACGGGCAAAATGAAAGCAGTACAGGGGGGGCGATTTTTGACGCATCGGCTTAAGTTCTTCTCTCCATGTTTGGAGGTCGAATGGATGCGTTAAGATTGCGTCATTCGTTACGGGATACTCGCTATGGGACTTAATGCAGCGCTATCAATGGCCAAGCAGTCGCTTGAAATATTCGGGACCGGGATCCAGGTCTCCGGCCAGAATATTTCCAATGCGGGCACTCCCGGTTACATCCGTGAAGAATTAGTTCTCAACGCTGCCGATCCGTTTCGACAGGGGGCACTCGTTCTGGGGACGGGGGTTGAAGTCTCCGGGATTCAGCAGCAGATAGACCTGTTTCTGGAAACGAGAATTCATTCTGCAAATACGGAATACTCATCGATTGAAGAACGAAACCTGATTTATAAACAGCTGGAGGCTGAGTTAAGGGAACTGACAGAAGGCGACCTTTCCTCGGGCATGAATGAGTTTTTAGCGACCATCAATAATGTCGTGAATCAGCCGAATTCGATTCCGGATCGTGAATTTGTCATCAATGAAGCGGAAAAGTTTGCTGCGGAAATCAGCTCGTTGCGCCTGCGTGTGAATGATCTCCGGGAAGTGCAGTCGGTGAATGTTGAGAATCTGGTCAAAGAAGCCAATGAGCTGATTGATACGATCATTGAACTGAATCCCAAGATTTCCAAACTGGAAGCTTCCGGTCTGCTGCAAAGCGACGCTGGCGCACTCAGAACGCAACGTTATACTGCACTGAATCGACTTTCCGAATTGATTCCCATTCGCTATCGCGAACGTACCGATGGTGCCATTGATTTATTTACCGGTTCCGATTATCTGGTTCTGGCGGGATCCTCTCAGAAGCTGACGTTAGAAACGGGGACTGATCGCGGTGTCGTGACTCATGAAGTGCTACTCTCGCGGACGAACAGTAATATTTCGCGTACGGGTGGCGAGTTGAAAGGAGTGATCGAAGGCCGAGATGATATTCTGGGCAGCTTCGTTGATCAGCTGGATACATACACTTCGAATTTGATTTTTGAGTTTAACAAAATTCATGCGTCTGGTGAGGGGACGGCTGGTTTTGAACAATTGACGGCGGCGTCCAGTGCACTTGATCCGACGGCTACCTTGAATTCCACGCAGTCCGGGCTTCCTTTTCAGGCAACGCATGGCAGTTTTCAGATCAAGGTGACGAACAAAACCACGGGGTTATCCAATACGACGACGATTAACGTTGACTTGGATGGCATCGGCGCTGATACCACCTTGAACAGTCTCTCAGCAGCCATTGGTGGCGTCGCTAATTTGAGTTCTTCGGTTTCTACCGATGGACGACTCTCGATTACTGCCGGCTCTGATTACGAATTTCGTTTTTCCAATGACAGTAGTGGTGCCTTGGCTGCGATTGGCATTAATACCCTGTTCACAGGGGCTGACTCCAGTGATATTCAAATCAATTCGGTCGTCCAGCAGAATCAGCAGTTTCTGGCAACCGGTCAGGGAGGAGGTCCCTCTGACGGAAGCAACGCCGTCCTGCTGGCTGCTTTTGCAGAGAATCCGGTTGATTCTCTGGGGGGGATCAGTCTGGATGGATATTACGAAAAAGTCGTCTCGAACATCGCCCAGGCTTCTGCTTCTGAGGCCGCACTATCCGAAGGTGCGCTCGCTTTCAGAGAATCTCTGCTGGGGCAGCGCGAGCAGTTTTCCGGCGTCAGTATTGACGAAGAAACAATCAATGTTTTGACGTATCAGCGAGCCTATCAGTCGGCAGCACGGCTGGTCAGCACGATCGATGAGTTGTTTACGATTTTACTTAATATTTGAAAGCGAAGTTTTTGAGATCAAAGCTGTTCTCTCTTTCTGTTTCGTTGACTCTTTTGGTGTGATGAAAAATGAGTATTGGTCCCATATTGCCAGGCCGCCTGCCTTCAACAATGCTTTCCGAACGCTTGAAGATTTCGCTGAATGACAATGCGCGAGAATTAGTCAATCTGCAACAACAGGTGGCAAGCGGGCAACTGTTTTCCATTGCCAGCGAAGCGCCCGGGGCGGCGCTGCGCACAATTATTCTGCAGTCAACGTACGAACGCCAGACGCAGTATCAGACAAATATTGGTACCAGCCTCAGTTTATTGACAATGAGTGAGTCGTCTCTGTCGAGTGTCGGAGACGCACTAAATCAGGCAAAGTCGATTTCACTGTTGGGCGTGGGGGATACGGTGACTGAATCCGAGCGCCTTGCGTTGGCGAATGAAATTGCCTCACTCAGGACGCAGGTTGTGAATGCCGGCAATACGACGTTTCGAGGACAGTACCTTTTTTCAGGAAGTCAGACAAACACGACTCCCTTCGAGGAACGGGCGGACGGCCAGGTAGTTTATCATGGTGATAATCATCAGATTCAATCCTATATCAATGTGCAAACATTGTTACCGAATAATTATGATGGGATTTCCGCATTTGCTGCCAGCACCCCTGAGGTCGGCAGCGATATCAATCCTGCTTTGAGTCTACAGACTAGAATTTCGGATTTGAACAGTGGTCGCGGTCTCAATCTGGGGTCCATCACAGTCACGTTGGACAATGGTACTCCGCAAACGCAAACAGTGGATCTCTCTGGTGCGGAAACCATCCAGGACCTCAAAACCGTGCTGGAAGATGCATTTTCGGCAGGCCCTTTAACGCTGACGGTTGACGTTGATCCGACCAGCCAGAATGGCCTGCGGTTCACTCCTTCCGCGGGTACAGTTGCCGTTTCCAATGTCGTGGGATCGACGTCCGCCACAGATCTGGGAATTGCCAGTACGGCTGTCGCGCAGATTAATGGACTGGATCTTGATCCGGGAATCACATTGCAGACGACATTGGCATCGCTGAACGGCGGCACGGGGATTGGCTCAACGACCGGCACTGGTCTGGTCATCAATAACGGCGGGAAAACTGTTACCGTTGACCTTTCAACAGCTACAACGATCGAAGATGTCTTCAATCTGATTCGTACACAAGACCCTGATCTCAATCTGGGGCTTAATCAGAGTCAGAACGGGTTGGCAATTTCCAGCCGCATCAGTGGAGCCGATTTCTCGATTGGTGAGAACAATGGAGGCACGAATGCCGTCGGCCTGGGAATCGAGACGTTCTCCGCGAGTACTCCTCTTTCCGAATTGAATTATGGTCGCGGAGTCGATGTTGATTCATCGAACCAGCTCCAGGTGATCCGTCGTGATGGAACAACCATCAATCTGGATCTCAGTGGTTCGGTCACAGTGCAGGATGTCATTGACAAGATCAACGATTTTGAAACGTTCGACGGAACCACACCACTGGCAGATCTGAATCTGGGGCAGGGCGTTCCCGTGGGCGCGACCACACTGGATATTACCCGCCGCGATGCTTCAGTGGTGAATGTAAGTCTGGCCGGTGATGCGACCGTGCAGGACGTCCTGGATTCGATTAATGCCGTGGATCCGGGAAATCTGGTTGCCAGTATAGATCCCACAACGAATGCCATTCAGATTACCGATAACTCGGGGGCGGGACCCTTGAGTATTGCCAGCAATGTCGTTTCTGATGCATTGGGGCTGGCGGTGACTGAGCCGGGGGCGATTAATACCGTGCCGTTGCAGGGGAACTTTATTCCGATCAAGCTGCAGGCCACACTGAATACGACCGGCAACGGTCTGACGATTTTTGATGCCTCGGGAACGGGGCCTCTGGAAATTCCGCCGATTGAAATTGCCTATGCACTGGGCATTGATGGTATTGAGACCGGCAATGATCCACTGGTGGGACTGGTTGGTAAAGATCCCAATCCCAAGGAGTCAACGGGCGTCATCAGTTTGCTGTCTCGGCTGGAAACGGGCTTGAGGAATGGCGATGATCGTGAAATTGAGCGGATTGGGGCGTTGCTGGATGTCGAAATCGGTCGAATGACCCGTGTGCGGGCTGATATCGGGAGCCGCATGAAGGTCCTTGAAGAGGCCGATAACCGCCTCAAGGATCAGGAAGTCAAAATAGAAGAGGCGATTTCCAACGAATTTCACACTGATCTGACAGAAGTGATCGTTGAGATTACTCAGCGACAGACGGCGTTTGAGGCGAATCTGAAAATCACTTCGCAGTCGCTCCAGTTGAGTTTGCTGTCCTACCTCTGATCTGCCGAATTCTCTCGTCAGAATTATGGTTCAGAGACTTCCTCTATGATAATGTATGGAAATTCGGGGGCGGGAGATTCGGGTATCCCAATTTCCAGGGGAGCCCCGAGCAAAAAAGTGGCTTTTCTGTGCTTTTTTGTCTTCCAGCTCAGATTTTCCGCCTCGCTGAAGTTGAAGAGGGACCTTAAAAAGGTTACTGTTATCCGCTCCCTTGCGATTGGTATGCGCTCGCTTTGTCGGCGTTTTTCTGATCTCTGAGAGGATATTTCACTACAATTTGACATGCCTTTTTGAAGTGCATATTGACATAAGTGTAGAATATTATATTGTTTACGTTTGAGGAATGACCGGTGTCTACGACAAAAACTTATATGGCAAAAGCGTCTACTGTCGATCATCAATGGTTCGTTGTTGATGCAGATAATCAGATTGTGGGACGCTTGGCCACAAAGATTGCGACCGTTTTAATGGGCAAGCATAAGCCGACTTATACTCCCCATGTCGATACCGGGGACTACGTAGTCGTCGTAAACTGTGACAGAGTAAGGTTTTCCGGAAAGGAACTTGCTCACGACTCTCATCCCTACTTCTCAACGAAGATGCTGAATAAAGGCTATGCTTCGTATAGTGGATTTCCCAGCGGTTTGAAAGTCGTTACTGCCGAAAAAAAACTGGAACGGGGACAGTCAACACAAGTCCTTTCTGAAGCCGTTCGTCGGATGCTTCCCAAGAACAAGCTGGGGCGTCAGATGCTGAAGAAACTCAAGTTATTTGCAGGTCCGACTCACGAACATCAGTCGCAGCAACCTCAAGATATGCCCGCTCATCTGCTGCCATAAGTAGAATCGCAGGCATACGAACTTCTATTTATTCCTTTTCAAAATAATAAGATAAGAGTAGTTGACCGTCATGGAAAATGAGACTCCGGAAGAAAACGTAACAGAAGAAACGACAGAGCAGCAGACACCGGTCGAAGCTGAGACAGCGACTTCAGAAGAAGCCACTGCCGACACAATGACGACGACTTCTGGTGTTCCTGAATTGACTCTGGGCTCCACTCTACCGACTGAAGGTGAAGGCGATGCGGAAGACGACGTCATCAAGCCGGAACCTGTTATTCGTGGTAAGCTGGACAAGCACGGTGTCGCCATGGGAACTGGTCGTCGTAAGACTGCTGTTGCCCGTGTTCGGATCAAAGCCGGTTCCGGAAGTCTGACGATCAACGGCGGTTCTCTGGAAGACTACCTGAAAGTCGAACGCGATCGCCAGATGGTCGAAGCACCTCTGAAGGCGACTGAGACATTTGGCAAAGTTGATGTCTGGGTCCGTGTTAACGGCGGTGGAACCACAGGTCAGACCGGAGCGATTGTTTTGGGTATCGCACGTGCTCTGGAAGCATACAATAACCAGTTCCATGAAACCTTGAGTGCCGGACGATTCCTGACGCGTGACAGCCGTATGGTTGAACGTAAGAAGTTTGGTTTCAAGAAAGCACGTAAGAGCTTTCAGTTCTCCAAGCGTTGATCTGCGAATGGTTATTTTCAGGCGATACAGTTCTGTGTTGTCTGTATGAAGTCATCGACACCCTGACTGGCGACATTTTCCAGTGAGGGTGTTTTTTTACGGTATTTCTCAGGCTCAAGTCGACCGTGAATCAATGTCTCTGTTCTGGCAGGCACTTTGCCCGGGTCAAATTTGTTGATCAAGCAACATCAGTGAGAGAGAAGGACATCAACAATGTATGGGCGATTATTGCTGCCAGAACTTCAGGTGATGCTGAATGAAAATGATACGGAAGGTATCAAAGAGTTCTGTGAGGCCCTCTATCCCGCGGTGACTGCAGAAATCCTGGAAGAGCTTAACAGCCAGGATGTATGGCGCGTGCTTGCCTGTAGTACTCCCGAAAAGCAGGCCGAGATATTTCAATTTCTCGCGCTGCCACAACAGATTGAAATTGTGGGTGTGATTGACCGGGAGCCTCTCTCCAAGCTGATCGAAGAGATGGCCCCTGACGACCGGGTCGACCTGTTGTCGCGGATGGATGATGATCATGTCGAGGAACTCCTGCCGTTAATTGCGCAGGCCGAACGGAGAGATATCCGCAAGCTGCTTTCCTATCCGGAAGACAGTGCCGGCGCGATAATGACGACCGAATATGCGTCTCTGCCGGAAAATATATCTGTATCGCAGGCACTGGAAAGATTGCGCCTGCAGGCACCAGACAGTGAAATTATATCCTATATCTATGTCGTTGATGAGGGGCGTCGTCTGCAGGGGATTGTTTCATTGCGTGAATTGATCTTTGCCCGTCCCACGCGTCCTCTGTCGGAGCTGATCAATCGAGATGTGATTTCCGTACGTGTGGATGACGACCAGGAATTTGTCGCACAGCAGATGGCAAAATATGACTTCGTAGCGATTCCTGTCGTCGATCGTCAAAACCAACTGGTCGGGATTGTGACGCACGACGATGCGATCGATATTATGCAGGAAGAAGCAACCGAAGACGCCTACCGTCTGGCTGCGGTCGAGCCATTGGAGGACAGCTATCTATCAACGTCGTTGCGGACGGTGATTCAGAAGCGGATAGGCTGGCTGATTTTTCTGCTGGTGCCTTCGTTTCTCGCCGCGAAGGTTCTGGAGCATTACGAAGCCATCTCAGACAAATACGAGTGGCTGGTTCTGTTTATCCCGCTGATTCTTGCCAGTGGGGGGAACGCAGGCTCTCAGTCGGCGACATTGATCATTCGTGCGATGGCGCTGGAGTCGAACATTCAGCAAGGCGATTTACGTGCTTTATTGCGAAAAGAACTGCAGCTGGGACTGTTGCTGGGGAGTGGGCTGTCTTTGATCAGCTTTTTCATTTCCTGGGCATTTACCGGGCAGTTGATTCAGGCGTCTGTTGTGGGGCTGGCCGTGTTTTTAGTCGTGTTGATGGGGATCTCGGCAGGAGGAATGCTGCCGATGGGATTCCGCAAGCTGGGGATGGACCCGGCGTTAATGTCGAACCCGTTTATTACTGCACTGGTCGATATTCTGGGCCTGATAATCTATTTTCAGGTCGCCATGTATCTGGTCAGCTGAGACGCTGTTGATCGACTTTATGAAGGCTCGTGTTCCGTTTCCGTTTTGACATCTTTCAGTACGATGCCCATCATCTTCATCAGCTCCAGGGCGTTGCTGTGCTTGACGACGCCTGGCTGCATGCGGTAGTCGAACGTCATTTTTCCATCAATCAGCTGGTCTTCAAAATGCACATTCTTTGCCTGCGTGCCAAACTGCGCAGTGATTTCGGTTAAAGCGAGATCATGCGTCGTGACAATGCCGATGCCTCCCCGTTCGATGAGGGTTTCGATCACGCTTTGGGCGCCAATCCGACGGTCGTGTGAATTCGTGCCCTGCAGAATTTCATCGAGCAGAAACAGGACCGGCATCGGCTCATCTGCCAGATGAACCACGGCGGAAAGTCGTGCGACGGACTGATAAAACAGCGAGGCGCCCTGCTGAAGCGAGTCTTGCACCCGCATCGCGGTTCCCGCCTGCATGGGGGAAACCGTCAGTCGGGTGGCGCGCACCGGAGCGCCTGTCATTGCCAGTACAAAGTTGGTGCCGACAGTTCGCATCAGGGTGCTTTTGCCCGACATGTTCGAACCACTGATCATGAGCAGCCGATTTTCCGCGTTCAAAGTGACATCGTTACGGACGACCTGCTGCAGGGGGATCAGCGGGTGTCCCAAGTCAACTCCCTCCAGTCGGGGGCCATCAGCGTCTGTTTCCACAATCTCGGGAAACGGATCCTGGGGATGTTCGTATGCGTAGCCGGCCAGCGAGCAGAGTGCTTCGAATTCTCCCACAGCTGAGAGCCATTCGGGACAATGCGGGCCGACATGTTTGAGCCAGCGTTCAATGGCAAACATGTAATGAAAGGGAATTCCCAGCAGAACCGCCAGAGGGGCGGAAAACTGATTGCGAAAACAGTTGTTGAGCCCCTGAATCTGCCGTCGTAACTGGGCAATTGATCGTGAAGGAGGAACGCCGTCTGTCTGTAACGCTGTCACAATTGCTTTTAAGTGCGGAGATTCAAATTGTCGTTGTTCAATCAGAGACAGGACATCCGAGAGGACGGATAATCCGTCGCGGACTTCATCGGTCTGGTTCAGTAGTTCGCGAATGCGGGGACCAATGAAAAACAGCAGGCAGACTTGAATGATGATTGCCACGCAAATCGGCGCGATTCCGCTATAGGAGAGCAGCCAGCTGATGACTGAGAGTGCAGCGAAGCCACCTGTGATCATGGATGCCCATTTCAAAACAGCGGGGACTTCGGTCAGAGGCTGCTTGACCCATTCCGACAGATGGGTCTGTTCGATCTCACTATGGGTCTTCGCTTCCAGCAATTCCAGTTCTTCGCGAAAGTCCAATTCGTTGCGCAGTTCTTCAACGGACTTTTGCCGCTGCTTGATTTCGGTTGTGGTCGCGGGAGACAGCAGCCAGCGTGCTAAGGTTTCTTCCCCCAGCTTCGTGCGGGCACTGCAGATGAGCTGAAATAGTGAGCCACGTCCCAGCAGGTCGAGGTCGCCGGCATACATGTGCTCGGGATCATAAAATTCGTCTCCCGTCGGGCGGACGTCGATCCACTGGTCGTTCAGCCGGTCCAGAGAGGTTTTGTAGTAGGCTTCTGCCTGTCGCGCCTGCTTCAGACGGCGGATGCAACGGGCGTGAAGAACGACCAGGATCACGAAGCCCAACACCGGGAGTCCGATCCATTTCAGGCTAAGGAGTCCCCAGATCGTGGACGCCATCAAAATAGCAATCGCGGTCAGGAACAGCAGGCCTCTGAGAGTGGAAAACTGGTCACTTTGTTTAACCAGTGCCCGTACCTTGCTTGCCCGGATTTCGAGCCGTTGCTCATATTCTGACTGGGGATTCTGTTGGATTGGGGAAGGTTGCATCGAGCTAATAATTCATCGAAAACGCTGATTGGGTAAAGCTCACTTCTAACCGATTGCAGGGCTCAATACCAGCGTAAACAGAAGTGAAATGTGAATTGCAATGAGTCTGTGTACAGAGTAAAACTAGTGGAGTTTCATTTTTAAATATTGGGTTGATAAATATAACGAGAGTGCGACAACGGAGCACGTCAACAACACCCCCAACCCCTCAATTTCTAGGCTTGACAAAGCACTAGTGGAGTTTCATTTTTAAATATTGGGTTGATAAATATAACGAGAGTACGACAACGGAGCACGTCAACAACACTCCCAACCCTTCAATTTCTAGCTTGAGAAAGCACTAGGCATCATTTCTATTTCTTAAGAGGGGAGCCCTGCCATGCATCCAATGCCCGTTATTGATACTCATCACCATCTCTGGGATTTGGATCTGTTTGACCTGCCCTGGCTCGAATTACCCGGCATGGACCCACTGCGGTGCAGTTTTCGCATGGATGATTATCTCGAAGCCACGCAGAATTGTCAGATCGAAAAGTCGGTGTATATGGAAGTCAATGTCCACCCGGACCTGCAGCAACAGGAGGCGCGATCTGTTCTGGAGCTATGCAGTCAGGATGACAATCCGCTGGCCGGTGCGGTGATAGGCGGCAGGCCGGGGGAAGCGAGCTTTGCCACATACCTCGAAGAGTTTGCCGACAACCCGTTCTTAAAAGGGGTCAGGACTATTTTACACGATCCGGATCGGCCGCGGGGCATGTGTTTACAGCCACAGTTCAAACAGAACATTCAACTGTTGGGCGAGCTGGGATTGAGTTTTGATTTGTGTATGCGGCCGGCCGAAATTCAGGACGCGGTCGAACTGGTCGATGCCTGCCCGGAGACGCGGTTCATCGTCGATCATTGCGGCAATATGAGTGTGCAGCCTGATCAGCAGGCGGATCGAGCCGCTTGGGAAACCGGCATGCAACAGATGGCAGAACGCGAACAGGTGATGTGCAAGATTTCGGGAATCGTCGCGACCGCCACCAAAGGGAAATGGCAGCCCGAAGATCTAAAACAGAATATTGATTTCTGTCTGGACACATTCGGGGAAGACCACGTCTTCTTCGGCGGCGACTGGCCGGTCTGCACCATGACGTCCTCGTACGAGTCCTGGCTCAACGCGCTGAAGTGGATCGTGCAGGACCAATCAGAAACGTTTCAGCGAAAACTGTTTCACGACAACGCAGAAGCGTTTTATCAACTACAGGGATGACATCATTCAATCTACGAATGTGATTAGATCCGTAAGCTGATTCTGTACCAGGGAGGCAGGAATATGAGACGAATGATTTTCGCGGGCCTTATCTTGATGATATTGCCCCATACGGCTGATTCGGAAGAGATCAATGAAGCAGCAAGCACCGCGCTTGTTAAGCTGAATCGTGACTTCATCAATGCGCACACGGCCGCGAGAAAGCTAGACCTTGCTTCTGGCGGGCCGATCATTCTGCTGAAAGATGGCAAGCTCGTGTTGATCCGGAACGAGAAAGAGACCACATCGGAAATACTTTTTCCCAGGTACGATACATTCAAAGTCTTTGCCCATATGCCGGTCGCGATCTACCTGATGCTCGGACCACCCGGCGCCGGCAAGCTCGACACGCAACGCCTGCAACAACTGGCTGAGTATCACGGAAAGATCGACCAAGTCGAGAAACAGCTTGATCACATGGGGCTCGAAGGCGAAAAACTCAAACGGCAGAAACAGCTTCTGGCGGGTTCGAAGCAGTTCCTGGAGAGGGTGATTCAACAGCAGCAGTTCAGCACCGAGGAGCTGCACGCTTTCACGCGGAGTATGCTGCCGATGATTCAAGCGAATATTGCCGGAGCAGCGGCGAGCCAACTTGATGCCATGCATCGGCAGGTCATGGCCTGGAAAAAAGAAATGACGCCTGAAGAATGGCAGAAACTACGCGTCTCGGTGAAAGGCGCCGTGCTGGCCCGCGAGGACAATCTGGCCATGCAGTATTTTGAACGCCTGCTGAATCTCGAGGGACCCGGAATGCGGCTCATATACATGGAGCGTTATGTGCCACCGACACCCATGTTGACCTTGCTGGCGACCCGCTCCGTCGATCGCGGAATCAGCATCGCCTTTTTCGACAATCCCGATCGAATGTTCCGCGACGTCCTGGCAGACGCCGCGGCTGAGCACATCAAGAAAATGAACTTCGACTAAATCATCGATTGTGTGATCTGTTGTGATTTTACTACCACGAAAAACACGAAAAGACACAAAAAGAATACTGCGTGACAGGATCGTCCCGAATCAAAATGGGAATTGCTACAGGCAGCAAAAGGTTGAAGAGAAAGCGAACATATTCAGAACAACGCTACTCTCGTGGAATTAATAAAGGGGTAGAATATGAGTAGATACCAGTAAGCGGGAATTCTCGCGAGGTTCCCTTTACATTTCATTATTTGGTTCCTGACACCTTTTATCTACTGAGTTCTATTTTACTCCGTGTAGCAGAAGAGCTAAACGACTAAACAATTGAAAACACGAAGCAAAATGGTAATTATTTATCTAATCATTTTTTTGTTAGTTGCAGTAGTGGTAGTTGCGATAGGTGCAACAGTCTTAGCAATAATACTTCAATGGCAAGCAAACAAAGTGATTCAACAACATGGTGGACTGAAACTCATCCATGAAATTAATTCTGAGCTTCAAGGTAAAGAATACTCACTGGTGAGTCTCTCTAATAAAGTAGGCAAGCCGGAAGTCTGGATCTTCCCACAGGACGTGGGTGAGCAGTGGGAATCGAAGATTCATCTCAGAAACGCCTCACCTAATAGAGCTTCATCACTGAAGCACACCATTACGCTGTTTCGAGAAACGTGGAGTAATGAGTATGGATTGATACTAAAACCAGATGATGAACTATTTGTTGCAATAGCAGACATGTCGCAAGCACTTGATCTTGTTGAAAAAAAAATCGGATATCCTGCAGTGCGAAAGATTGACTTTGCCTGTATTAATATTGACTGGGAAGAGATAGATTAAATGAGGAACAGGACAGAAAAGGGGGCAGTGGTTCTGTTAAAATCTGCCAAGTGGCAATAAGTGTTTGATTCCACGCTTGGTTATTTTTCCTCATCGTATTCAGGATCGTAAGAAATTTTCGCATGCAGGCAGTGATGGTCCACTTCTTTGATTTTCCTTTTTTCAGTAAGGACAGGTAAATCGCTTCGATGTGACTGCTACAACGTGTGTCTACTAAGGCCTCTCTGTAACGCACTAACGCAGGTGTTGGATCTGACTACTGCCGCACAGATTCTTCTTTGCCTTTTAATTTGCCTCTATGTTGATCGGTATGTGTTGACGGTTAATCTGGTTCAGTGGGCCGAAGACTGGCGATGGGGAAGCTTCTACCTCTGGAATCAGGGATCGACCACACCACAGTCGCTGTTAGTTCCCTGGCCATCATAGAGAAAATGTGTCACTTGGTCGAATCGCCGCCTTGTGACCTTTGCTGCGGTTCCTGCTCGGTCCGTTTTTGACTGCCTATCTTGATGTGTTTTCTTTTATCAGGACGAATGCGAATTAAGAGACATAATCTGGGCTCTCGGGATTCCTGCGGAATGTTCATCTGCGCCGGTTCTGGTGATATCGGGTAGGATTTGTTTGCCGCTGGGGTGGGAATTTCTCACTGCTGTTTGAAAGGGCGGCTAGTGCCGATCCGCTCACTTTTTGTGGACCGTTCTGGTTCCATTAATGCGGTGAATTGGGATCGTGATTCGCGAGGCGGGCGGCCACATAGGGCCGCTCCCTAGTGCGCCTGCAAGCGCATTGAATCAGCGAAGTGAAAGTCCTTGCCGAAGTTTGACCTGAACTTCGTAACAGAAGGTAACTGCGTTCTCGTGAGAGGAGGTGGAGAGCAACCGGATGTGAACGACTAGTCCGTAGGATAACGAACTCGATTCGGCTTTTCGTTGTGGTGAGCCAGCTAGGGAATGGCGAAGCCCAAGTGACGTCGTGCGAAACTCTGCCGAGTGGGTGCGGGACCGCTGCCAGCGGTTCCGCGACGGTCAGCCCCGTGGTTCAAAACCAGGTCGGTCCCGGGGGCAACGAGGGGTGGTTGGAGACGGAATGGTCTGAAGGTTTGATGTGATGAAGCAGGGAGACCTGCCCGATCTTAAGGATGGCGTTCATGTGCCGGATTCCGGATTCTCTGGAGCCGACCGGTACGAAGAGCCAGTTGGGTAGGAGTCAGAGCATCCATATTAGCGAAGAAGCGGGGTAACGCCCGTGGAGCAAAGGGATGCAGGAAGGTAGATGTGGAATGAACCGAAACAGGGAACAAAAACCGACGCGAGTGCCGTTTGCGGCTAAACAAGTCGGAGAAGCTTCGTCCCGCTGGGACTGGGTAGAACCATGTGTCTGGACAGACCGCATGTTGACGGCCCTCGAAACGGGGGTGAAAGGAGGCCAATGGTTCAGTCTGATCGATAAAGTCGATCGTGATCGAAATTTGTATCAGGCGTTTCGTAGAGTAGCCGCCAACGGCGGTGCAGCTGGTGTGGATCACGTCAGCTGCGAACGCTTCGCCGAGCGATTGATCCCGAACCTGAGAAAGCTGTCGCAACAACTGCGGGAAGGAAACTACCAACCGCAGGCAATCCGGCGACAGTGGATTCCCAAGCCGGGGAGCAGGGAACTGCGTCCTCTGGGGATTCCCACAGCTCGGGATCGGGTGGTGCAGACCGCATTACGCCAAGTGCTGGAACCAATCTTCGAACGGGATTTCGCCGAGCAAAGCTATGGTTTCCGTCCCGGGCGCGGCTGTAAGGATGCGCTACAGCGTGTCGATACGCTGCTCGAAAGCGGTTACACATATGTGGTGGATGCAGATTTGAAGAGCTATTTCGACACAATTCCCCACGATAAGTTGATGAATCGGGTCCGGGAGAAAATCAGCGACGGCCAGGTGCTGACGCTGATCGAGATGTTTCTGCGTCAACAGATTCTAGATGACCTTGCCGAATGGACTCCCGATCGTGGGAGCCCCCAGGGAGCGGTGATCAGCCCGTTGCTCAGCAACATCTATCTCGATCCCCTCGACCATTTGATGGCGGGAGCCGGAATTGAGATGGTCCGTTACGCAGACGACTTCGTGATTTTGTGTCGAACTCGGGAAGACGCCGAGCGAGCTTTGGAGATGGTGCGGCAGTGGACGGCGGAAGCCGGCCTGACGCTGCATCCGGACAAGACTCACATCGTCGACATGGCCGAGGGGAGCTTCGATTTTCTGGGTTACACTTTCCAGGGGCGTTATCGCTTCCCTCGAAAGAAAAGTCTCCAGAAATTCAAAGACTCCATTCGGCAGAAGACGAGGCGGACGAACGGGCATAGCCTTCAATGCATCATTGCACAGCTCAACCCGACGCTACGTGGCTGGTTCAATTATTTTCAACACTGCCAGCCTTCCACGTATACCATCCTGGATCAGTGGGTTCGCATGCGTCTGCGAAGTATACTTCGGAAACGTCGTAAAGGCAAAGGTCGCGGACGAGGACACGATCATTTACGCTGGCCCAATGCTTATTTTGCCGAACAGGGACTGTTCTCCTTGAAACAATCCCATGTTCTGGCCAGTCAATCCTCGCAGAGGTAAAACTACCAACCGGAGAGCCGGATGCGGGAGAACCGCACGTCCGGTTCGGAGGGAGGGGGGACCGGAAGCAACCGGTCCTTCCTACCCCTATCTTTTTGTGGAAGAAATCATGTTTGTGAATAAAATCATTGTCAATGGCGTGGGTGAGTCAAGGGGCGTTCGCATATATTCTCTGGGATCGTTCTATGAAGCTCCGGGATTGCGGAGTGAAACGCTGCGATGTCGTTTGATAACTGAGGTGCGGGTGAGTAGTGGTTTGGGAAATCGTGCTGAAACGAGTGGGTTTTATGGTGCCGGTTTTTTCAGTGATTCAGATATTTCAGCTGAACCAGTAGTGTTCTCGCGCGCGACGCTAACTACGCTTCATCATTCCAAAAGACGAGAGGCGGTCAAGATGAATTTATTCAGCAGAGCGCGATGAAGGTTCAGAGGTGAAGATGCTGCGCTGGTTTCGAAGAGGGATGACACGCGCGGGACGGGGCCTGAACTGACCCTGATATCGTTCCAACAATAGAAGAGCCAGACATGAAAGGGAGAGAATCAGCGGATGTTTGAACGTAAACCCTGTCCTTTTTGGGGTCGCTATGGTCGTTCCGGCTCGAAGTCTTCCTGGAAATCGTCGTTGTCGATCATGTCCAGACTGGGGCCGCCCTCTTCTTTGAGGTCTTTCGAGCGATAATAGATTTTGATCGGTATCTCTTTGAACGGGAGCTGTTCCCGCAGGACGCCGCTGAGGTAGCGTTTCCAGGAGTCGGTGAAGAGTTTAGCGTCGTTACACTTCAGGACAATCGTCGGTGGTTCGGTTGCTACTTGTGTCGCGTAGAAAATTTTCGGTCGACGGTTTTTAGAATACGGTGGTTGGCTATTCTGAATTGCAGCCCGGACGATTTTATTCAGTCGGCCCGTCGAAACGCGAATGCGGGATTGTTTGTAAATCGCCTGAGCCAGATTGATTACCTGTTTGATGTTTCGAGAATCGCGGGCGGTTACGAATGCCACGGGAGCGTGCCGCATGGTGCGGAATTGTGACGTCAGGTATTCATCCCATTTTTCAGAGGTCATCTTACTCTCGCGGCCCAGATCCCATTTGTTGATGACGAAGATGCAGGGCTTATAGTTTTCATCAATTTCGTTGACGAGCTGTTTGTCGACTTTGGAAATCGTTTGCTGCGAATCAAAAAACATCAGCACGACATTGGCGCGACGGATGCTGCGCTTCGCGCGCGTTAAACCGTAAAATTCGATATTGTTGGCCAGACTCTTGCGCTTGCGTACGCCCGGCGTATCGATGGCCAGGAACGATTTGTCATCGAATTCAAAGCGAATATCGACACTGTCACGCGTGGTACCGGCGACTTCGCTGACGATCATTCTTTCTGATTCAGCGAGCGCGTTGATGAACGTGCTCTTGCCGACATTGCGGCGGCCGACGATGGCGATTTTCAGTTCGGGGTCGGCTGAAAGCGTTTCGCCTTCGGTTTCTTCAAACTCTTCGGCGGGGGGCAGGTGATCCAATAAGGCTTCGATTAATTCGTTACGGTTCCGATTTCCTTTGACGCTGGTTAAAACCACGGGGGCGTTTGTCAGGCGAAAAAATTGAGCCGCTTCGTCATCGGTTTTCGTCGAGTCGCATTTGTTAATGCAGAGGATCTTCGGTTTTTCAATCGACCTTAGTCTCTGGGCGACTTCTTCATCCAGGTGCGCAAGACCCATCGAGCCGTCGACGACAAACAGAATCAGATCGGCTTCATCGATGCCGACCTGAATCTGACGTTCGATATCTTCCGAGAGATCGTCGCTATCGGTGATTCCAATTCCGCCGGTATCTACCAGTTCGAAGTAGCGCTCTTTTTCATGAACCAGGTACGTAACCCGATCACGGGTCACCCCTGCCGTCGGGTCGACAATGGCGACACGGTGTCCGGCAAGCCAGTTGAAAATCGAACTTTTGCCGACATTGGGTCGGCCCACGATGGCAATTTTTGGTACGGCCATGATTTTACGTTTTTCTAAAGAAATCGTTTTCAGTTGGAATCGGCGGGGATTGAGGTTGCTCGCTTGATTTCCAGACCCGGGGCTTGTATCCCTGAGTGTGCTGGTATCAGAATCTTTTGAGCGCCCGTCGATTCGGAGTTTTTCTCTGTGCTGACAAATAAGCCGGGCTGACAAATAAACCTGTGCTGATGCCGGGCGGCAAGAAACAGAACTCTGCAAACCGTCTTATGACGGTGATGGCATATTATGCGGCTGAGTCATATGTTTATAGAATATCCAGTTAGCGGACGATTGTTAATCAACTGGAGCACTGCGTTTGGGAACTTCCGGCGAAATGACGGTATTTGAGCAAGAATTGACCGCTTGGGGGCCCGATTCTTCCTATTATGAGGGAACGGATGCTCCCATCGACGTGGAGCAGGCTCGGGAATACTGCCGTAAGATTGCACTGGGGCATTACGAAAATTTTCCCGTTGTCTCCTGGGCATTACCGCGGGAACTGCGTCCGCACTTTTTTAACGTTTATGCGTTCTGTCGCTGGGCCGATGATCTGGGAGATGAAATTCAGGACGCAGAGACCTCCCTCACACTGCTCGCCTGGTGGCGATCACAGCTAGAGGAATGCTATCAGGGGATCTCCGGTACTAACGCCGATCCACAAACACCCGCGCCGCGCCTGCATCCGGTGTTTATTGCTCTGGCACCAACAATTGAAGAATTTGCGCTACCCCAAGAGGCCTTTGATGATCTGATTCAGGCCTTTGAGCAGGATCAGCGTGTCACCGAGTATCAGTCGTTTGCGCAGCTAGAGGAGTATTGCCAGAAGAGTGCCAATCCAGTGGGGCGACTGGTACTGCATCTCTGCCGGTCTGTTTCGCCTGAAACGCTGGCATGGTCTGATTCGATTTGTACCGGATTGCAACTTGCAAATTTCTGGCAGGACGTCTCACGCGATTTTGATATGGGCCGGATTTATCTTCCTGCCGAAGATCGCGGGCAATTCGGCTATACCATCGCACAATTAGAGGGCAACGAGTTTAACGAATCATTTCAACGATTGATGGCTTTTGAAGTGCAGCGCGCCCGTCAGTTTCTGCTGGATGGTTTGCCGCTGGTTGCTCAGCTTCCCGGGCGATTGCAGGTTGACATTGATCTGTTTATTCGGGGTGGCCTGAAAATCCTGGATCACATCGAACGGCTGCAATTCAATGTCTGGAAAAATCGTCCTGTGGTGTCCCGCTTTGAGTTTGCCTGGATGCTGACTCAGAGCCTGATAAGACAGTTGTTTTCCGGTTCCCATCGAAAATGAGTTGTGCTGGTCTCTCTTTAAACTGCAAATGAAGTTCCCGTGAAGAGTCGCATCATTGCTCGATTTGCCCTTCTTCAAGCTGGTGTCTTCCCACAAGATGAATGGGCATTTTAAAGTTTGACGGTCAGTGGATTGAGAAAGATTTCTTTTGCACTTTTTCATGATCTCAGGATTGGATTTGAATGAAAATTGTGTGTAGTTTCTACAAATATAGGGTTTTGCTGAGTCTTGCTAATGATTCTTGACATCTTTGGACGATGTCCAACATTTAGTATTGACTACTGAAATATACACACTATATTGGGTGTTATGAGTGAGTGGCTCAGACAAAACGCTATACAAGTGGTTCTGTTTGGGGCACGATAAAGTTGATTTTACCAGATCTTAAAACAGTGTGTTTTTGAATAGATGCGGGCCGTGTTTTTGTCTCTGATCAGAGCGGATATGGTGTCTGTTTTTGCTCGAAAAACCTGTCTCTCAGGTGTTTGGTGGAATCTTAGCTCTCACATTCAGATGGTTTTAGAAATTGAATTTCAGATCAGTGAGGGTTCTTAAGAGCAAAGGGAGTTGCCAGTTCACACACTAAGGTGATGTTGTCTGCCTGTCCCTGTCTCTTTATGTTCCCCCTCTTTTCTGTTTGTCATTTCTGGCAATCTGGTGCGAGTGTATTGTGTGCCACGATATGCTGGTATCACCACGTCCCAATTATGAATACAACAAGCTGCTGTCGGCATGGACACAGCCGGATTTTTAGCATTCCATTTTAAGGAGGCAATCGAATGATTCGAGCGCAAACAGAATGGATCGTCACGAAGCGGGGGGGAAGAACAGCTTCCTTTGATGCATCGTTGATCGGTCGTGCAATCTCTAACGCTTTCCGCGCAGAACTGAATCTCGCAGATAATCAGCCACTCGACGATGAAATTCGGATGGAAATTCCGGAAATGGTCGAGTCAGTGGCTAATGAAATTGCTGCCGCCGCCAGTAGTGATTCTGGTGTTGAAGTAGAAAAGATTCAGGACGTAGTCGAGATGATGTTAATGCGACGCGGGCACTACCGTATTGCACGTCGCTACATTGTCTATCGTGCTGAGCGCGCCAAGCTTCGTGCATTACGCGGATCTAATGATCTGGTAGATGAGTCTGAAGAAATCAAATCAACGGCGCCCCGGTTCCATGTCATTCTCAAAGACGGAACCAAAGTTCCCTTTGATGAAGGACGTATTTTAGCACGGCTTTCCGAAGCCTGTCGCGGTTTGGAAGGCGATTGTTCGGCGGAAGATCTGCTTGAAGAAGTGATGCGTTCGATTTTCGACGGGATTTCTGTCGAAGAGTTGTATCGTGCCATGATTCTGGCAGCCCGGACTCGTATCGAACGCGATCCTGCCTACGATACGGTTGCTTCGCGTTTGATGCTGAAGATTATCTACAATGACGCTCTGGGAAATGCGCCCTCTGACGTCAATGAATTGAATCAGCTCTATGTAGATCGTTTTACACAGTTCCTCAATGATGGAATTGAAGCCAAACGATTGACTCCCGATCTGCACAAGTTTGATCTGAACCGGATTGCTCTGGCGCTCCAGCCGGAACGCGACCACCTGTTCCAGTACTTGGGATTGCAGGCCATTTTCGATCGTTACCTGCTGCACATTGACGGCCGTCGTATTGAAACGCCTCAGTATTTCTGGATGCGTGTTTCCATGGGACTGGCGATTCAGGAAGCCGGCGATTTTACTGGACGGGCAATTGAGTTCTATAACATTCTGTCGACGTTTCGATTTACATCGGCGACACCGACTCTGTTTAACTCAGCGACTTTGCATCCTCAGTTGAGTTCCTGTTATCTTTCGACCGTTGACGATGATCTGGACCACATTTTCAAATGTGTTGCTGATAACGCCAAGCTTTCCAAGTGGGCCGGCGGACTGGGGAATGACTGGACTCAAATCCGGGCGACCAATTCGCACATCAGTGGTACCAACGGTCAGAGCCAGGGCGTGATTCCGTTCCTGAAGGTCGTGAATGATACTGCTGTCGCTGTGAACCAGGGTGGCAAACGCAAAGGTGCCGTCTGTTCCTATCTGGAAACATGGCACATGGATGTCGAAGAGTTTCTCGACTTGCGTAAGAATACAGGCGATGATCGACGACGCACCCATGATATGCATACGGCGAACTGGATTCCTGATCTGTTTATGCGTCGTGTTCGCGAAGATGCCGAGTGGACTCTGTTCAGCCCGAACGATGTTCCCGATCTACATGATCTTTACGGTCAGGCATTCGAACAGCGTTATGCTGAATACGAAAAGATGACCGAAACCGGTGAGATCAAACTCTTCCGTCGGATTTCTGCTGTCGAGTTGTGGCGTAAGATGCTGACGCGTCTGTTTGAAACTGGTCATCCCTGGATTACCTGGAAAGATCCTTCGAACCTGCGTTCGCCTCAGGATCATACGGGTGTGGTTCACAGCAGTAACCTCTGTACTGAGATTCTGTTGAATACCTCGCGGGATGAGACGGCTGTTTGTAACCTGGGTTCCGTCAACCTCAAACTGCACATTGTTGATGGTCAGCTTGATCTGGGAATGCTGGAAGAGACCGTACGGACTGCGATGCGAATGTTGGATAACGTGATTGATATCAATTACTATCCGACAGATGAAGCCCGTAATTCGAACACCCGCCATCGTCCCGTCGGTTTGGGCGTGATGGGTTTCCAGGATGCTCTGCTCGCTCAGGGGATCAGCTATGCCAGCATGCAGGCTGTCGAGTTTGCCGATGCCAGCATGGAAGCGATTTCCTACTACGCGATTCTGGCTTCGTCTGAACTGGCGGGTGAGCGTGGTCGTTACGGTTCTTATGCTGGTTCCAAGTGGGATCGTGGCTTACTGCCCATCGATACGCTGGATCTGCATGAAAAAGAACGCGAAGTTCCGATTGAAGTGGATCGGCAGACCCGCCTGAACTGGCAGGTCGTGCGGGATTCAATCGCGCAGAACGGGATGCGTAACAGCAACGTGATGGCGATTGCTCCCACGGCGACGATTTCGACGATCATTGGTGTGTCTCAATCGATTGAGCCTTCCTATAAGCATCTGTATGTGAAGAGCAATCTGTCCGGCGAGTTTACTCAGGTCAACCGTTTACTGGTGGATGACTTGAAAGCGCTGGGATTATGGGATGCAGATATGCTGGAAGCCCTCAAGTACTATGATGGTTCGGTTACAGAGATCGAACGCATTCCTGATGACTTGAAGGCCCGCTATCTGACAGCATTCGAAGTGGAGCCCAAGTGGACCATTGAATGTGCTGCCCATCGTCAGAAATGGATTGATATGGGACAGTCACTCAATCTGTATCTGGCAGAACCTTCGGGTAAGAAGCTGCATGAAATGTATATGCTGGCCTGGGAACGCGGGTTGAAGACAACCTACTATCTGCGAACTCTGGCAGCGACGCAGGTTGAGAAATCAACCGTGGACGTCAACAAATTCGGAATTCAGCCTCGCTGGATGAAAAACGCAAGTGCGTCAGGTGATATTCAAGTCGAACGGGCAGCAGCCACGCTGATTACTCCCGGTGAGACCTGCAACCTGGATGGTGACTGTGAAGCATGTCAGTAATCCTGATGTTTCATCCCACAATCAATTGTGCTCAGTTTAAGTTTACTAATGGATTTTAAAGAGGTGTTATGATGACAATTCTTAATTCGAATACAGCAGCTACTCCAGCAGTCACCCCTGTGGGAGATACTCCCACGGGACGCTTTAAAGCAGATAAAAAACGACTGATTAATTGCTCTCAGGTCGACGTCAATCAATTGATGCCTTTGAAGTATCATTGGGCCTGGGAACATTATCTGAATGGCTGTGCCAACCACTGGATGCCTACCGAAGTCGGTATGACCAAAGACATCGAAATGTGGCGTTCCAGCAAACTCAGTGATGGCGAACGTTTTGTAATTATGCGAAACCTCGGTTTCTTTGCGACAGCCGAGAGCCTGGTTGCCAATAACATTGTGTTGGCGATTTTCAAACATGTGACGAACGCAGAATGCCGTCAGTATCTGTTACGTCAGGCGTTTGAAGAAGCCGTACACTCTCATACGTTCCTGTACATTGTCGAAAGCCTCGGACTGAATGAGTCAGAAGTATTCAACATGTACCACGAAGTTCCTGCGATCGCTAAAAAAGATCAACTGGAAATGGAACTGACGTCTGAGATTCTTGATCCCGAATTCACGACGGATACCTTTGAAGGAGCTCAGGCATTCCTGAAAAACCTGATCGGTTACTACCTGATCATGGAAGGGCTCTTCTTCTATACCGGTTTCGTGATGGTGCTGTCATTCCATCGTCGCAACATGATGACGGGGATTGGCGAGCAGTTCCAGTACATCCTGCGTGATGAAACGATCCACTTGAACTTTGGTATCGACTTGATCAATGGCATCAAACAGGAAAACCCGGAGCTCTGGACTCCCGAATTCCAGCAGACGATTATCGACCGCATCAAGTATGCTGCCGAGTTGGAAATTGAATACGCCAAAGACTGTCTGCCTACCGGAATTCTGGGATTAAACGGCGACCTGTTCCGCGAATACGTGCAGCATATCGCTGACCGTCGTCTGGAACGTATTGGCCTGCCCGCCCAGTACGGTTCTTCCAATCCCTTCCCCTGGATGAGCGAAACCATGGACCTTTCGAAGGAAAAGAACTTCTTCGAAACTCGCGTGACCGAATACCAGAGCTCAGGATCACTGAACTGGGACTGATTCGTCCGCAACAAAAAATAAGGCACCCTCGAAGGGACCACCAGCAGGTGGTCCCTTTTTTGATGCGCGTAGGTTGGAGCTAGAGCGCATCACATTTAACCATAGCGTGTCTTAATCTAATATACTCGGTCCAAATGGCCTTGGAGACGTTACAGTAAAACTGGACACAGCCTAAGACCGACCGCTCTGCCAGCTCACCTCTGAGATAAACACTCCGCATTATTCAGTCGGGGACTGTTTCCCTTGTTTTCAGGGACTGGGACAACAGCAGAGCCCAGTTAGCGTCAGGGTACTAACCCCATATGTTCAACAGTGATAGGGGGATTAGAGTTAAGGAATGCTACCTGGCCCCCGTGCAGAATCTCCCGCGCCAAAATGAGCGGAACGGCGTCCGCCACCAACCTGAAGGCGCCGCTCCCTATCCGCAGCCCGGAAATTTGATGATCCAATGCTGCTCATCTTGCGTTAAATACAGATCGACCTTTCGGAAAACATGACTTTTTGGAGATTCTGATGAGTACGACCCCGCAATGCGCTGACTGTGGAAAAGATATGGAAAAAGGATTTGTCCCGGATAATACGTTCCTGGGGACCCTGCAAACGGGATGGCATCCAGGCGATCCCGAAGCGGAAAGCCGCACGTTGTTCGGGATGCAGTTGAAGAACCGGACCGAGACGATCCATGTGGATGAATCCGGAACAAGAAAGATCATGACATACCGCTGCCCCACATGTGGTCTGCTGCGGTCGTATGCAGAATGACCGGAACCTGTCTGCTGATATGTGTGTCATGATGTCAGGATTCTTCCTTGCATCGAATGACCGTTTTGGCTGATTTCAAGTTGACGAAACGGGAAGTGCGTGTTACTCTCGTTGCAATTGGAATTGAGAACGCTCCCTGATGGGTTTTTTCTTCCTGCACCCTTTTCGTTTTCACAGGAAAACAGGTATGACTCTTTATATGCAGCGCGTCCACTGGTGTGACCGACTGTATGTCTCGCCCGAATACAGACGGGTTGGAGTGGGAGACGCAGATGATTCTGAGTCTGACATGCCCCTGGTCTGAAACGGACACTCTTTTTGCGCGCATCGCGGTCTGAATGCGTCTGTCTCTGTGCGGAGAATGTAGCGTTTCTTTGTGCAGAGTTCAGGTCTGTTGCTTTCTTTGATCTGAAGAACGTTTCTACCTGCGCGCAGCCTGCATCTGGCGACTCTGTTTAACAGGAGTCGGACTGAATGCGGTGTCCTGTTTTGGACCATTAAACTCATCGACCCCACCATTGTTTTTTAATCACGGTTTGTGAACACAGTCTCGGTCTGCGCAGTGTGCGCCGGCAATTCAAAAATGTTGACAGACACGTTCCGGCTACCGGTGCGCAAATGGCAAACTGCCGGTCGTCATATTATTTCAAGAATGACTTTTTTTAAAGAATAAAAGGAGCCACTACATGGCTATTGCAACAAATCTAGGTTTCCCCCGTATTGGATCTCAGCGTGAACTGAAGCGGGCTGTCGAAAAATTCTGGTCCGGAAAAATTGACGAAGCGGAATTATCATCCGTTTGCCAGGAACTGCGTGCCGCTCACTGGAAGCAGCAGCAGGCAGCAGGAATCACGCAGATTCCGTCGAATGATTTTTCGCTCTACGATCAGGTGCTGGATACGGCGGCGCTGGTGGGAGCAGTTCCCAAACGTTTCGAATGGGCCGGAGGCAATGTAGATTTATCAACCTATTTTTCAATGGCACGGGGCGGAAAAGGGGGCAAGTCGGTGACTGCTTCAACTGCCGGCGTGGCCGCGCTGGAAATGACCAAGTGGTTCGACACGAACTACCACTATCTGGTCCCCGAATTCGAGGCACAACAGGAGTTTCAACTTTCTTCGATCAAACCCGTGGATGAATATTGCGAAGCGAAAGCCCTCGGGATTGAGACCCGTCCGGTCTTACTGGGGCCGGTTTCCTTTCTGCTGCTCGGCAAAACCTGGGAAGAACAGATTGATCCGTTGAGCTTACTGGACCGTCTGTTGCCCGTTTATTTTGACGTCTTGGCAAAGCTGGCGGCTGCGGGAGCGGCGTGGGTGCAGATTGATGAGCCTTGTCTGGTGCTCGATCTGACGGAAGCACAACAGGTCGCTTATCAACGCGCTTATAATGAGCTCGTGAACAATACCGGCGGGATGCAGATTTTGCTGGCGACCTATTTTGGATCGCTAAAGGAAAATTTGCAGACCGCTGTCTCATTGCCGGTGAATACGTTACACATCGATCTGGTGCGAGCGCCGGAACAGCTTGATGCGGTTTTGGATCTACTGCCCGAAGAGACGTCGCTTTCATTAGGTGTCGTCGATGGACGCAATATCTGGAAGAACGATTTTGAACAGTCGCTGGCTTTGATTGAAAAGGCAGTGAATCGAATTGGCGCGGATCGAATTCTGATCGGTCCTTCCTGTTCGTTGTTGCACAGTCCCGTGGACCTGGATAAGGAAACGGATCTGGATGCTGAGATCAAGCAGTGGTTGGCCTATGCGCAACAGAAGTTGCAGGAGATCGATGTTCTGACGCGGTGTGTGAATCAGGGTCGAGCAAATGTGGCCGACGAACTGGCAGAGAACCAGGCAGCGATGGAAGCACGTCGTTCTTCTCCGCGTGTGCATCGGGCGGAAGTTAAAAACCGTTGCGCGACTGTGACCGAATCGATGCGCCAACGCCAGCATTCCTATGTGGAACGGCATGAGGTACAGGCGGCAAGTTTGAAGCTGCCTTTGTTTCCGACCACCACCATCGGTTCGTTTCCACAGACGGATGAAATTCGCAAAGCACGCGCCGCTTATAAAAAAGGCGAAATTGCTGATGAGGCTTATGAAGAATTTTTAGAGAACTGTATTGCCGATGATATTCAATATCAGGAAGAAGTCGGACTGGATGTGCTGGTGCACGGCGAAGCCGAACGGAATGACATGGTTGAATATTTCGGTGAGCAACTGGAAGGTTTTATTGCGACTAAAAACGGCTGGGTACAAAGTTATGGTTCCCGATGTGTGAAACCGCCGATCATCTTTGGTGACATTCTTCGCAAGGGGCCGATGACAGTGAAATGGTCAAAGTACGCGCAGTCCTGCACAGAGAAACTAATGAAAGGGATGTTGACCGGGCCGGTGACGATTCTGCAATGGTCGTTCGTGCGAGACGATCAGCCACGCAGTGAAACGTGTCAGCAGATCGCACTGGCGATTCGCGATGAAGTTCTGGATCTCGAAGCGGCCGGAATCAGGATCATTCAGATTGATGAACCGGCGGTACGTGAAGGCCTGCCGCTGCGACATTCTGACTGGGCCGCTTATTTGAAGTGGTCCGTCGACTGTTTCCGGCTGGCATCAGCAGGTGTGAAAGATGAGACGCAGATTCATACTCACATGTGTTATTCCGAGTTCAATGATATCATCGAAGCGATTGCCGCCCTGGATGCGGATGTGATTTCGATTGAAACTTCGCGGAGTAATATGGAGCTACTGGAGGTGTTTGCCCGGTTCAAGTATCCGAATGAAATCGGGCCCGGCGTTTATGATATTCATTCGCCTCGCGTGCCGACGGTGGAGTGGATGGAACAGTTGCTGGAAAAAGCACTGGACGTTCTGGAGCCTCGCCAGTTGTGGGTGAATCCGGATTGCGGGCTCAAAACACGTAAGTGGGACGAGGTGAAGCCGTCATTAAAGAACATGGTGGATGCCGCAAAAGTACTGCGTAAGAAAGTGAAACCTGCAAACTGATTTCCAGTGTTATGGTTTTCTGGAGAATCATGTGATCAGCTCCGGAATGCACAAAAACGTTCATTCCGGGCTGATTTGATAATGAGGAATGCATGCCGCTTCCAATTTTCTTGAGGATTCGATACCAACAGATTAATGAATACCAATTCTTATAAATCGATTTTGATACTTCTGGCTCTGGTCGTGAGTTCCGGCTGTGGTTCCGGGGCGTCTGAAACGACATCCCGTTCCGATTCGCCTGCGACTGAGATCACGCAAGCGCAGAGTGTTGCGGAATTTCCGATCGTCATTAAAGATGACCGGGGACTGGAAGTCAGTGTTCCCCAAAAGCCGTTACGGATTGTTTCGTTGCTGCCGTCGCATACCGAAATTCTGTATGCTGTTGGCGCAGGGAAGCAAATGGTGGGGTGTACAACGTTCTGCAATTATCCAGCGGAAACCGAGCAGCTCGAAAAAGTGGCGCTATCGAATCCGGGCAGTGTGAGCCTGGAAACGCTGGTCGCCCTTAAGCCCGATCTGATCTTTCTGGGAGGCGATTACCAACGCCAGTTGGCAGAGCAACTTACGAAACTGAAGATTCCTGTCTTATCGTTTGAGTCACAATCGGTGGCAGACATCGAACGCTCGATTCGAGGCATCTCTCGTTCTACCGGGCATGCTCAATCAGGGGAAGAATTAATCGCGAAGATCAAAAACGAGATTGCCGCGATTCAAAAACGGATCAAGCCTTATCAGAAACAGGGGCCGCCGCGGGTGTTTTATCAGGTGTGGGATCAACCGTTGATGACTGTGGGCCCCGCTTCTTTTATTGGTGAGTTGATCGACATGATTGGGGCAGAGAATGTATTTGAGGATGTGAAAATTGCGTATCCCCAGGTCAGCGAGGAGACGTTGATCGTGCGCAATCCAGATGTGATTCTGATGCCGCAAACCAAAAAAGCGGAGGCTCCTGATTTGGCAGAGACGATTTCCCGCTTGCGAGAACGGCCAGGATGGAAGCAAATGAGTGCGGTAAAGAATCAGCGAATCTATCTGATTGAGGATGATCTCATTTCCCGGCCGGGGCCACGTGTGGTGCTGGGACTACAAAAAATGGCTCAGGCGTTGTACCCTGAAGCATATCAGGCACACTCATCTTCAGAGCGGACTCAATAGTTCATGCAACCCCGGCAACGTATTCTGGTCTGGCGAATGATCCCGCTGGCGGGTTTCCTGCTGTCGGCGCTTGTGGTGGGAATTCATCTGGGAGCGGTTGAGCTTTCCCTGGCCCAGATCTGGCAAGGACTCGGAAACTCATCCGATGCGTCGCACGTTGACACGATCCTCTGGCAGATTCGGTTGCCGCGCCTCCTGCTGGCGGCCTGTGTTGGCGGAGGGCTGGCAGTTGCGGGAGCCGCGTTCCAAGGCGTCTTTCGCAATCCACTGGCTGATCCGTTTGTGATTGGTGCCTCGAGTGGTGCGGCGCTGGGTGCGACATTGGCACTGTTGTGGATGGCGGGCAGTATTACTGTCATCACAGCGACCTGGCAGATTCCGTGGTTGATCCTATCTGCTTTTGCTGGTGCGATTCTGGTTGTCTGCGCGGTGTTTGTGATTGCGGCGCTGAGCAACATCGGTCGCAACGCACCGCTATTAACGCTCATTCTGGCGGGAATGGCACTCAGCAGCTTTACTGGAGCACTGGTGTCGCTGATCATGTTTTTGAATCACGAAATGCTGACGGCGATTTTCAGTTGGTTGTTGGGAAGTTTCTCGGGGCGACACTGGAATGAGATCGTGATGGCAGGGCCAGTCATTCTGGGCAGTGGAATCGTGCTGTGGCTGATGTCGCGTCCGTTAGATTTACTTTCATTCGGCGATGAGACTGCGATGACGCTGGGGCTGTCGATCGGCAAATTTCGCATGCTCATTTTGATTGCCGCCACCATGTGTACGGCGGCGTGCGTAGCGGTTTCCGGCGTGATCGGATTTCTGGGATTGATGGCGCCGCATATGACACGCATCATGCTCGGCCCGCGGCATGGTTTGCTGATTCCCGGCAGTTGCCTGCTGGGTGCGACGTTGATGGTCGTCGCGGATACGCTGGCACGAACGATCATTGCACCGGCGGAAATTCCCGTGGGCATTGTGACGGCGTTGATGGGCTGCCCGTTTTTTCTGTTCCTGTTAATCAGTCGCGGACAACAAACCAAATGAGCAAAGGCAACCGGCATGAATCAGCTTGAACTCAATCAGGTTTCCTGTGGTTACGCAGACCGAGAGGTGTTGAAACAGATTTCCCTGTGTGTGGAACCGGGCAAGGTGCTTGTCTTACTGGGGCCCAATGGCTCGGGGAAAACAACCCTGTTGCGCGCCCTGTTTAATCTGGTGGATGTGAAAGAAGGGCAAGCCTTGATTGAAGGGCAGGAAATCAGCCGGCTCTCCCGAAAAGAGCTTGCCCGGAAACTCGCGCTCTCACCGCAGATGGAATTGCCACAATGGCCGATGACGGTGGAAGAAACGGTTCAACTGGGTCGGAGTTCACACCGAGGCTGGATGCAGCCTTTCCAGTCCGACGATGCGGCGCATGTCGAACAGGCGCTCCAGCAGACAGGACTGATTGAATTGCAGCAACGAAAAATCACCGAGATCTCCGGTGGAGAGTGGCGGCGAACGTTAATTGCCCGGGCCCTGGCACAACAGACGAACATACTTTGTCTGGATGAACCTACGACTGGACTGGATTTGAAATACCAGGTCGAAATCCTGTCCTTGATTCGCGACCTGGCACATGAGCGGGATCTGACCGTGATGCTGACGATTCATGACTTGAATCTGGCCAGTTGCTTTGCCGATCAGTTTGTGTTGCTCCATCAGGGGCGCATCGAGGCGATGGGAACCGGGGAAGAAGTTCTGACCGAGGCGCGGCTGACGGAGGTCTATCAGACCAAAGTCAAAGTGGTGCCGCACCCGGAATACCAGACGCCGTTGATTGTACCCGTCCTCTGACGGATTCATATCGTTTTGGTTAGCTGCGAACGTAGCTGTCAAAGACGCGAACCTTGGCCCACTTCTCTTTGTTTTCTGCAATGAAGGTGAGGTGATCGTCGACGACTTGATACTTGTCGTGCGATTCTTTGCTGTCAAAGACGACATTCAAGGCGACGTGAAATTCCTGATCATTCACTTCCCGTTGAAATTCGGGGGCACGCATACCGGCGGAAAAGTAGACCACGCCCGGATGATCTTTCAGATATTTGTGGCAGGCCTCTACCATTGCTTCGCTGGCAGCGGGAGACTCATCTTTGAGGGTGAAATAAACCATGTGTGCCAGTTGCGTGTCGGCCATCGTCGGTTCCTTTTGTGTGTTCTAATGGTGTTAAGTTGTAAATATATATTGATTTATGAGAATGGGATGCGGCAAGACTGCCAGATTCCATTTACCTATCTTCTCAAAAAATGGTTCCAATGTCACTGGAACCGGGGGCGAATGAATTTCGTAAATTGTGAAATTTAAAATAAAGAGACTTTAACGATTATGCCGATAAATGAGAAAGGTGGGTTCTTCGTTTCGGTTCATCCAACAGAACCAGTGTTTCCGATTGTGGGAAACAGAGACGAAATCAAGGAGTGCCATTCAGCACACTTAGCAAAAAAAGGAGTTTTTCGATGTCCCCCTGGATTCGAAATTTTATTGTTATTGCCTCAATTGTTACATTATTTTCCGGTACTGGAGAAGAAGCGGAAGCACACATCTTCGGCGGCCGTCTTTTTGGGCGCTTGAGATCACGTTGCTGTTATCCACAGCACAGTCGTTGTGGGCATCGATGCCGCAAGCTGGCACGCCGTTATTTCCGTCGCTGTGCTCCAGTGACGTCTTGCTGCCCGGGAGTTTGTACTCCACCACCTCCTCGGATCTGCTACCAGGATGTAATTTGCACGGAGTATCGTATGATTCCCCAGACTCGAAACGTGCCTGTGACCACCTATAAGCAGGTCACCGTGGATGAAGGGTGCTGGCAGCGTGTCTGGGTTCCTAAGATGGTTACCAAACAGATTCCCCAGACTTGCTATCGACGTGAAACTACGTATGTGCGACAACCATATCAGGTTCGTAAGCGAGTTCCAGTAATGAGTTCTCCCTCGACCTGTACCGACTGTATGAATGGAACGCCTTCTATGCTCAGTCCCTCGATTGTTCCTTCGACACCGACTCCGGTTCCTTCGACAGTCCCCACGCCTACTCCGATGTCGTCGACGTCATTAGATATGGGCGCATATCCAACATTGGCACCGACTGTGGGAGCTTATCCAACTGTGCCTGCGTATCCAACTGTGGCAGCCCAGCCGGCTGTATCCTGGGGCGGAACAACTTCAGGGCCTGCTCTGGCAAGTTCGGGACCGGCCTTTTCAACAAGTCCGACATTACTTCAGGTTCCGGAGCTTCAGTCAAATTCAGAATGGCAGACGATTCCTTCGCAGAATTCGTACTTGAAAACACAGTCTGCGTATGATGATTCTGCTTCACGAACTGCAAACGCAAAAGGAGCATTTGTGCCAGCACCGTCGGCTGCGACTGTCTGGAATACGCCTCGCCGACAAAGACTCAACTAAGTTCATGAGCGTGGTGTGAAAATCACTCATTCGAACCGGAGTCTGCATCAGATGAATGCGGGTTCCGGTTTTTTTCTTGCTCGAGCAGTGCCTGCTGCTCACGTCGGTTCATCTTGTAGAACGCCACACCAAAACCGGAAAAGAGCAGGGCGGGCATGGTGAGCATAAAGGCGATGCTATACATGTACGCGCGCGGTTTCTTATCGTCGGTTTCATTTAACTGTTTACACATCGGGCAGGCTGCAGCCTGACTGATGGCCGCGGGGCTGGAAAACAGGCCGAGCAACGCGGTAGCTAGTAAACAGGAACGAATTAATGAATGTCGCTTGAACATGAGTGAAATCACTTTTAAAACAATAATGGTCTGACAAGATCTACAGTATCAAAAAAATGAGCCGATGCCAACGGAATTATGTACACTTTTCAGGCGGTGCCACCGGGCAAGTGGTATAGCATGAAGTAGATCACCACACCTGTAATCGATACATACAGCCAGATCGGGAAGGTGATTTTGGCGATCCGGCGATGGGCTTCCCACTGCTGTTTGAGTCCGCGTCGGATCGTTACCCAGGCCAGCACCGGGACTGCTGCGGCAAGCACGACGTGTGTGATCAGAATGAAATAGTAAATCGGTCTGATCAGGCCTTCGCCTTCAAATTTGCGTGACGCATTTCCGGTGTAGCTTTGCAGGGCAAAGTGATACAGCAGATAGAACCCCAGGAAGAGAATTGAAGTTCCGAAGGCGGTCAACATGGTTTTTTTATGCTTCTCTTTTTCCCCTTTGCGAATGAACCAGTAACCCAGCATCAGCAGAATCGTCGCCAGTGAATTCAAGACAGCGTTGAGGGCGGGGAGCTGCATCACCCAGTCAGGCGCCGCGGTTTTGACTTCTGCGGGTTCTTGAACCGTTTCTTCCGCAACCATAACTTCTTCTTCCACAGCTGGAGATTTAGTATCTGCTTGTGCGAAGAATGTCGATGTCAGTGACTTTGAGATCATGGGAAATAAGAGCGGACTCAGCGAAACCATGCCGGCTTTCGGGGGCGCAACTGGTTTGGGAGGCTCGTCTGGTTTAACTTCCTTCGTCTCTGTTTTCTGCTCTTCCGGTTTGTCGTCCTCGATTAGTTTGCGAACTGCTTTTCGCAGTGCCGCCAGTTCTTCGTCATTGACGGCGTTATATTTTCCGAGGACACGTCCGTTTTTATCAACCAGCATGACGTTGGTGGTGTGGATGACTTCGAATCCGGGCTTGCGGGCCGGGCCTGTGTTTTCCTGAACGGGCATCAGAAAACTTTTCTCAATCAAGTGGAAGATGTCTTTCTGATCTCCGGTCAGAAACAGCCATTTTTCCGGGTCGGCTCCGACGGACTCTGCATATTGGGTTAAGACTTCGGGCGTGTCGTTTTTCGGGTCGACGGTAATTGTGACCAGCCTGAAGTCCAGGTCTTTCAGATCTTTCTGCAATTGGTAAAACTGGCCCGACACACGCGGGCAGGGACCAGCACAACGGGTAAATACAAAGCAGGCGACCCACGGTTTTCCAAGCAGGTCTTTTTTCGAGACTGTCTTACCACTACGTTCGGTGAGCGAGAAATCCTCGATGCCCTCTTCCGGCCAGATCGGAGCTTTGGATTTGACTTCGATAGTGCCATCTTCTGGTTCGTCTTCTTTCGCTTCCGTAGCGGCTGCTTTTTCAGCTTCGATTTTTTCTACAGCCAGATCACGTTGCTTTTTTAGATTCCAGGTGGCAAAGGCACTGATAGCGACCAGCACCCAGAGTAGCACGATGATAAACCGGGGAATGCGTCGGATTGGTTTAGGTTCGTTCATACTGAAAGATCTTTATTGAGTTCTAAGTCTTCGAAGTTACGATACTAACGGGCGTTTCGCGTGGCCCGTTGTTGGGTCATCCAGATGGCAATGGCTACATAAATTATACACACGAGTGTCGTGACGGTCAGGCAGACAATCATCGAAGGATTGCCGGGGGCACTCGGCAGCCCTGGTCCCGATGTCAGAATGCGGCGCAGGCCTGTGACGCCGTAGGTTAACGGGTTGGCTCGAATGATCCAGGAAAGCCAGCCGGAGTCTCCAGCGGGAAAAAAAGAGCCGGAAAGCAACCACATCGGCATCAAAAACACTGACATGATCGCATGAAAACCTTGCGTCGATTCCATCGGCCAGGCAATTAGATAGCCGAGGGCCGTCAGGCTGAAGCCGAGCAGAAACAGAAACAGGATCAGCGGTACCAGGCCGGCCAGCGTGATACCCGTTTCAAAGTCGGGCGCTAGTCCGACAATATTTAACAGGGGACCGAGAAAAATAAACAGGACAGCTTGTAAAACAGCAAGGATGGTTCCACCGAGCAGTTTTCCGAGCACGATTGAGGTACGGGGAACGGGTGAGACCAGAACCCCTTGCAGGAAACCTTCTTTCCGATCTTCGATGATCGAGATCGTCGAGAAGATTGCCGTGAACATTAAAATCATGACGGCCACGCCGGGAAAGAAATATTCCTGGTATGTCATGCCGGCGGTGGCCCATGCGGGGGCTTTAAAGGAACCGCGCAAGCCGGCCCCGAACAGAATCCAGAACAGAATCGGCTGGATCATTGCCCCGATCACGCGGGTGCGTTGCCGGACAAACCGCACGACTTCGCGCTGAGCGAGTGTCAATATCGGAAGCAAAAACAATTTGGTGGTTCCAGCAGGCGGAAGCGAAGCGGGGTGGTTCATACTAATTCCTCCGCTTGCCAGAATTGATGTCCGGTTTCATGGATAAAGACATCTTCGAGCGTCGGCTTTCCGAGGGAGACGGATGTGACGAGTTCGGGAAAGGCGTCGATCAGATCTTTGAGGAGTTCGTGTCCGCGAGGATGTTCGAGCCGCAGGCTGTGATTGACGGTTTGCGGAGTGACGCCGAATTTAGCTGAGATCTGTTGGCTCAACTGTTCGAGGTCATCCGAGTGAATCGTGAGGCAATCGCCGCCGACTGAGGCCCGTAATTCATCGGGCGTTCCGAGTGCCACCAGTTCACCCTGATGCAGAATTCCCAATCGGTCACAGTGTTCTGCTTCTTCCATTAAGTGGGTTGTGATGAGAATGGTTACACTCTCTTCGTGCTGCAGCTGTTTCAGATATTTCCAGAGATCATGACGTGCGCCAGGATCGAGGCCGGTACTCGGTTCGTCGAGCAGCAGGACCTGCGGCGAATGCAACAGACCTTTGGCGATTTCCACGCGACGTTTCAAACCGCCGGACAGTGATTCTGCCAGATCGTGTTTGCGGTCAGTCAGTCCCAGATGTTGCAGCGCCGATTGAATGCGTTCTCGCATCAATGCTCCGGAAATGCCGTAGAGGTGAGCCTGATGTTTCAGGTTTTCCTGCACCGTTAATTTGCCGTCCAGACTGGGAGATTGAAAGGTCACACCGATCAACGTGCGGATCTGTCGTGCATGTGTCGCGAGATCCAGTTCGGCAATCGAGGCGGAACCGGACTGGATTGGCAGGAGTGTTGAGAGTAGACGGAACAGGGTTGTTTTTCCGCCGCCGTTCGGTCCCAGTAGGCCAAAGATTTCCGAGGAACGGACTTCAAAGCTGAGTTGATTCAGAGCCAGCCGTTCCCCGTATCGGTGGGAGATTTCGTTGACACGGATTTGGGAAGCCGTTTCCTGAATTTGTGAATTATTGGGCATGACTGTTTTCGGCGTTTTTGGCAGAGTCACTTTCGGAACTCGCCTGTTGTGCCTGTTTCAGATAATCGATTTGTGGTGATTCATTTGTGTAATAATGAATGCCGATATCGGGTGTCATCGCGATGGTCAGGCCCATCGCCAGAATGATGGTCGGGCTGAGCAGGACGTATTTCCATTTGCCTTCAAACTTGAGGTGCATGAAATAAATCATAACGAACAGCGCCTTGGCACAGGCGATGGCCAGCACGATCAACGCCACTAAAACGACGCCGTTTAATCCGATGAAATTTTTCTCTTTTAAATCAATAACATCAAACACGATCGACAGAGCCGTACAGATACAGAGGGCAAAGAAGATCGTCGAGTATTTGACGTACGAGTGAGCTGGTGATTCAGACATCGTGTAATAACTCTCAAAAAGATCAACGGGCAGATTGACGCGTAGGTGTTTTCTGCGAACTCATATGATTTCAACTCGTTCAAATAATGTAAATCAGTGGGAACAGGAAGATCCAGACCAGGTCCACAAAGTGCCAATACAGGCCGATGTTTTCGACATAGTCATTCCATTTCTCACAAAGTCGTTTTCCCTGGACCAATACAATCAGGAACAGAATCATGCCAATGACGACATGCAGTGCATGAAATCCGGTCAGCAGGAAGTAAACGGAAGCGAACAGGTTTCCGTAGATAATCGGTTGCAAGTGATGCACGGGGGCGAGGAAGGCACCGTATTCCGGATTTTTCTTGAGTGTCTCGAGTTCCTGATTCATCTCGGGCAGTGTGATCGATTCATCGAGGGCCTGCTTATTTAATTCCCGGTATTTGTTATCGAGGGCAAAGAACGCGGTGAGTTCTTTTTTTCGAGCTGCGGAAGTGTCTGGCGAGTCCAGTTCTGTCCGCAGTTGTTGTTGGAGTTCTTCGACGGGCGTTTCGAGCGCTTCCGTTTTTTCGTCGGCGACTCCAGACAATTCGACTGTTTCTTCGGGATTCGCAGGCTCTGCTTTTTCCGGTAGTTTGGAGTTGGCCAGTGCGATCGTGCGGTTATCAACGACCTGTTTCATTTCCCGCATCGATTTATCAATAGCCATTTGCGGCGTTTCGGGAATGTGACCGGGCAGTATATCGTATTCAAATTTGCCCGAATATTCGTAGGCCTTGATGCCGAGAAAGACACAGGCCAGCAGTAAAACCAGAAACAGATAGCGGCGAGCTTTGGCAAAGTCTTCCGCTTTCATGCCTTCCAGTGCGACGACAACAAAGTAACTGGAGAGAATCAGGACGAAGGTATTCAGTCCGCCTGCCCAGACATGGATGTGCGTAATTTCGGCATCGGTGGGCCAGCCGGGAGAACCAGCGCGGAGCACGATGTAAGCGCCAATGAAGGCAGAGAAGAACATGATTTCTGTTGCCAGAAACAGCCACATGCCTAACTTGGAATGTGGTATGGGAAGCCCCATGCGATATTGTGGTGAATTACTTTCGTGACTCATTGGTATCTTTCACTTCACAGTTGCGCAACCAGCGGTTGGTCTCTGAAACGGTCTCTTGTGGAACAATCAGTTAAAAAGTTGTAATCGATCCCAGGTCAGTGTTAACAGCATAATGGGGAGATAAACCAGTGAAAACCAGATTAACTCCCGGGCTGTTTTCCGGGATTCATCAATTAAAAATCGAATCGAAAAGATCAGATAGCCAACTCCGAGTACAAACGCGACGGCGGAATACAGTGTACCCGCGAGGGAGACATACTGCGGAAGCAGGCTGACAGGAATCAGCAGTGTGGCATAGATCACGCACATCCAGCCGACCGTGCCGCGTGCTGGTTCAGCCGCGGGTAACATTTTCAGGCCGGCCTGGTGGTACTGATGACGATAGAGCCAGGCGATCGCCAGAAAGTGCGGGAACTGCCAGAAGAACATAATCGCGAAGATGGTGAAGGACGATGTATTTAAGGTTCCGCCGGCAGCCGTCCAGCCCAGAATCGGAGGCATGGCACCGGGAATCGCACCGATGGTGGTGCAGAGTGAGGTAAAGCGTTTGAGAGGTGTATAGACCAGAACGTACAAGACAAGCGTCATCATTGATAAGAAGGCGGTGAGCAAATTCACCATGATGGCGAGATAGAAGATACCGAAGAGGGCAGCAGCGATCCCGAAGATGAGCACCTCAGAGAGTGAGATTCTGCCGGAGGGAAGTGGCCGATTCGCGGTCCGCGTCATCAAAGCATCGCTTTTGATTTCCAGCAACTGGTTCAGGGAATTGCAACCGACGGCAACACAGCCAATGCCAAGCAACGCATGAATCAAAGGCAGCAATGACCAGGAGTGTGCGCTGGCCAGGGTGTATCCCAGTGCAACCGAGACCAAAGCCATCGTTGAGATTCGTGGTTTGATCAATTCAATGTAATCAGAAAACCGGGCCAGACTGATGGGTTTGGCGGCAGCTTTCGATTCTTCAACGGCGATATAGGACTGTTGTGTAGTCGACATTTTCAAGCGTTACCTTCAGAATTCGGTAAGGAATCAGTAGCAGAGAGAGTTTGCTCCGACTGTGCATTAATGTATTTATTGAGCCAACTTAGACGAAAGACCCGGATGGAGTATAGGGTCGCGGTCATCAGGAACAGGATCCCGGTAATCAGGTGTGCGGTTCGGAAAATCGATTGTTCCCAGGAACCGGCTGTTGCGACAAAGCCGGCAGCGGGCAAGCCGTATTTAGTAATCCAGGCACCAAATCCGAGCAGGATCTGGAAGATGCTGATATGCAGCATGCCCATGGCAGGACGTTTGAGCCATTTGATTTCCGACTTGCGGGCACTGCGAAATTCGATGATCACAAAGATCAGCACGACAAACGCAAAGCTCATGTGGGGGTGGAGGCCTTTCTGGAAGTGTCTGAGGAAGCCGCCGAGGAAGTATTGAAACAGCACCACCAGGGGGACGTAAATCGCCAGACGCAATCCATATCCATAAGGGAGACCACGTGGGCCGACGGGGAGTTCCGGTGGATCGTTGCCAATTTCAATCCAGCGTTTGCCGGTAACCATGGCAAGAAACGCCATCAGTGTAAAGACGCAAGCACCGAACAGCCCGTGCGCCATCGCCAGGGCCTTGCTGTTTTCCGTGACGCGTGTGCCTCCCAGAATTCCTTGAATGATCACACAAACCAGAACCGCGATGCAGACACTTTTAATCCACTTTTTCTGTTCGACTTTGAAGGCGACGATCACCAGTGCGATTGATAAAAAACCGACCAGCATGCCCAGCAGTCGATGACCGTGCTCATAGAATTTATCAGCAGCACGATCAAGCCAGGAGTAGGTCAGCATGTTTTGCCCGTCGGACGTTGGCCAGTCGGGAAACGCCATGCCGTAACCTTCGGTGGTGACGTGGCCACCTACAATCATCAGCGGCAGTGTGGCGATCGCGGTCGCCAGTGCGAGTTTAAAGAGCCACGGATGGTATTGTTGCTGGTTCATATGATTAACTTAATTCCGTTGTCGCGGATTAACGGGAAGTTTCCTGTTCGTTGTCTGTATCGTTGTTTTCGTCTGTTTCAGCTGGTTTGGGAGGCTCGCATTCCTGTTCGGTCTGCATCAGGAAGTCGTGATCCCCGTTCTGGACGGCGTATTCGTTCGGGCCGTGGAAGACGACGGGAAGTACATCAAAGTTGCCATGCGGTGGTGGCGAAGGTGCGGTCCACTCCAGGGTTGTCGCGTTCCAGGGGTTGCGGCCTGCTTTGGGGCCCCAGAACATACTGTAGAAAATGTTAATGAAGAGCAGAATTTGTGCCGCGCCCATGACAATCGCAGAGATTGTCATGAACTGATTCATTGGCAGGAGATGCTCCAGGTAGCCGTGCAGATAGGGGTCGGCATAGCGGCGGGGCATGCCTTGCATTCCAAGAAAATGCATTGGGAAAAACGTTCCATTGGCACCGATGAAGGTCAGCACGAAATGCGTTTTGCCGAGCTTTTCATTCATCATCCGGCCGAACATTTTGGGGAACCAGAACTGGATGGCGGCGAAGACACCAAACAGGGTGGCACCGAACAGCACGTAATGGAAGTGAGCGACGATGAAATAGGTATCGTGAAAATAGACATCGACCGGGACGGCAGCCATGAAGATTCCGCTGAGTCCGCCGACGATGAACATCGACAAAAAGCCGATGCAGTTCAAAGTGACTGTGTTAAATTGAACTTTTCCACCCCAGATCGTGGCGGTCCAGTTGAAGGTTTTGACGGCCGAGGGAAGGGCGATCATCATGGTGGCGACCATGAAGGCCATGCCGACGGCGGGGTTCATGCCGCTTGTATACATGTGGTGGCCCCAGACGATGAATCCGAGGCTGGCGATGGCCGACATCGAAATCACCATCGGCTTATAACCGAACAGTGGTTTACGGCACATGCAGCTGAGCATATCAGAGACCATGCCCATCACAGGGAGCAGCATGATGTAAACAGCCGGGTGTGAATAGAACCAGAACAGGTGCTGCCATAGCAGGGCCTGCCCACCGCCGACAGTGGGGGCGGCGTTATTGATAACCAGACCGGACGGATAAAAGAAGCAGGTTCCCAGCAGGCGGTCGGTAACCTGCATGAATCCACCAGCGGTCAGAACAGGCAAAGCGAAGGCCTGCAGGATGGCTGTGATGAACAACCCCCAGATCGTCATCGGCATACGGAAGAAGGTCATGCCGGGGGCACGCATGTTGATGATGGTCGTCATGTAATTGATCGAACCCATCATAGAGGAGAATCCAACGAAGGTGACGCCCAATAGCCAGAATGTTTGTGCGGTTCCGGAACCGGGGGCAGCCTGGGCCAGATCAGCCAGAATTGGATAAGAGGTCCAACCGGCGGCGGGGCCACCGGCAAAAGTGAAGCTCAAGCCGAAGCAGGCAATCGCGGGCCACATGAACCAGTAGCTCAACATATTGAGCTTGGGAAACGCCATATCGTCGGCACCGATCATCAGCGGAATCAGGAAGTTGCCGAACGTTCCTGCCAGAATCGGAATGATCACGAGAAAGATCATCACGGTGGCATGCATCGTGAAGAGCATGGTGTAGAATTCGGGAGAAATCTGTCCCCCTTCGGCGGCGAACAACCAGGGACCGACAATCGGCATCGATTCCCAGGGGAACGCCAGTTGCCAGCGGACGGCCAATGCCAATGCGCCACCGACAATCATCATCAGTAGTGTCGTAAACAGAAACTGAATCGCGATGATTTTGTGGTCGGTAGAAAAGATATATTTCGTGATGAAGTTACCGGGAGCGTGATGCGCCTGTGGTTTCAGGATTGGCTGCAGTCCAGTGGGTGATGGATTCAATACACTCATTTCTCAGTCGCCTCGCTCTCCGAGTCATTCTCCGTGGCGGCAATTTTTCCAAGTCCGTCATAGAATTGTTGCTCGGTGAGAGTTTTCAGATAGTTCTGATACTCGTCTTCAGGTTGCACAATGACATGGGCTTTCATCTTATAGTGTCCCCAGCCACACAGCTCTGCACAGACCAGATCATAGGTGCCGGGCTTGTTGGCTTCGAACCAGACCGGGATCTGTAAACCGGGCAGGGCATCCTGTTTGATTCTTAATGCGGGCAGAAAAAACGAGTGCTGCACGTCGTCGCTGCGGAGCTGAATCATCACCGGTTTGCCGAAGGGAACGTGCAGTTCATTCACGGAATGCAGGTCGTCGGGCTGGGGCTTTTGCTGAAGTTTTTTGCCGATGGCAGGGTAACGGAAACGCCATTCAAACTGCCGTGCAGTCACTTCGGCAATCGGGTCTTTCACAGCGACTTCCGGATAGTATTTTTTGATACGAAAGTCGGCCCAGATATTCATCTGATAAATGGCCAGAAACAGCAGAATGATTCCGGGGATGATCGACCAGACCAGTTCCAGTTTATGGTTGCCGTGGACACAGTCGGCCCGTTCTTCACGATTATTGGCGCCACGCCACAGGGCATATACGATTGCGGCCTGAGTGCCGACAAACACGATGGCGGTAATGACCAGGATTAAATAAAACAACCCGTCAATGCGAATGCCCAGGTTACTGGCGGCTTGTGCATTATCATAGGGGAAAGACCAGCCGATCCAGGGAGCCATCGCGCAAGACACGACGGCCGCGATTGGCCAGAACAGAAAAAATAAACACCATCCTTTACCCACTACAGGTCTCCCGTTCGGTCTTCATGTTGAGGATACAATTGGTTGTCAAAGTCATTTTAAAATCAGTTATTCAGTCAGCGCGATTGATCTGTCAGGAATCAGCGGTTTCCATCGTAGGGCAGGCTCATGACATAGTTGACCAGATCCCATAATTCTTCATCCGATAAAGAACCACCAAAGGCGGGCATTGGTGTGCCTTTGATGCCTGCAGCCAGACGGCGGTATGTATCGATTGGTCTGCGGCCGCCCCGGTAAATGCCGCGGTGCAGATCTCGTGGTGGAAGCTGATTTCCCCAGATATCGTGCAGACCACGATTTTTGTATTTCTCGTTCGTTGCGGGGTTGGTCCAGAAATCCTGGGTAGCCGTTCCATTGCCGCGACCCTGCGGACCGTGGCAGGAAGCACATTTCGTTTTTTGACTGAGATAGAGTATGCGTCCGCGCTCGCGGGATTCCAGCGTATCCGGAACCCGGGGCGTTTTCGGAATGACCAGTGCCGCTTCTTCGTTTGCTTCTTCCCAGGCTTCTGACACGCTCTCGGTTGCAAATTCCAATGTATCAGGAAAATCGAGTTCCATAAATTCTTTTAACTCTTCCAGGACCTCTTCACGTGT
Organism: Gimesia fumaroli; assembly: GCF_007754425.1. Taxonomy (NCBI): domain Bacteria; kingdom Pseudomonadati; phylum Planctomycetota; class Planctomycetia; order Planctomycetales; family Planctomycetaceae; genus Gimesia; species Gimesia fumaroli. The sequence continues at coordinate 1,246,275 of NZ_CP037452.1, forward strand.
CTCGCCACCCTCTTCACTGGTGCGTTCGTCGTACACTTCTTGGGAATAATCGAGAAACAGCTCGTCGTCGAGCTTCTTTTCTGTTTCGCCGCGGATGGAAAGCCAGATCACGTAGTTGACAATCGCGGAGACTTCATCTTCCGTCAGCAGTTTGAAAGAGGGCATGTATGTGCCGGCGATGCCTTCTTTGACGGTTCGTTCCAGATCTGCCTCCTGGGCTTTGCTGGTAGACTTGGTCGACGTGTATTTGTAAATGCCCAGTCGGAAGTCACGGGGCGGGGGATTCAGATAGCGTGATGTGGGGCCGGTGCCTTCGCCACTCATCCCGTGGCAGTGCATGCAGTGCCGGTTATATAAATCGCGGCCAAACTGCAACCGGACACACTCAACCAGAAAGGTATCGCCTGGTTGAGGATCGATTTCCTCTGATTTTTCAACGGCAATCATGCCGGTCTCAAAATTGTATTCTTTAATCCGTGAAAAATGTCCCTGTCCTTTGCCGGACGTCCATTCGAGAGGCAGTCCCTGTAATTTGTCGTAAGCGTCTGACAGGCCGGTGACTTGAAAACGGATCAAAGGCTGGTCGGCTCCGCTCGGTTCAACGGTTTTGACCGTTCCCTCAATATCGCCGAAGTTGGTTGGCAGGCCTTCAAACTGCGTGAGCGCAAACGGATTTCCGAACTGCTTCACCAATGCTTCTTTGACGGGCTTGGCGGCTTCCGGAATGAGCTCGTTGGTCTTTTTAGAGAACACGAACTCGACTTGCGGCTGTTCGCAACCCGGGAAGCTGATCAGCGGAAAGAGGAGCAACAAGATTAGACGACTGAACCCAAATCTCACAGAAGTGAATCCTCACTTTTTATTTATGACAGAAAACCGGTTTCTTTCTGATGGAAACAGTTCCATCCCCGTGTATGCCGGGATACCACAGAACCACAGGTACTTACTGATCCCCACAGCCTGCAGGCGATCCTGGTACGCCAACAATTTTCACTTTGTAAAGAAAAATACTGAGACTGAGCTGTTCAAATCCGCAATAATTTTCTGACAGGTTTGCTTGCGCGGGGTGGGAGGCATTACTGCCTGATTACTTAAGTAATTCTGGCAATGCCCAGACGTTCTGACAACCAGCGTTTCCCTTAAGAGAACCTTTTCTCACAAGCAGGAAGGTCAATATGGTGATGGTCCCAATCGCGGGAATCGCACACGGAATATGGTATTTTCTTTGTCCCCTTTTTTCAATCGGTACAGCCTGTTGTTTCCTTATGAACCCGAGTAAACTGGCTAAACAGGCCGTTCCGCTATGAATTTTTGATTTGATGGTGGCCTGGCTTTGACTTCTCGTCAGGCATTTGATCTTTCAATCGATCCCCCGTGTTCCGCACGTCTGTGCAAGTGAATGGGCTTGAATGGACAACTCAGAGATAGACATCATTCGTGAATTTGATCGCCTGATTCGTCGCGATCCAGGTAAACGGGGGCTGATTGACTCAGAAGTTCAGTTCGGGCCTCTCTGTCAGGATCATTTACTGAATGCCACCCGGGCATTGGTACAAAACTCTTCACAAGTCGTGATTACAACAGGTTTTTACGTTCCTTCAGCTGACATTCCCGCGGCAGAAACCGATGGCCCGCCAGGGGCTGTTTTACTGGCGCTGGTTTTGGAAGCCTGTGGAATCAATACATCAGTTGTTACCGATGAGTTGTGTGCACCCGTCGTGTCTGCTGCTGTGGACGCCTATTCTTATCCCAAGTCGCAGTTAAACGTGCTGCAGACCGATGAGGAAAATTGGGTGGAGTTATTTTTTGGTCGACAAAATGTCAGCCATTTAATTTCGGTCGAACGTGTCGGGCCAAGTCATACGCCGGACACCTGGGCCGGTCAGCAGAAGGCTCCCGGCACCGAGCAAGGCGATTTTCATACGAAGGTCCCTCAGGACCATTTTGACTGTTGTCATAATATGCGAGGCGAAATCATCGATGCATTCACGGCTCCCTTGCATCAATTATTTGAGCGATTGCCAGATTTTTTTCCGGAAGCGCAGACAATTGGCGTGGGGGATGGGGGCAATGAAATCGGAATGGGGGCGATTTCCTGGGAAGAACTGGACCGCCGGATTGCCTCCGATCATTCGGGATTGATTCCCTGCCGGATCGCAACTGACTGGAATATTGTCGCAGGAACCAGCAACTGGGGGGCATCGGCGCTGGCGGCAGCGGTTGCTCTTCAGAAAAAAGAAACGGGGATTCTGTTCGAGTGGCAGAGAGACGAACAGCAAACTGTTCTGGAAGCGATGGTCAGCCAGGCCAACGCCGTCGACGGAGTGACGAAACAGCGGGAGCCGACCGTTGATGGGCTTCCTTTTCTGACTTATATGCAGCCCTGGGAGGGAATCCTCCAGATTCTGGCCCGCTAAATGCGGTTTCCTGGCGTAAGACATCAGGAGGAAAGTCGATCTGGCGAGGGGAAATCACTTGCAATGTACGGTATGAAACCGGTTAGAATGGGCCTGTGATGATGATATTGGTTTCTCTGCTCGCATTTCCTGACGCGTGATTATAAAGAAAACGGACCGTGATGAACTTCATGAAAACGAATTGCCGGACCCTTGTTCAAGGGACTCCTTTTACCAGTTTGCTGTGTTGGGTACTGTTGCTGACATCGGGATCTCTCGTGTATGGCCAGGCTGTGAGCAACGGGAAATTCAAGCAGGAAGATAAATTCCGGCAGTTAGACGAAGTACTGCCAACGCCGAACGGATTTCGAAATGCCTCTGGTGCGCCGGGAGAAAAATACTGGCAGCAGCAGGCCGACTATGAAATTGATGTCGAGCTGGATGACAAGCTGCAGAAAATTATCGGCTCGGAGAAAATTACCTATACCAACCGCTCCCCCGATACTTTGAGCTATCTCTGGCTGCAGCTGGACACCAATATTCTCTCATTTGATTCGGACGCGCATCTGACCGGCACCAGTTCGCCGCTGGGTAAAGTCGGATATAAATCGATGAAGCAGTTACTCGCGAAAGAATCCTTTGATGGCAGTATGAAAATCGAAGCGGTTCGCGATGCGAAAGGGGAACCGCTGCCTTACGCCGTGATCAAAACAATGATGCGGATTGATCTGCCACGTCCCTTAGCCAGTGGAGAAAGTACTCAGTTTTCGGTTAGCTGGAGTTATCTGATTAATGACTCTCAAAGCAGGCCCGCACGCACCGGCTATGAATACTTCAAAAAGGACAAAAACTTTCTGTATGAAATCGCCCACTGGTTTCCGCGAATGGTGGCGTATACCGATAACACGGGCTGGCAGCATAAACAGTTTCTGGGACGCGGTGAGTTCACGCTTGAGTTCGGAAATTATCTGGTGCGGATTACAGTGCCCGACGATCACATCGTGGCAGCGACAGGACTGTTGCAGAATCCGGAAAAGGTGCTGACGGCAGAACAGCAGAAGCGGCTGAAGCAGGCTGAGATGGCGAAAAAACCGATGTTTATTATCACGCCGGAAGAAGCCAAAAAGAATGAATCGTCAAAACCGACAGGCAAAAAGACGTGGGAGTTCAAAGCCGAGAATGTCCGTGACTTTGCGTTTGCCAGTTCGCGTAAATTTATCTGGGATGCACAAGGCCATCAACTGAAGGGAAAGAAGGACCCGGTGATGGCGATGTCGTTTTATCCCAATGAGGGTGAGCCGCTCTGGAGTAAATATTCGACGCATGCCATCATTCATACGCTGAATGTATTTTCGAAATACACGTTTCCCTATCCGTATCCGGTGGCAATTTCCGTCAATGGCCCGGTAGGGGGAATGGAATATCCGATGATCTGTTTCAACGGTCCCCGGCCGGAGAAGGATGGAACCTATTCGAAACGGACCAAGTATGGCTTAATTTCGGTCATCATTCACGAAGTAGGGCACAATTACTTTCCCATGATTGTGAACAGTGACGAACGGCAGTGGACCTGGATGGATGAAGGAATTACCACATTTCTGCAGTTTCTGACCGAGCAGGAGTGGGAGCCTGATTATCCCTCACGTCGCGGCGAGCCCCGCAATATGGTCAACTATATGAAAAGCGGCTATCAGGTTCCCATCATGACTAATTCTGAGTCGATTTTGCAGTTTGGGAATAATGCTTACGGCAAGCCGGCGACGGCCTTGAATGTGCTTCGTGAAACGGTGTTGGGGCGGGAACTGTTCGATTATGCGTTCAAGGAATATACGCGGCGATGGATGTTTAAACGCCCGACGCCGGCTGACTTTTTCCGCACGATGGAAGACGCTTCCGGCGTAGACCTGGACTGGTTCTGGCGTGGCTGGTTCTATACGACCGACCATACTGATATTGCGGTCGAGAATGTTCGGCAGTACCTGCTGGAAACCGGTGACCCTTACGTCGATAAAGTGCGGCGGAAAAAGAAACGCGATGAAGAACCGGAGTCACTCTCCAAGATTCGCAACAAAAAACTTCCCAAGCGAACCGATCAGTTCCCGGAATTGAAAGATTTCTATAATGAATACGACGATCTGGATGTGACTGACGCCGATCGAAAAAAATTCGAAGCGCATCTCAAGCAGTTAGATGCAGATGAAAAGAAACTGCTGGAGACGCAACACTATTTTTATCTGGTCGATTTGAAAAATTATGGCGGACTGGTGATGCCGGTGATTTTGAAGCTGACGTTTGATGATGACACGACGCAGATGCTGCGGATCCCGGCAGAAATCTGGCGTTTGAATAATCAGAGTGTGTCCAAATTGATTTTAACGGAAAAACCTCTCAAGAGCCTGACGCTTGATCCGCATCGGGAAACCGCCGATACGCAGCTTTCCAACAATGAGTTTCCACGGACAATTGGCAAATCTTTTTTCCAATTGGAAAAATCGAAAAAGTCAAAGAACGAAATGCAGAAACAGCAAAAGGAAAAAGGAAAGAGCAAGGCATCAGAGGGCGAAGAGAAGCAGCAGGACAAAAAGTAGTTCTGGTTTCGTGAACTCAGTCTTGGGGAAAGTGAGAGACGGATTCAATTTTGGCGATTTCGATGGTGAAATCCCGGTACCATTTCTGCTTCCCAAGTCGTTGTGCTTCCTGATGTTCCGGGTTTTCTTTCCAGCCTCGGATTGAGGGCAAATCTTGCCAGTACGAGATGGTAATGCCTTTTCCCTCTGGTGAACGAACGGACTCCATTCTAATAAAACCCGGCTGTTGCTGGGCCAGTTCCTGCATTCGGGCTGCCATTTCTGTGTAACCTTGCTGTGTATCGGTCTGGGTTGATGTGAAAATGACCGCATAACAGGGCGTTTTACGTGTTTCTTGCATGGCGGGAGTCTAGCTTTTCGATCGAGGGGGAAGTGGTCAAGTTTGATTGAAGGCCGTTTCTGGAAGATGGGCTCACCGATTTTTAGGCTTGCTACAAATTCTGGTTTCATAAATAATTTACCTAAGACGCAAACTCGATTCGATTGTATTTTTCATAAGGGAGGAAGCTCACGTGACGGGGTATACGGTCCACACAGGTTCGACAGAAGATTTCTCGAAGGGATGGGACCAAATCTTTGGTGACAAGGCCGTCAAGAAAGAGAAAAAAAAGAAGAAAACCAAGAAAAAAACAACCGCTAAAAAGGATTCGAAAAAGAAAAAGAAATGATGATGCATTTCGCTTCTTTTCCGACAGAGTCAGTTGAAAAATTGAACCGTGAGGCGAATCACGGATTTTTGGAATTCGTTGATTTGTCTGGTAATTTTTGCACAGGGCAGTGCTAATGCTTTAAGCCTGGAAGACCGATAAATACATTCGTGCTTTTCCTGCTTATTGTATTCTATCACAGGACATGGAGGTAACGATGTCAGAAGAAAACGAAGAGCAATTCGAAGAAATCACCAGTGAAGAAGTTGACCGTGTTGTCGCACAACTGGAAACATTAATCGAATCTACAGACAGCGAAAATATTCGTTCTTATCTGGAAGAAGCGATGAACGAGATTTACTATCTCGTTTATGAAGAAGAAGAAGAAGAACTTGATTCCGAAGTGGAAGCCTGCGGCGAAGAAGACGAAGATCTCTCAGAAGCTGCCTGATTCCGTTTGACGATTCAATGATTGCTGCGCAAACCAGCAAAACGTAAGGCCACTTCCTATTGTTCACAGGAAGTGGCCTTTTTTCGTTCTTACTTACTCAGTGGGCTCAACGTTTACTTTTTAAGTTCCACGGTAATCGAGCGGGTTTTGGGATCGACCTTGGTGGCCTTACCAAATTTGATTTTCTTGGCAAAGCCTTCGACGTCTGCGACAGGAGAGATCTGGAAGATCGTGGTTTCTCCTTCAACGGTCGGAACAACATTGATGTTGTCAGAATCGTCGGCGGATTGCAGGAGTTCCTCAATAATCGGGTCTTGCTCTGCATTCGACAGCTTTTTGGCGATCACGATGGTCACCATTGTGTTCGGGTCAGCAGGTTTGCTGTCCCCGAGACTGGGACCGCCGGGACCGCCCATCATTGGCTGACCACCTAACTGCATCATCATCATCGGGGCAAGCATGGCGACCGGTGCGAGGATCGGAGAAAGCTTTTTGTTAAATTCTTCCTCGGTTTTCGCGCTTTCCAGTTGAGCCAGAACATCATTGGTCTTCTTGAGTCCCGCCAGTGTCTGTTCTTTCTGAGCGGTTACTTTTTCCGGTGTGAGTTCGGCCAATTTCTTGTGGGCGTCTTCCATCTGGGATTGCCATTTGTCTGCCAGATTTTTAGGAATCCACTTTTCTTCGACCTTGACCATGACCTGTTCTTTCGGCTCTTCGCCAGGCGCTTCGATTTTAATTGTCGCGGTATCGCCTTCGGTGGAAACAACGCTGACTTTGGTCTGTTTCATCTTTTCGGAGAGACTCATTTCCCCTTCTTTTACAGGGATCAGGTCCGAGAAAACAACCACATCTTTTGCTACCTGATTACCGGTGGTAGAGAGAAACTTTCCGCCATCAAAGCTTTTCAGTTTATCCAGGCTGGAAATGTCGCTGTTGACGATTCCAGACAGGATGTTGACGGTGGGAGCCCAGTATTGCTCGACTTTCTCCTGGGGTACAGGCAGCCCCTGGATCATGGGGTTTTTGAGAATGTATTCTTTTTTGTCTTTCAGCAGCTTGGTCAGACGCTGGCCTGTTTGAAACGTGCCGTTATACATTTCCGGATCCATTTTTGTGGAAAACTCATGTACCAGGCCATTCACATCTTTCTGATAGGTGCCAGGTAGGAAATTCCAGACGGCTTGCATCTCCTGGTTATTAACGCCGTCGATCAATGCCTGCATTGATTCTGCCGGCCCCAATGGTTTGGCGGGCTGTCCTGCTTCTTGTGCGCCTTGTTCTGCCGGTTTTCCACAGCCAGTCAGTAACGGAAAGGTAAAGGCCAGAGCCAGCAGGGTGAGAAATGAGAGTGATTTCTTCATCAGAGTTCCTTTAGTTCGAGTGAAAGACAAAGACGGGATGTGAACAGGACCAACTGTATTCATTTGCAGTAGCAGACGTTGATCTTAACTTTGCATGGGCGAGTTGAGTAGGTTTGCGAATCGTTTTGTCTTTTCAGATTTCTAAATTGGTGTTTGTACATAAACTGAGTCCGATGTTTGAGATTCCTGTATTTTTCGCTGCTGTATTTCGACTCAGTTTATGACAAGCATAGTTCAAAAACAGAATTGAGCCCGCGCTTCCTGTGTACTATTAGCAAATTTAATACAGCCAACGTGTAAAATTAGTGATAGGATTAAAGAAAGTGCTCAGGGAAGGCTGTTTTTCCTCATTATTCACATCAGGTGATTCCAGATCGTTCCAAGGCTCGGGTTATTTTGGTCTGGCGTTTCAGAGAGTGGTGTCTGTGTAAGTATCTAATAATGTTGATCTTGCGTAAATCAGTATTCTCGTAAGGTTTACAGGGGGCGATTTTCAATCTGGCGTGCGCTTGACTTCCTGCGCCTTTGATCCCTACACTGTGCGGTATTCGAATTTGAAATACTTCAAACCGGCTATTATTAGTTTTCCTTATAAATAGGGCAGGTTTCACTTCCATGCATCTGCGTAATGCCGAGCTTTTCTGTGATGTCGTCGTGCAAGGCAGCTTTTCCAAAGCTGCTGAGGTTCGTCGTGTATCCCAGTCGGCAGCCAGTCAGGCCGTGCATGCACTGGAAAAGCGACTGGGGGCGCAACTGATTGACCGTTCCAAGCGTCCATTTGAACTGACACCGGCCGGTGCGATTTATTTTGATGGTTGCCAGCAGTTATTAAGGTCGTTCGAACAGGTTGAAGAGCGCGTACGACAGGCTGTCGGTCAAACCAAAAGCCGAGTGAGGATCGCTGCGATTTACTCAGTCGGATTAGCACAAATGCACGATTATGTAGAGCATTTTCAGTTTCTTTATCCGGATGTCATGATTACATTAGATTACCTGCATCCGGATGAAGTCTACCAGCGGGTTTGCGAAAACCAGGCCGAACTGGGTTTAGTCTCCTTTCCGAAGGAGGACAAAGATCTCACCAGCATTTTGTGGCAGGAACAGCCGATGGTTTTGGTGGTTCCTCCCAGTCATGAGCTGGCAGATCGGGGACAGTGTCCGGTCAGCGCCATTGAAGATGAGCCCTTTGTGGCATTCACATCAGAACTAGTCGTTCGACAAAAGATAGATCGCTGGTTACGAAAAGCTGGTGTTCACGTTCAGTTGATTCATGAGTTTGATAATATTGAAAACATTAAACGTGCCGTGGAAGCAGAAGCCGGCATTGCGATTCTGCCTTTGCCTACGGTGACGAAAGAAGTTCAGGATCAATCACTGAAAGTAGTGCACCTGGAAGAAGTCGAATGGTTTCGCCCGATTGGAATCATTCAAAGAAAACAGAAATCGACGCCCGATGTGGTATCGAAGTTCATAGAAGTCTTGCATGAAGACCCCGCGAATTTCTCTCACGCTCGCAGAGAATCGGCTGAGGTGAATGCATCGGACGGAGAGAAATCTTCGAACCGGGATGCGTTTTCATTCGGTCCTTTGATAGCGCGAGAGTAAATCGGTTGTTTCTCTGCAGGTATTTTTTCTTGGTCGGATGGATCCAGCGATTCTGAGTCAGGAGAAGACTCTCCAGTGAAGCGACTCAGAAGAATCGATAGTAGATCTTTGACAGAAAACGTTCCGGTGAACGCCGGTAAGAGTCAGGCCTTTGTCTCTCCAGGACAGGGTGCCAACAGGAAAACAAGAGTGCGACGTCTGTTCGCGATAACAGGATGCCAGACTGGCATCGATTTAGTTAAACATTAGTTTGAATGGTGAAGTAAGATGACGAGTCGAACCGTTCGACGTGGAATTGATTCCGAAAACAAAGCACGCAACTCCATTTTTCAAGTGGGACGTTTACCGGAAGCTCACGGGCTGTACGATCCGGAATTCGAGCACGATAGTTGTGGTGTCGGATTTGTCGCCCATATTAAAGGCGAGCGTTCGCACCAGATCGTGCTGGATGCCGACGAAATGCTGCGTCATATGACTCACCGTGGGGCATGTGGGTGCGAAGAAAATACCGGCGATGGTGCCGGAATTCTGGTTTCGATTCCGCATGATTTCCTGTCCCGGGTTGTCAAGCAGGACCTGGGTCTGGATCTGCCTGAGCAGGGCAATTACGGCATGGGGGTTGTATTTTTACCGACCGATGCCGCCCAGCGGGAGCATTGTAAAAAGGTCGTCACCGAAACCGTTCAGAATCAGGGACTGGTTGTCTTGGGCTGGCGTGAATTGCCAGTCAGCCCGGAAAAGGCCGACATCGGACCTTCTGCGCTGCGGGCGATGCCACACATGGAGCAGGTCTTTATCTCGACTCCTAACGGCAAGATCGCTGATCAGGAACATCTGGAACGCCAGCTGTATATCATTTTGAAGTCATCCAGCCGACAGTTGCGTGAAGGCAGCCTGCCTCAAGGGTTGATGTTCTACTTCTGCTCGCTCTCCAGTAAGGTCGTCGTTTACAAAGGGATGCTCACTCCCGATCAGGTGATGCCCTTCTATCCGGACTTGCAGGCAGAAGACTTCACCAGCCATCTGGCGATGGTTCACTCCCGCTTCTCCACAAACACGTTCCCCAGTTGGGACCGTGCTCAGCCATGCCGCTTCATGGCTCATAACGGAGAGATCAATACATTGCGCGGAAACGCCAACTGGATGTATGCCCGACAGGGGATGATGTCCAGCGACCTGTTCGGGGCCGATCTGAAGAAGTTGTTCCCGATCATTGAGCCGCACTGTTCGGACTCCGGAAACTTTGACAATGCGTTGGAACTGCTGTTGATGTCAGGCCGTCCTTTACCGGAAGTCATGATGATGATGATTCCCGAAGCCTGGCAGAACCATCATTCCATTTCGGTCGCGAAGCGTGCCTTCTATGAATATCACTCGGCCCTGCAGGAACCGTGGGACGGGCCGGCGTCTGTCTCCTTCACCGATGGTCAGTGTATCGGCGCTGTGCTGGACCGAAACGGTCTACGCCCCAGCCGTTATTATGTCACTCACGATGACCGGGTCATCATGGCCAGTGAAGTCGGCGTGTTGGAAGTTGATCCGAAAATCGTCAAAGAAAAAGGCCGCCTGCAACCGGGGAAAATGTTCCTCGTTGACTTTGAAGAAGGGCGCCTGATTCCCGATGAAGAGATCAAGCAAAAGTACGCGACAAAGCGGCCTTACCATGAATGGCTGCAGAATCAGCGAATTCATCTGAATGATCTTCCGCCCGCTGATGAAGTGGAAGAAGTTCCCACGTCTGAGCTGCTCGCTCGTTTGCAGGCATTCGGGTTTACTTTCGAAACTCTGAAGTTCATGTTGATTCCGTTGATCAAAGCCAAGAAAGATCCGATTGGCTCCATGGGCAACGATGCGGCATTGGCTTGTTTGAGTGATAAGTCTCGCTTGCTATATGATTACTTCCATCAGTTGTTTGCCCAGGTGACAAACCCGGCCATCGATTCGATTCGTGAAGAAGTCATCATGACGCTCGAGTGCTACATCGGTCCGGAAGGCAACCTGCTCGATTCTTCGGAAGAGCAGTGTAACCGGCTGTTGATTCCCGAACCGATCATCAGTAATGAAGAGTTGGCTGCGATCAAATCAATGGATTATCGTGGCTGGAAAAATAAGACCATCGATGTGACGTATCCCAAGTCAGAAGGGGAGGCCGGCTTCCGTGCCGCCCTGGATCGAATCCGGGAAGAAGCATCACAGGCGATTGCTGACGGATTCAGTCTGATCACACTGTCTGACCGTGCGGTGAGCCGGGATCGAATCGGTCTGCCGGCACTGATTTCCTGTGGTGCCATTCACCATCATCTGGTGCGTAACGAACAGCGAACCCAGATCGGAATCGTACTGGAAACAGGCGAAGCCCGCGAAGTGCATCATCACTGTCTGCTGTTTGGGTACGGTGCTGATGCCATCAATCCGTATATGGCATTTGAAGCGCTCTGGCATTCTCTGGAAGCAGGCGAGCTGGATGCTGCCAAGTGGGACCGGGACTCCATCGTCGCCGCTTATCGCAAAGGGGTTGGCAAAGGCATGCTGAAAGTGATGGCCAAAATGGGCATCTCAACGCTGCAAAGTTATAAGGGCGCCCAGATCTTCGAAGCCGTTGGTTTGAATAAGGAAATCATCGATACCTGTTTTGCTGGTACTGCCAGCCGAATCAAGGGGATCGGCTTTGATGTGGTTGCCAAAGAATGCGAAATGCGGCACGACATCGGTTATCCGCATCGGGAACAGCATCGCGTTCCCGGTCTGCCTAACCCCGGCGTGTATCATTGGCGCGCCAATGGCGAAAAGCATTCCTGGTCTCCGGAAAATATCGCCAATCTGCAGGCAGCTGCCAGTTCGGGTGACAAGAGTGCCTACAAGCAGTTTGCCAAAGCCGTTAACGAGCAGACGACGCGCGAATGTCACCTGCGTGGTTTGTTGAAATTTAAGCAACGCGAATCGATTCCGCTGGACGAAGTCGAACCAGTTACCGAAATCGTCAAACGTTTCTGTACCGGTGCGATGAGCTACGGTTCGATCTCAGCCGAATCGCATGAAGCACTGGCGGTTGCCATGAATCGTCTAGGCGGCAAGAGTAATACCGGTGAAGGGGGCGAAGATTATTCGCGCTTCAAGCCATTGGACAATGGCGACTCCAAACGGTCTGCCATCAAGCAGATCGCTTCCGGGCGTTTTGGTGTAACAAGTTGGTATCTGACCAACGCTGATGAACTGCAGATCAAGATTTCTCAAGGTGCCAAGCCGGGAGAAGGGGGTGAATTGCCCGGGCATAAGGTCAATAAGATCATTGCCTCGGTCCGTCACTCGACTCCGGGCGTGGGGTTGATCAGTCCGCCTCCGCACCACGACATTTATTCGATTGAAGACTTGTCGCAGTTGATCTACGACTTGAAGAATACGAACCCCTCCGCACGGATCAGCGTCAAGCTGGTTTCCGAAGTCGGCGTGGGTACGATTGCCTCAGGTGTAGCCAAAGGTCATGCAGATAATATTCTGATCTCGGGTGCGTCCGGTGGTACAGGGGCTTCTCCTTTGACCAGCGTCAAGCATGCCGGCCTGCCTTGGGAACTGGGGATTTCCGAAACGCACCAGACTCTGGTGATGAACGATCTCCGCAGCCGAGTCCGATTGCAGACTGATGGTCAGTTGAAAACGGGCCGTGATATTGTGGTTGGCTGTCTGTTGGGAGCCGAAGAATTCGGGTTCTCAACCGGTCCGCTGATTACGATGGGCTGTATCATGATGCGGAAGTGTCATCTCAATACCTGTCCTGTGGGAATTGCGACTCAGAATCCGGAACTCCGCAAGAAGTTTGCCGGTCAGCCGGAACACGTGGTGAATTACTTCTTCCTGTTGGCAGAAGAGGCCCGCGAACTGATGGCAGAACTGGGCTTCCGCACCATGGACGAAATGGTGGGCCGTAGCGACGTGCTGCAGCTGGATGAGGGCATCGCACACTGGAAAGCGAAGCACCTCGACCTGACACCAATTCTGAAACTGGCTGAAAAACCGCATCCGAATGTGGGCACCTATTGTACTCAGGATCAACAGCATGGTCTGGAAGTCGTTCTGGATAACGTGCTCATCGATCAGTGTCAGCCTGCGATAAAGAATCGTGAGTCGGTCGTGGTGGATGTGAAACTGAAGAATACAGATCGTACTTTCGGCACGATGCTCAGTCATGAAGTTTCGAAGCACCATGGGGCGGAGGGGCTGCCTGATGAGACGATCCACATCAACAGTAAAGGTTCCGCCGGACAAAGTCTGGGGGCCTGGCTGGCACACGGGATTACGATCGAACACGAAGGTGATGCGAACGACTATGTCGGTAAAGGTCTCAGTGGCGGTCGGATTATTATCTATCCGCCAGAAGGTTCTACCTTCGAGCCGGAAGACAACATTATCGTTGGTAACGTGAACCTCTATGGTGCGACCGAAGGGGACGTTTACATTCGCGGTCAGGCAGCCGAACGTTTCTGTGTGAGAAACTCGGGAGCGAAAGCTGTCGTCGAAGGCATCGGCGATCATGGTTGTGAATACATGACCGGCGGTCGTGCTGTGATTCTGGGAGAAACCGGCAGAAACTTTGCAGCCGGGATGTCGGGTGGTGTGGCTTATGTCTACGATCCCGAAGGATTGCTGCTTCAAAACTGCAACCTGGAAACTGTTGAACTGGAACAAGTGGAAGAGGCGGAAGATATCGCCGAACTGAAAACGCTGATTGACAATCATCGTAAGTTTACCGGTTCGACTGTCGCCAAGTCGATCATCGATAACTGGGACGCCGAGCTTGAGTTGTTCAAGAAAGTCATGCCTGTGGATTACAAACGGGCTTTGCTGGAAATGGCAGCTGAAGAGGCAGAAGCAGCTGCCAGCGTCTAGCAAAACAAATCGTTCCTGTCTGACCCGATCCGGGCGGCAGGAACGTCTTTCCGAGACAAGATTTCTTCATCAGAATCAAGAGCTAACACATTTTTAAGAGTGAGATAGAACTATGGGTAAGCCAACGGGCTTTATGGAATTTCCGCGAGAACTGGGTGCTGACAGAAAACCAGAATTGCGCATTCTTGACTGGAACGAATTTCACGATCACCTGACGGATGACGAACTCAGAAATCAGGGTGCCCGTTGCATGGATTGCGGCATTCCTTTTTGTCATACCGGAAAAACGCTGGCCGGCATGGCGTCGGGCTGCCCGATCAATAACCTGATTCCGGAATGGAACGACCACATCTATAACGGTCGCTGGCAGGAAGCGATTGACAGTCTGCACAAGACCAATAACTTCCCCGAGTTCACCGGCCGCGTCTGCCCGGCTCCCTGCGAAGGGGCCTGCGTACTGGGGATTCATGAGCCACCCGTAACAATCAAAAACATTGAGAATTCGATTATCGATCACGCCTTCGATCAGGGCTGGGTCGTGGCGAATCCTCCCGAAGTCCGCACCGGCAAGAAAGTCGCCGTTGTTGGTTCCGGTCCCGCTGGTCTGGCAGCTGCCGCTCAGCTCAATAATGCCGGTCACAGTGTTACCGTGTACGAACGTGACGACCGGATTGGCGGCCTGTTGATGTACGGGATTCCCAACATGAAGCTGGAAAAGTGGATTGTGCAACGTCGCGTGGATCTGCTGGCCGATGAAGGGGTCGAGTTTATCACGAATACTTCGATCGGCGTGGACATCACAGCCGACCAGTTGATGAAGGACTTCGATGCCGTCGTGCTCTGCACCGGAGCCACGAAGCCCCGCGATCTGCCGATTCCCGGACGTGATCTCAAAGGCGTGCATTTCGCGATGGAATATCTGTCAAAGAATACCAAAAGCCTGTTGGAATCCGGCCTGGAAAACACGCACTATCAGAATTCACCCGTGGAAAATTTCATCAATGCTGAAGGCAAGAAAGTTGTCGTCATCGGCGGTGGTGATACGGGGAATGACTGTCTGGGGACTGCACTGCGACAGAAATGTGAGAGTGTGATCAACCTGGAAATTGTGCCGCAGCCTCCCAATGAACGAGCAGCGAACAACCCCTGGCCTCAATGGCCGAAAATTTTCCGTGTGGACTACGGTCATGAAGAAGCGGCTGCTGTCTTAGGGAAAGATCCGCGGATGTTCCAGATGTCGACGGTCGAATTTGTTGGCGACGGTCAAGGCAACCTGCGGGCCATCAAGGTCTGCGAAGTCGACTGGTCCAAACCGGTCGAGAACGGCCCTCCGTTCAGCGTGGTTCCCGGTTCGGAACAGGAACTTGAATGCGATCTGGTCTTCCTGGCACTTGGTTTCTTAGGCCCCGAGCACATCATCAGTGAGCAGCTCAACCTGGAAACAGATGCCCGCTCGAACTTCAAAGCCGAGCATGAGCAGTACACGACCAATATCGAAGGCGTGTTCGCTGCCGGCGACTGCCGCCGAGGTCAGAGTCTGATCGTCTGGGCGATCAACGAAGGCCGCGGCGCTGCCCGTGAATGCGATCGCTATCTGATGGGAGCTACCGAACTGCCATAAGCGGCGGTTCGGACGTTAAACCTGTATTGTCGAATACACCAATCTGATTCTACGTCGAGGCCATTCCGGGATGTCCAGTGACAATTTTCAACCCGATCCCAAGCGGCCCGGACGAAATCAGTATGTCGGCTCATGGACGGAAACGAATTGTGGTGTTATTGATCTACCGCTGACGAAAGAATCGCTGATTCAGGTATTGCGCGGCGCGCTGGAGGGGGAGAAGTCGCCCTATACGCATCAGGAAATTGCCTGGTGGGCCGACAACTTTCACATGGCCCAGTTCGACTTTGAAAACCCGATCGACCCCGCAGTCGCCGACGTCGCCTTCGATCTGCACATGCAATGGCAAATGAATCTGGATAATTCCTACTCCCTGGAAGAGTTGCAGAGCCTGGATTTTTCGAAAGTCCAGTTGCCTGCTGAGTGGTTTTCCAAGTGGCTGGAGCAGTTGGAGTCTTAGTGCGTCACGAGTCATGGCATTGAGGTCGCAGATACGCAAACCGCATGATCCATTGAAAATGCAATCTGATCCAGAAAACATGCTGATATTTCCATGTTTGGTATGTAGTATGAACGTTGCAGCCGAAGTCAAATTGCGAACTCGTCATCAGTTGATCATAAGTTATAAAAGAGAAATCCTTGACCGATCCAACGCCGGAAATGATTACGTTTTATGAACGCCGGACGAGAGAGCATATCGAGCGGGTTCGTGGATGCCTGACCTTACTGGCTGCGGAGAGGGAGTGTGGCGCGGAATTGATCGAACGGGCGAAGGTGCATGATGCTTCCAAGTTTGGACCTGAGGAACGGGTGCCTTATATCTGGCTGACGGAATTTCATCGCTGTCGCTGGCGGAATCTTCCCTTCACCTATCCCGACGGGATGGAAGAAGCGGTGCAGCGCGCCATCCGGCATCATCTGACCAACAATCGGCACCATCCCGAATTCCATGCTGACCCGAATGAGATGACCGACGTGGACTTGATCGAGATGGTTTGCGACTGGACGGCAATGTCATTGGAATTCAATCAGGATGGCGGCAGCGCACGGGGCTGGGCGGAGAGGACGATCGGACATCGCGTGCCGTTTAATGATACGAAGACGCGGTTTGTGTTTGAGGTGATTGAGCAACTGGATCGGCTGAGGGGAGGGGAACTCCATTAATGAAAATTATGATTCTAGACCACTATGAATTTGAGTGCATCAGTTCGGAACAGTATCTGGTGATTGCTATCGCGAAATCGAATCAGTTTCACAATCTGGAGGCATTTTATAGTGCGACTGCAGAAACAGATCATTTTGTGTCTGGTCAGTTTCCATTCCAAACAGAGGGCATCGCCTTTCAGGATTACGAGTATTCGAGTTCCGTCAGTTATAATCTGGAACAATTTTTGGGCAGGGGACCTGGGGCACAGTCCAGAGTGATTGAAGTGATCGATAGTGAATGGAATGGGCAGGAGATTCTGATCGAGGAGAAGGGAACCTTTATTCGTTATGCCTGGGAGACCTCGGCATGAATTTTTGTCAGCTACTTCCTGCCTGGATTATCGTCTGTGCCGTTTGTGGAGCTGTAGTTGGCAACTGGTGTGGTGATGTTGAGCAGGGAATTTATTGGGGCACTATTATCGGGTGGACTCCGGTTGGCTTACTCTATGCTATCGTGATTTGGCATAATCAGTTTGTGGGTGATCAGCCAAAGTGCCGTTGTGGATCTAAGGATAAGTATGGTTTGGAATTTATGAGGAAGGATGTGGGATCACCGGTTCAAGATGAATTCGAGTGCCGGAGTTGCGGAAGACGATATCGATTCCGGAAAAATACTTTTTATGAGATTGCCTCTGATGGAAATGAAATTCCCTATGCAAAGCAGCGTGGACTTTTGCCCTGGAAATACTTAGATGATCAAGGATCCGATTAGTCCGAGTATGATTTATGAATAAAATGTTTGAGGAAGAGCGCATTCTGAAAGGACTTTTCTTAGAGCGTCTTAACAGAATGGGAGTTGATGATCGGCGGACGGATAGATTTATGAACTTTGGTTTTCTGATTCTAGCGATCGCATTTTTGTTGACGGCGACTGCGGTAATCCACCAGGGGTGGTGGTGGCTGCTGCTGTGGCCGGCGTTTAGTTTTGGGGTCGTGGCGGCGGGCTATTTTTATCTGGGGCCGCGTGTGTTTGGGAAATCGGAGCGCGGCCTGCTTGCACCGCTGAATCGGTTGATTCTGCTGCCGTATCTGTTGTATTTGAATGGCATCTGGTATTTGCTGAGGCTTGTCAGGCCGGAACCGGCAATCAATGCGCTGACAGAAACGATTTTCATCAGTCGGCGACTCTTGTCAAATGAGCTGCCGGAACAAATCGAACATGTGATTGATTTAACCTGTGAATTCAGTGAGCCAGAGGCGTTGCGATCGGGCGGTTATGATTGCTTTCCCGTGCTGGATCGCGCAGTTCCCACTGTGGAGGATCTGCGAATCTGGATTGAGAAAACGGCGGCGCTTGAGGGGCCACTTTTGATTCATTGTGCGGAAGGCCATGGTCGTACGGGGGTCTTTGCTTTAGCATTATTGATCTACACAGGGCATTCGAAGACTCCCGAAGCGGCACTTCAATTCATTCAAAGCAAACGGCCTCTGGTACGGCTAAGTCGAGAACAATGGCGAATCGTGCAGGAATTTAGTAAGACTATTTGATTCGAGATGGTATACTGTGTGTTGCCTTTCTTTTTAGCCTGTCCCGTTTCACTTTTTTGACTGGTAAAACATGAAAAAACAATTCACCGTTGCCGCCTGTCAGTTGTTTGATGTGCAGGATGATCTTGAGCGATCTCTGGAAGAGATTATCGACCAGGCAACGCATGCCGCGGAGCAGGGGGCGGCGCTCGTTTGCTTTTCCGAATGTTATCTGCAGGGTTATGTTGTGGACGAACGGCAGGCACGGCGGCGGGCCATTGATCTGGCATCAGTTCAGTTTTCCGAGATTCTCGAAAAGCTCAAGCCGATTCACCCGACGCTGGTGATTGGAATGATCGAAAAGGTAGAAGAGAGTCTGTATATCACGGCGGTGGTTGTGAAGCGAGGAATACTGCTGGGCCACTATCGTAAGAATCAGCTGGCTGCGGGTGAGCGACTGTTTGCAGCAGGCACGGAGACGCCAGTTTTTGAAGTGAACGGGCTGCGGTTCGGGATTAATATCTGTTTTGATCTTCAGTTTTCAGAGCGTGCGGCGGCGGTTGCGAACCAGGGAGCGGCGCTGGTGGTCTGTCCCTGTTACAATATGCTGCATCCGGAAAATGCGGAAACGTGGAAAGAGAAACACAACGCGATTCGCGCAGAACGAGCGCGGGAAACGGGGCTCTGGCTGCTTTCCTCCGACGTGACCGGCGAACGGGACGGACAGATTTCCTACGGACCGACGGCGGTGATTGATCCCGGCGGAGAAGTCGTGGCGCAGGTGCCTTTAATGGAGGAAGGACTGCTGGTGCATGAGATTTCGGTTTGAGTGTCAGGGACGAAAAAAATGATCGGAACGTTTCCCTTATTCGATACCCACTTTCATATCATTGATGATCGCTTTCCGCTGGTTCCCAATCAGGGATATCTGCCGGAGCCGTTTACGGTTGAAGATTACTCGCGACGGATGCAGGATTATAATTTGAGTGGCGGAGCCGTCGTGTCGGGTTCGTTTCAGGCGTTTGACCAGACGTATCTGATCGATGCCCTTAAGAAGCTCGGTCCTGGTTATGTGGGAGTCACCCAGGTGCCGGCTACGGTGACAGATGCAGAACTGCAGGAGCTTGACTCTGCCGGTGTACGTGCCCTGCGGTTCAATCTGAAGCGGGGCGGTTCAGAAGAGCTGTCGCAGTTAGATCGGATGGCGCAGCGGGTTTATGAGCTTGCCGGTTGGAATGTGGAACTCTATGTTGATTCGCGGGAACTGGATGAACTGGAACAGACTCTGTCAGCCTTACCTGCGGTGAGCATTGATCATCTGGGATTGTCACAGGTGGGGTTTTCGACATTACTGCGCCTGGCAGAACAGGGAGTGCGTGTGAAGGCAACCGGTTTTGGTCGGGTCGATTTTGATGTGCGGGGCGCGTTAAAGGATTTGTACTCTGCTAATCCCGAAGCTCTGATGTTTGGCACCGATGTGCCTTCCACCCGCGCACCGCGGCCTTATGAGGATGAGGATTTTTTGCTCGTTGCGGAAACTCTGGGAGCAGAAGCGGCTGGGAGAGTCTTTTCGGAGAACGCATTCGCGTTTTATCGCATACGTGACTGATGCGGGAATGAACTTTCAGAACGCCAATCGTGTCATGGTCGATACCGACAAGAGAGAGTTGATCCGACAGAGTTTTTGTACTGAGTGTTTTGTTCTCGTTTTATTATGATTAGAGCCTGTGAGTTTATTTGATAGCTATGTCCCGCAGCCACCTCTTCGGTGTCCGGTGTGTGATTCCCTCCTTGCAAACTGGCAAGGGAAAGATGGTCCTTGCCTGTTACTTACCTGGCAGCAGGGAGTGAGGTTTCCCATAGCGCACGAACTACCGGAAGAGAGTGTTGATGATTCAAAGTCATTTCTGGAAACTGCCTCCGAGGTTTGAATTTTATACTGATGGGTGCCGGTGTGATCGCCTGATCGAAGCCTATGGATTCTGTGAACGGGGGGTATGGTGTCGTACCGAGATCGTGACACATTTGAATTATCGACCTGGCTACACAACCAGTGAGCGGGAAGCGCATCGGTTTCGGAAAGAACTTCTACGTTGGGAGCGGGAGTCGCCGGACGAGTTATAGGAGGACGTACGAGCGTTTGATCACCTGGGGGGACTGAAACACCGAGGTCAGGGCACGTTGTTCGAACTGTGATTGACTGATTTTCGGGGATGGCTTATTGTGCACCCCCGGCGAGTCACTCATTTTCACAGGGAGGTCGAGATGTCAGTGAGTTTTCAGAAGTCTGGCTGGTTTATCCGAGGCATCATTGTTTTTTGTTTGACGTTGATGGTCTTTGTGGCAGGAGTGTTGATCCAGGGAGCCGATTTCGGAGGATCGGCCAGCGGTCGACTGGCCAACGGTCGTTCGGTGCAGGCACGCTCGGATGCCTGGTCTTTACAAACCCGGTTTTCAGGAGATACGGCGATGATTGATACCGCCGGTTACAAAATCGTGGTGGCGCCCCAGGAATTGAAAGTGGATGGCAAACCAGTCGCTAAGATTGACGCTGAGGTCAAAGCCGTCGATGTAAACGTGCAGGGTGGCACGGTGACGTTTCTGGCGAATGGGAAATCGGTCGGGACGTATCGGCGATAGGTTTTTTGATTCGCAAGTGCCAGTCAGGCACTCTGGTAAGAGCGCACCTCGCGATGTTTCCACAAAGTACATTGTTTGTGCTGTGCGCCAGCTTTCCCTTGAATTCCTTTTCTGTTGAGTTACGGACAGAAAGTCTGATTCCTGCTTGAGGTCCACAAATGTGTCCTGTCATAATGGGAGCCGGACCTGAATAGACATCTTGATTTCCCAGCAAAGGAACGGGCTATGAGTAACGAAGATAATATCGTGATGAATCAAGGCGATGACCCGGAGATGGAAGCCGCCAGCAAACAGGCACGAAAAACGTTTCGCTATTTCTGGCGGGAGATGTCGTGGGAATACCGTCGCATCATTCCCGGGCTGGATCTGGCTGCGGTCAAAGTCCCCTTTACTGATTTGGACGTCGCGCCCGGCGATCCTGATACCGAGCATATGTGGGTCAGCGAAATTCAATGTGACGGCAAAGAACTTATGGGAACCCTGCTCAATTCGCCGGCGTGGCTGACGAATATCAGTGCCGGTGATCCGGTTTGTGAACCCGTGTCCGAAATCAGCGACTGGATGTTTTCAATCCAAGGCAAAGTTTATGGTGCGTATACCGTGAACCTGCTCCGTTCGCGAATGTCTCCTCGAGAGAGGAAAGAGCACGATCAGGCCTGGGGGCTGGATTTCGGCGATCCGGAAGAGATTGAAGTGGTTTATGTCGAGCCTAAACAGACAGCGGGCTTCCTGGGTCTGTTTGGCAAGAAGTCGGTCATTGATCCCGAAGAACGACGTCGAGCCAAAATTGAGCATCCGATGAGTATCAACATGGGAGAATCACTCAAAGAGTCGCTGAAAGAGTCGAAAGAGATGTTGCATGCAACCGACGAAGATGGCTGGACGATGCTGCACCGTGATGCACTGGCAGGCAATGCGACGATTGTCAAAATCCTGCTGAAGCATGGCGCTGATAAAAATTTAAAAACCCCGGACGGCGATACGGCCTTGGATCTGGCCCGCATTTTTGGCTGGAAGCATGTGATCAAACTGCTTTCGGAGTGAGATATTGATTCGTCGATGACCGAAAACATTTTCAGGTACCTGAGTACTATAGAGTAATATTGACTTGAATAGATTAGAGGGAACTCTGATGGGGGCTGCATTTTTCATTGTGTTGGAACGAGACATTGATGGGGTTGATACATTCATAGATGGGAAAGCACTTTCCCGCTCGATTGATGCGCTGGATCAGGCTGCAAGAGAGCAAGGCGTACGTCCCTTGTCTGATTTTTTCAGTATTGATGCCGAAGAGGCGGCTGCTTTTCTTGAAGGAGAAGACGCTGACATGGACGACATCGAGTTACCAGAGCTTCAGCAATTCTCGGCTGAGGATGGATTGACCACTGTTTCCGCCTTGCTGACGCATCCGGCAGGACAGTCTGAGGGGGTTCAAGAAGATTTGCTTGAGTGTCAGCGGCTCCTTAGTCTGGCAGCAGAGCAGAAGCTAGACTGGCACTTTGAGATTGACTACTGAGACGAAGTGATGCCTGATCCCAAACAGTTAAAAGTGAATGATCGGGTACGGTTTGTCAGTCTGCCTGAGGAATGGGATAACCCGAAATTTACTGTGCATGCCAGTTGTGTCCGCTTCATGAAGCAGTTGATTCAACGAAAGTATTCTTCACGAATCCATGAGCTTGACGAAAACGGTTTCTCCTGGATCGAAGCCCGGATACGCAAGGGAAACGTGATTGAGTATCATGGGTGGTGTATTTTTGAAGAGACCGGCTGGGTGAAAGTGCAGCCTCGAAAGAAGAAGTGATTTCCATGACCGACATCACTGTTGATCTGAATGGCTATTGCGTCAATCTGCGTGTGGCGGCGATTGTCACGCGTGGGACGGAGGTGCTGTTGTGCCGACCTCGGGGGCATGACTGGTGGTTTCTGCCAGGGGGACGGATTAAAACGAATGAAGACTCTCACGCCGCGCTGCACCGGGAATTAACTGAAGAGATCGGACCGGGGTTTGAGGTGATCCGGCCGACAGTTATCGTGGAGAATTTCTTTGACCTGGACGGCACGCGCTTTCATGAACTTTGTACGATTTATGAAGTCGCCTGGAACGGGGGAGAATTGAATGGGAATCCAGCGGAGTATGAGGAAGTGTTTGCCTGGTTTCCACGGGAGCAGTTGGCGGACATCGTTCTCAAGCCGGATTTTCTGAAAGAGCCGATCAACAATCCGCAGCCTGGCCTGCAGCTGATTGTGAATCGGGACAATTGATGTGAGGGATCACCCCACTACTTTTCACTGGTGGCAAGCCACCAGTGCCACCCCGCCGGGACAATGAAATGATTTACCGCAACCGCGTCTTTACATATATTACAAACGGGGGGCATCTGCTGGTATTTGACCATGTGGATTTTCCGAACGCGGGCACACAAATTCCGGGAGGCACGATCGAGCCGGGCGAGACTCCGGAAGCGGCAGCATTGCGAGAAGCCCGCGAAGAGACCGGACTGGGATCACTTTCGATTCGATCCTTTATCGCAAATGAAACAGTGGACCTGACGCCGTTTGGGAAACTGGAAACGATCAACGGCTGGTTTTATCATCTGGAATATGATGGGGAGCGTCAGGACCGCTGGCGGTATGCAGAGCAGACACCCGGTGATGGCAGTTTGGAGCCGATTTTGTTTGAATTGTATTGGATCTCACTTCAGGAAATGATTACGCTGAATGCCGTTGATAATCGGTATCTGGACCAGATTCGTGAAATCTTAAAAAGTGGTGTAAGATGAATGATTCCAATCAACGACAGATTTCGTCGCGTACCGGTTTTGTGCTGCTGTTACTCGCTGTTGTGCCGCCGGTTGTGCTGTCTTATTTGAAGGCGAATCAAATTTGGCTGGGGGTGTCTTTACTGGCGGTGCCGCTGATTCTGATGGCGGTCTGGAGCGATCTCGGCTTTCTCCTGGGGAGCATCGCTTTCTGGGGGATACTGCTGCTCATGACATGGGGGACCGTAGAGGAAGGGCAGGTTGACAATCCGCTACCTGGGTTTGCGGCTGTTTTCGGATTTGTATTTTATATTCTGTTTTATGGCCCCGTATTTTTGTTGATGAAATCGACAGATCGAGTCAAGGCATCTTGGTCGAGTAAACGTCCCGTTGATGCGCACGAAGATCAAGATGGAAATTGATCGTTTATTTTTTCTTACCTGTATGTGAAGCCTATTGCAAATTTTCATGCAGTCTCAAGTAAAGTTTAACAGGAGAAATCCCAATACATGGAATCGAATTTTGAACTATCTCTGGAAGCGGTCGACGCTGGTCAACGGCCTCCTGTTTTTCGGCTCGCGTTTTCTTCCAGCAGCGAGCGGCTGTTGCTGCCTTATCCTGAGGTGACAGGTTTGCAATTCCTTGATGCGGCGGGCGAAAAAGTTGCGGAATGGAGAACAGCGTATCTTTCGATCACGCCTTTGGATGAATTTGTGCTTCGCCCCGGTGGCCGAATTGCCTTTGATCTGGAAACGCCTGACAAACTACCACCGGCCAGAGAACATGACTGGACGATTCAACTCCCTCCCGGGCGAATGAGTGTACGCTACGTCTATGAGGTTGAGGCCGACAAAAAGCGTTATGACTTTCTGGCGAAGGGATCCCGGTTTGCAGCGATTACGAAATTCTGGGGCGGACGGGTCGAGTCACCGATGATTGAATTTGATGCTTAATTTACTCCAATTTGGAGCCCTCCCAACGATTCTTTGCCCGGGAAGAACCCGAGTTTAGAGGATTTCGCTACTTTAAATTTCAGATCTCGAATTGTATGATATGCCTGTAAGTCGGATCGGTAATTGCGTTCTTTAATTGAGTGCCGACTGAAGTCCTTTTTGATTAGAGCTTGAGAACTATGGCTTCTTCATCACAGTCTGTTACGAATGACCGGTTGACGTCGGAGGAATTTGCGAAATTCGAGCAAGACGGCTATCTGATTCTGCGGAATCTTTGCCCTGAGTCGCTCAGGCAGGAGATGCTGGCGACGACGAAAGACGGGTTGTCGCGGGTCGTGGAGCCGGTGGAGTATGAAGCCGATGTGGAATACCCGGGTTCGCCCCCTTCACGAAATGTGATGGGGGGGGAAACGGTGCGGCGGCTCAAGCAGGCGCACAGTCGCGGGATGTGCTTTACCGACCTGATCAATCATCCGGCGCTGGTGGGACGACTGGCTCAGTTGCTGGGACCCGATTATGTGATGCCGCTGGCGCATCATAATTGTGTAATGACCAAGCAGCCTGAGTTCAGCAGCGATACATTGTGGCATCAGGATATCCGGTTCTGGTCGTTTGAACGCAAAGAGCTAATCAGTGTCTGGGTGGCGCTGGGTGAGGAAAATCTGGATAACGGCTGTTTGAAAGTGATCCCCGGAACGCATCGGATGGAATTCAAGCCCGATCAACTGGACGAGCGGATTTTTCTACGGCCCGATGTGCCTGAGAATCAGGAGTTGATTGATACGAGTGTCGCTGCAGAATTGCATCCGGGCGATGTGTTATTTTTTCACTGCCGAACGTTTCATGCAGCGACCCGGAATTATACGAACCAGCCGAAGTTCTCGGCGGTGTTTACGTTTCGGCCTGCCGATAATCCGCCGGTGCGTGATTCCCGTTCCGCGGCGCTGCCGGAATTGATTGTTCATACGAGGCAGTAGGCGGCGTCAAGATCGGGTTTTCAGTTTCACTGTTGGCAAGCCAACAGTGCCACGCTATTTTTTGCTACCACGAAAGATACGAAATGGTGCTGTTGGCACCGGCACCATTCGTAGGGTGCGGACCCATGTGTCCGCCCGCCTGGTGAGGCGGTTTGGAATGATGCCTGGGATGGGACAAGTATCGGGTTCGAATGGTATGCCTGGTGAAGACGCTTCATACGTGGCCGACACATGGGTCGACCCCTACGCGCGGTTGTTGAGCCAACAGTGCGACGCGGGACATGCTTGAATACTCTCTATTTAACGTGGGGTGAGTCGAGTTCGGGCTTGGGTTTGGTTTCGAGGAACTGGGCGGCCCCGAGATATTTGCCCCAGGAGCCGAAGTAGCCGCGATAGAGCATGATGAGATAGGCGGGTACGATGATCGGGCGGATGATGAAGGTATCGAGCAGAACGCCGAAGGCGAGGGCAAAGCCGAGCTGCTGCATGCCGACCAGGGTGCCTGCCATCAGCGAAGAAAACGTACCGGCCATGATGATACCACAGCTGGAAATGATGCCGCCGGTATTTTTTAATGCAGAGATCACGCCATCCACGGGACCTTTGGTTTTCTGTTCTTCGTCGATACGGGTAATCAGATAGATGTTATAATCTTCGCCGACGGCAATCAGAATTGTGAAGAGAAACATGGGGACTTTCCAGTCGAGGCCGGTAAAGTTATGTGGGTCGAGTGCCCAGAAGACGGCGAAGGTAATGCCTAGCGTGACCAGGTAGCTGAAAAAGACACTGACGATCAGATACGCGGAAATCGCAGGTCGTCTGAGCAGGATCACCAGAATGATGAAGACGCTACCCAGGACGAGAATATCGATACGTGCCTGGTCCTGATCGGTGACGTTTTTCAGGTCACTGATGCTGGCAGTGGCACCAATATAAAAGAGTTCGCTGTTATCCTGCAATTCCGGGGGGAGTGATTTTTTGACGGCTTTCTTGACGCGTTCCAGCTGTTTCATACTGTCATGCGAGAAGGGATCTTTTTCAAGGATGAGATCCATGCGCGTCACATGGTTTTGATTTTCTTCGTCATCAGGTTCTGAACTGACATAGTAGTTTTTGATGAGTTTGATCCGGCTGATGGCTCTGATCTTTGCCAGCCCGCGCAGATCTTTGGCTTTTTCCATCTCATCGGCTGCGCCAATGCCGAAGGGTTTGGTCATATTGCGGATATCGGCAATGCCGAGTTCGTCTTTCTGTTTCAGTAAATCGTCCGTGAGACCTTCAATGGCGGCGCGGCCTTCCGCATCCGAGAAGTTGATCTGCGGATTTTTGAACAACAGGGTCAATGGACCTGTAGCGCCCGCCGGGTAGTGTCCCTGAACGGCTTTGGTGCCTATGACACTGGGGTCTTCGCTGGGGAGTTCTGAGAGCAGGCCATAACTCAAATTTCCATAACAGGCGAGGCTGATCAGAGCGAAGGGAAACAGAACCAGGAATGTCGAGAGCCAGATTTTACCAGGGCTTTTGAGTAGCGCCAGTGAGACAGAATCCCAGATGGAGCCGGTCCAGTTTCGTTGCATGAGTCGAGCCATGACGCTGGACGGCGTCAACCAGCCAGCAGAAATTGCCACGCGTTCCGAGAACGTTTGGGGCCAATAGGCCAATCGTCCGGCGAGACAGAGCAGGGCCGGGGAAAGTGTGAGTGAGGCAAGCAACACAAACGACAGACTGAGAGCCATAGCGACGCCCGCCTGTTGGAATTTGCCGAACTCAGCAAAAACCATCATGCCGATGCCGCACATTGTAGTGCCGGCACTGGCGGCCAGAGCAGAACCGACGGTGGCGATGGAGTTGGAAATGGCTTCCTTGAATGTGCATTCTTTATCAAGTTCTTCCCGATGGCGGGCAATCAGAAACAGACAATAGTCGACGCCGGCACCATAGAGAATGACGGTGACATAGACCTCGATGCCTGAGAAGAGCCCGACGATGCCCCAGTCTCCCAGGATCGCAAGAACGGAGAGTGCAATTTTGACGGAAACGAAGACCGTAAATAACGGGATCAAAGCAAGAATCGGGGCACGGTAAATAATGATCAGAAGGAGAATGACCAGGAGTACGGTCCAGAGTTCAGTTGCTTCCGCGC
Source organism: Gimesia fumaroli (assembly GCF_007754425.1). Lineage (NCBI taxonomy): Bacteria > Pseudomonadati > Planctomycetota > Planctomycetia > Planctomycetales > Planctomycetaceae > Gimesia > Gimesia fumaroli. The sequence goes on from NZ_CP037452.1 coordinate 1,273,976, forward strand.
TCTGATTGGCAGCCCGAATCATATCGCGGCCAACGGTGGCGATGCCGCTAAGTGCGATATCCAGGCCGGGTTCAATCGACTTTTTGAACTCATCGTCATGCTGGATGAGGTTCTCGATACTTTCGACTGTCTTGCCGTTACTTTGATCGAGAAATTCTGTCGAGAGTTCGACAATCACCAGAGAGGCTTTGTTATCTTCACTCTGCAGCAGATCGCCGATGGTTTTATCGGTATAAGTGCGGATGCGCGAGATGTTGGAGGGATTCTGCTTTTGGTCAGACGTCTCTTCTTTTGTTGCCTGGCCTTCTTTCTGATCCGACTGCGTTTTGTCCTGATACTCCTCCGGATGGGCAATCTCTTCGAGTTTTGGTTTGAGTTTTTCCTCAATGAATTTGAGATCTTTGGGCATTAACCCCTGGTCGCCATGTTCACGGCGGACGACGATCACAATGCTGCTGGCGAGCAGGTCGTCGGGGAAGGCGCGTTTGAAGAGTTTTTCACCCTGTAAACTGGGGGAGTCGCCCGGCAGAAACGCGAATTCACCATTTTGTACTACAGAAGACCACTCGGGCGCGGCATAGGAAATTCCAATTAATGCCAGAACCCAGCATACCAGAAAGATTTGCCAATAGCGGACTACAGTGTTGCCTAGGACTCGAAACATAGAGAATGCTAACAAAGAGCTGATGAAGAGACGTAAAATACAATTTTGAAGACACGAAACGGTTTCAAAAGAGTTTCTTGAAACCGGGACAAAATGCGTGAGGTATCTACAGTAACTTCAGGTCTTCGTGTCGTCAATCTTCACACATTCGGGTAGACAAATGCAAGGCCAAGCAGAGCTGAATTGTCAGGTGAAGATGAAATGTGTGTTTATGTTCATTTTTTATGTTCACGAGGGAAATTGATTTTGTATCTGCGATTTGTTATGTCATAATAGGCATCCCGATGGTTTACGACAAGAAGTCAGCCGTTTTGATTCTTAAGGGCTGTCTCTGAAGCTTGCAGTGAATGCGTATATCAACGTCGAATTCGGGTTGAACTGGGATCACTTCATTTCTCTACTATCTATCGTTCTGGTGACTTAAAAGGAAATCTCTCATGCTTCGTAGTCAGCGCCATTTTTCAGGATTGTCTATATTAATCCTTTTGGTTGTGGTTTGCCTGTCGCCGGTGACGGCTTCCGCGCAAACGATTGCACGTTGTGGTGAGGGCTGGCTGGAGAAAATTGACGGATATTTCGTACTGCACCTCAAAGGGACCCATTATGAAATGGGCTATCAGCAGGGCGTTCTGTTAAAGGAACATGTGCGGAAGAACATGTATAATCTGTTGAACGAGAAGGGGGAGACCACACTGGTTGATCTGGGGCTGGTGAAATTGAAACCGCGCCAGGCAATTGAGACGGTGATTCAAATTCAAAAGCCTTACACGCCTCAAAAGTATGTCGATGAAATGCGGGGTCTGGCTGACGGGGCCGAGATTGCCTATGAAGATGTACGGGCAACCAATTTTATTCCGGAGATGTTTCACTGCAGCGGATTTTCGATTGCGAATTCCGCGACGAAGAATGGGACACTGTATCACGGTCGCGTGTTAGATTACGCGTGTGACTGGGGTTTACAGGATCATGCCGTGCTGGTCGTGGCGGAGCCCAAGGGAGGCATTCCTTTTGTGAATGTTTCTTATGCCGGTTTCATCGGATCGGTGACCGGTATGAATATGGAATCCGTTTCGATTGGCGAAATGGGGGGCCGCGGACTGGGGCACTGGTCTGGAGTGCCGATGGCATTTCTCGTACGAGAAGTGCTGGAGACGTCCAAGAATCTTGATGAAGCAATTGCCGTCTTTCGCGATAACTATCGGACGTGTGAATATTATTACGTGATTGCCGACGGTAAAACGAATCGGTCGGTTGGTATGGCGACGAGCTGGGAAAAAATGGAACTGATTCAGCCCGGCGAATCGCATCCACTGCTTCCCAATCCGGTGAAGGACGCGGCTCTGTTATCAGCCGGCGATCGTTATAAGGAACTTTCGAAACGCGTAAAGGATGGTTACGGTTCCTTTACGGCGGAGTCGGCAATTGAATTGATGAGCCGTCCGGTGGCGATGAAATCGAATCTGCATAACGTATTGTTCGAGCCCAAATCGACCAAGCTTTGGGTAGCGAATGCCAGCACAGACGGGGAGCCGGCTGCGAATCAGAAGTATTTCAGTTTTCAATTGTCTGAATTGCTGAAACGAAAGCCGGATGCCAAGGCCCCTGTTTATCCAATGCCCGTTGCTCAGGCGGTTTCACAGAAATCAGAATAGCGTTCAGGAAGACCAGCGGGCAGGCATATTTTACGCGGGCCTGCGCCTGTCTGCTGGTTTATTCCTCGAAGAGTTGCAGCCAGGCTTCAGGCAGAAATTCTGGAAGATCCGAGGCGATCATCGCAATTTCAGACACTTCTTGTGCAGCCAGATCTCCGGCAAGTCCGTGGACATAAGCGGCGAGTTGTGCGGCTTCAAAAGTATCCATGCCCTGACCGACCAGTGCGGTCATTATTCCCGTGAGTACATCACCACTGCCCCCGGTTGCCATTCCGCTGTTGCCGGTAGGATTAATGGCGAGACGCGTGCCATCGGTGATCACAGTGTGTGCACCTTTCAGGACGAGTGTCACACCATGTTCTTTGGCAAAAGTCGTTGCCAGGGCTTCTCGATTTTGTTCAATTTCCGAAATGGGTTTATTGATCAGTCGTGAGAACTCGCCGGGGTGCGGCGTCAGAATCCGCGGGCCTGCTGCGTTGGGGAGCCGTTTATCTGAACTGGCAAGTGCATTCAGGGCATCGGCGTCGACGATTAAAGTTTGCTGGACTTCTTCAAATAATTTGAAAGTTAATTTCCGGAACCATTCCTGTTGTCCGCAACCGGGGCCGATAGCGATGGCATTGAAGCCGGGAATCTGGTTGATGAGCTGCGTTTCAGATTCGGCTGTGAGTTGGGAATTCTGATTCAGGGTGAGCGGGATCGTCAGATAGCAGGGATTGACTGTGGACACGATGGATTGAATCGTTTCTGGAATCGCGAGAAAGACGAGTCCTGCACCGCTGCGCAGGGCGCCGATTCCCGCGAGGCAGGCGGCGCCACTCATTCCCGAACTTCCGGCGATGACCAGAACTTTTCCGAACGTTCCCTTGTGCGAATTATCAGGACGTTGCGGCAGTGCTGGCAGGTCAGAAATTCGTTGAATATTCATGACAAAACTTCTTTCATATTGAAATTACACGACTAAAATAGGACTTCATTTTGGCAAAGTATCCAGCGGCTTCAATGGCCGTTGGTTTAGTCATTCGGTTTTTCTTCCTTGTACTAAAGTATTGCAACAGATTCTCGGTGGTTAGTATAGGTTGACTGAGAAAAATGGGGTGGAGGGAATATGTGGAACTTCTATTTATCCTTTTGAAACGATGACCCGTAAGACTCCCCGTGAAGGAAGAGTTCATTATACTTTGTTTGCCTTTTTGGAATGAAATATATTTCATTATACTCACATCATCGCGTCTGCGCGTTCGATCAGGCAGTGGAACTCAAATGAGAATCACCCCGGAAAGACTCTGGGGTTTGACAGAATTACATACATCGTAATTGATTGGATGGATCTTCAATGGCTACAAAAAAAACTGTTTATGAAAAACTTTGTGACCTGGCCGGTAACCTGTGGTGGAGCTGGCAGCCTGACGTTACTCAGATTTTTCATCTGATTGATCCAGATAAATGGTCTGAACTGAACCATAACCCGGTGCTGCTTTTAAAAGAGTATTCGCCGGAACAGTTGGATAAAAAATTAAGCAGCCTCAGTCTGCATTCCCGCGTCAATGTAGCTTACCGTCGCTGGCAGGAATACATGGAACGTTCTGAAACCTGGGGTTCCACGAATGCCACGATCTTAGGGCATCGCTGTGCAGCTTATTTCTCAGCCGAGTTCGGGATTCATGAATCGCTGCATATCTATTCGGGCGGCCTGGGTGTGTTGGCGGGCGACCATCTGAAAAGTGCATCGGACCTGGGGTTGCCTCTGGTGGCCGTTGGTCTGTTTTACGGAGAGGGTTACTTCTCACAGCATATCGATAAAGAGGGCTGGCAGCAGGAATCGTACACGGAAGCGAAAACCAGGAACCTGCCGATTTCTCCTGCGTTAACGCCGGATGGAAAACCAGTTTCGATTTCCGTTTCGACGCGTTCGGGCGAAATCTTTGCCAAGGTATGGCGGATTGATGTCGGCCGCGTGAACTTGTATCTGCTGGATACGGACGTTCCCGAAAACAGTGAAGAAGATCGTAATCTGACGGCTCGGCTTTATGGCGGTGATCAGCGAACGCGAATTCGTCAGGAAATCATGCTGGGCATCGGCGGTGTTCGTGCACTGGAAGCGATTGGCATCGAACCGAGTGTGATTCATATGAATGAAGGTCACTCGGCGTTTGCTCCTCTGGAACGTGTTCGCAACCGGATGCATGAAGACGGGTTTTCATTTGACGATGCCTTACGGGATGTGGCGTCTGCCTGTGTCTTCACAACACATACGCCGGTTCCCGCCGGTCATGACCGGTTTGATGCAGGTCTGTTGGAAGAACACGTGGGCCCGCTGGGAGATCAGCTGGGGCTCGATCATCATGCGTTGATGAGCCTGGGCCGCGTTGATCCACAAAACGAAGGCGAATCATTCTGTATGACGGTGCTGGCGTTCAAACTGAGTCGTCTGGCGAATGCGGTTTCGAACCTGCATGGCGTCGTCAGTCGGCGGATGTGGGCTTCGTTATGGCCTTGGCGCAGCGAAGAAGAAATCCCGATTGGTCACATCACCAACGGTGTGCACATGCCGACCTGGTTGGCAGCACCGATGCGTGTGATTTATGACCGTGTGCTGCCGACGAAATGGTATTACCGAACAGGGGAAGCCGATGTCTGGGCGGGGATTGAAGAAATTTCGCCCGGGGATCTCTGGGAAACGCATCAGGCATTGAAAAACCGACTGATCCAGTTTTCGCGTGATTTGCTGGTGAAGCAGGCACAACGCCGCGGGACATCCGATACGGAAATCGGTCATTTATCAACGGCTTTGAATCCGGATGCATTGCTGATTGGTTTTGCCCGACGGTTCGCACCGTATAAGCGGGCAGACCTCGTCATGAAGGATATGGATAACTTCCTCAAAATCATTGAAGACTCTGATCGGCCTGTGCAGTTCGTTTTTGCGGGTAAAGCGCACCCGGCTGATGAGCGCGGCAAGCAGATTATTCAGCGGATCTTCAAACTGACGCAGGAGCCGCCGTTCCGCGGTAAGATCGTCTTGCTGGAAGATTACGACATCAACCTCGGGCGGCATCTGGTGCAGGGCGTTGATGTCTGGTTAAACAATCCACGTCGTCCGCTGGAAGCTTCGGGAACCAGTGGTCAGAAAGTGGTCTTGAACGGCGGACTCAACTGTTCGATTCTGGATGGCTGGTGGGCGGAAGCCTTTGACGGCAGCAACGGGTTTGCCATTGGAGAAGGACGGACGCACGTAAATCAGGAGATTCAGGATGACCGCGATGGATTGAATCTGATGAAGGTCCTCAAGGAAGAAGTCATCCCTCTGTATTATCGTCGCAACGAAGACGATCTTCCATTGGGGTGGATCCACCGTATGAAACGTGCCATTCGTACCCTGGGTTGGCGGTTTAATGCCGACCGGATGGTGATGGACTACGCAGAAAAAATGTACCTGCCGGCAGCCGGCGGTTTATCCAGCCAGATTAAGGGAGATTCGTCTCTCTAAGCATCAAGCCTCGGATTGATAATCACGGCTTATAACCCTCAAAACGGTTACAGGAGAGAGAATCCCTTTCTTTCCTGTAGCCGTTTTTTTTGTGGCAGTTGCTATTGTCGCGACAGAGTTTGTTTGCGACCTGGCTTTCTGAAACTCTGACTCTACATCATGAGAATGCACGAGCTAACTTTTAAGTAGAAATACTTATGAGAGTGTCCCCCCGGCACCTGAAATTGCCCGGAGTTCGAATGGATCGCAGGCCGATGTCGCAAGGCATTCAGAGCCTGGTCTGCATTTGAAGTCCGGGTGTGCGAGTTTTGTCGCGGGGGAGTGCTTCACAGATAGCTCGATTCAGCAGAAAGCGTTTACCCAATGAGTTCGATGGCAGCAGGACAGTCCAGTGTTCCCTATAAAGGTCAAATTCCTCCGGGAGAATTATCCGATCTGGTGAACGGTTATCTGGATGTGGAGCTTTGGCGGAATACCAGTTGGTTAACCCGTCTGGAGTTAGAAGAGCCACGCGTCGATGTTCGCAATCTGACAGAGCGGACCCGTTTTATGAAGCGATCGCTCGACATTGTTGTCTCATTCACCATGTTGATTCTATTGTCTCCACTGCTCTTGTTTCTGGTAGTTCTGGTCAAACTTACTTCGCCTGGTCCTGCTATTTTCAAACAGACTCGGGTCGGTTTGAATTTACGAAACAAGGCAAAGAGTGATCGCCGTCAGGAGCAGATCGATTTACTCGAACTCGATCTGAGTTCCGATCGACGTGTTTCTGGTTCGGATCGGCGTGATGAAAATGGCTACGGAATGCCATTCACGTTGTACAAGTTTCGTACGATGACTGTAGATGCTGAAAAAAATGGCGCCCAGTTTGCGGTACAGGGCGATCCGCGCGTCACGCGTCTGGGACGTTTTATGCGGAAAACACGACTGGATGAACTGCCGCAGTTATGGAATGTGCTCAAAGGGGAAATGACCTTAGTCGGCCCCCGTCCCGAGCGCCCGGAATTCATCGAAGGATTGAGCAAAGAGATTCCGAACTATATCAATCGATTAGGGTTGAAGCCCGGTCTGACTGGTGTGGCACAAATTGTAAACGGATACGATAACAACATCGAAGGCTTTCGCAGAAAAGTCTCACTTGATCTGATGTATTTACAGAACTGTTGTTTCTGGAATGACATGAAGATCCTGTTCCGCACGATCCGTGTGATCCTGACCGGCAGTGGCGCCTTATAATTTTCAGATGAGTCGCTACCTTGAGCTCGTGGCACACACGAGTTCCCATTTCCTAATACTGCGCGTTTTCCTGCGCCGTCTCAGTATCGTTTGACTGGTGAATCGATTGATTTTGTGTGAATCACAGGTTCCAGTCGACACGTCTAACTCGTTTTCTTTCCAGATATTGCTCCACTCTATCGCACACAGTGCGAGGGTTTTATCTGCCTGATCCCACCTTGTTAGTTAGTAAACTATACAAATATGCAAATTGGTGGTTTATTGAAATGAACCGATTGACAGTTGTTGTGGCGTTTATGTAGACTTGATTAATACGCATGTATATTAATAAACCAATGTGTATATTAAGTGGGTCATAACAGTCATAAGTGAATCTGGTGAAGAATTCAAGAGGGTTCAGCAATGCTTTCTCCCGCTTCTCACTCAACCTGTTCCTTGTGTCGATTGAACCTGATTTTCATTTCCCCGATCAGAACTTTCTGTGTTCTTATATGATTTATGAAGGAGAAGAAACGTGAAATTGCATCTGAAGTCTCGCCGCGCATTTACCTTGATTGAGTTATTGGTGGTGATTGCGATCATCGCCATTTTAATCGCATTGCTGCTTCCTGCAGTACAACAGGCTCGTGAAGCAGCACGCCGCTCGAACTGCAAGAACAATCTCAAACAACTGGGACTGGCCTTGCACAACTATCATGAAACATTCGGTTCGTTTCCTCCCGGTCTGACCGGCACCGGTAACGGTACGACGAATAATGGTGTCCGCTTAAGTGCCTTCTTCGGGTTGCTGCCCCATTTTGATCAGGCAAACCTGTTCAATCAGATTACGGGCCAGACGAATCAGGGGACCGTTCCCTGGGGATCGACAGATTACTGGAATAAGGATATTCCCGCTCTGCTTTGCCCTTCCGATAGTGCGTTTCAGAATCGTGATCGGGGCAAAGCCAGTTATGTGTTCAACAAAGGGGACCGCACTACCGAACTGGAGAACCGGGAACCCGAACGTGTGCGGGGGCTGTTTGGTGGAACGAATGTATTTCGCATTCGCGACATTACCGATGGTACCAGCAATACCATCGCGATGTCGGAAATTCGCATGTCTCCCTCTTATGGCGGTGACAATCTGGAAGTGTATGGTCAGGTTCGCAAAAGCACGGCCAGCGTTCACACCAATCCCTCCTTGTGTCTGGCGACGCTGGCCAGTAAAGAACGTTACATCTCCGGCAGTGATGGTGACCGACTGCGGGGAGATCGCTGGGCCGATGGCCGACCGGCGTTTACAGGGTTCCAGACAATTCTGCCGCCGAACTCGCCTTCCTGTACCAACAGCTCGAACTCGGAAGATCCGAATAACGCGATCTATTCTGCAGCGAGTGCACACACGGGCGGCGCACACTGTCTGTTTGCCGATGGGGCCGTGCATTTCATCAGCGAGAATATCGATTCCGGTAATTCCGCGGCGACCCCTCCGGGACGTGTCACCACGCCGAGCCCCTATGGCATCTGGGGAGCTCTGGGCACACGAAACTGCTCTGAAGTAGTGAACTTCAAATAAGTTTCATAGCGGTATTTGTTTGTACTGACTCCTGGTCTCTTCGTGGACCAGGAGTCAGAGTTACTTTTCTCTCACATGATTTTCGATCTGGATCAAACATGTTACAGCTTGCGTATCGCTTCAAGGTTGTTTTCGTCATTTTCTCCTCACTGGTTCTCGCCGGCTGTGGTGAAGGAGAGGTTGGAGAAGGGGATCACGAAAACGTGTATCCGGTTCAAGGAGTCGTTTTATATAACGGATCTCCCGTAGCGGGAGCGACGGTTTCATTTCAGAGTACGGGAACCGGCCAGGCACGGGGCGCATCGGGAATCACCAATGACGCGGGCGAATTTGAATTGATGACCTTCACGCCCGGCGACGGTGCGATTGCCGGTTCGCATAAGGTCAGCGTGGTGAAAAGCGTCGTTGAAGGAGCCGACAATTCTTACTTCGATGAGAACTCACCCAACTACGGCAAGACACCCCCACCCAGCGCCGCCGGGAAGACCAAATACCTGATTCCCGAGAAATACAGCCAGTTCGATACCTCGGGGCTGACGGTAAATGTGAAAGATTCGGGTGACAATGAGATTAAGCTGGAGCTCACAGACTGAGGTAGGATAGAGTCGTAGGCTAATACACGGCGGAAAATTCATCCCTCGTTAACCATCTGACATCTGAAAAAACGTTCGACTCATTGAGAATGGGTTTGATGGCTTTTAACAAAGGCTGCAAGTCGCGTGGGTTTTGTCCCTGATCTCTACTGAATAACGCTTTCAGGCAGCCTTGTAAGATCTGGGGCTGGATCACCCAGATATCAGACTCAGGTTCCCCCATGGGAGCCCAATGGGCCAGCAGGGAATATTGAACACCTTCGATTGTTACAAAAAATTCCCAGCCCGTTTCTGAATCAAAGGGAGCATCGGCTTCGATTGACTGTTCCTGTAATCGAGCCTGCAGGAAATCTGCCAGATCCTTCCCGAGCGGTGGTTCATTCGGGTCAGAATCATCATCGGGCCATGATAAATCGAATGCATCGCTTTCAAAAATTGCGATGATTTTGTCATCAAAATTCATAATCTATTATCTACTCCCGGAGAGTGAAGACATCTCATTGATCAGTCATTTTTCGGGATAGGGAAGTTGTGTTTGTGTCGTCCGATGGAAGTGTGCCGCTGATACGATTCAGGAACCCGCCTATCTCAGGCCAGAAGAGAAACAGCAACGCGCCTAAAAGCATGCCGATGGTGTTTTGAATGGTTCTGTGCATCACCAGATGATAGGAAGTCAGTTGAAATCGATGTGATTCGATCGTTGTTTCCAGCGGACCAAAGATGGAAAAGACGATCAGTCCCACAGTCATGCCAGCGAGCGCGAGGCAGAACGACGTTTGCTGTTTCCAACCTCCCACAATGGCACCGAGCACCGCACCGCTATAATACACAATCTGGAAATGCCTCGCCTCACTTTCATGAAGCACCATTCTACCAGGCACAAACACAATTTTTCCTAAACTCATATTATAGGCATACCACCAGCCCAGACCGGCGCCGATCAGAATGCAGAGATAGATCAAGGATTTTGATTGGAACATAGGAATTTTATGATATAAAAAGACAATTTCTTGTTTATTTTAAATCAATGTTTCGCGGACTTCCATAAGGATGTTGCAGTACCCCGTTTAATGGAACTTCTTGGTGCACTATGCTCAACTGGTTTAAGATAAAGAATATCAAGGAATTGATCCTCGTCATATTATTCGTAGGATTTCTGGTCTGGACCATCGTTCTGTTTCAGGATGATGATTTCAGCATCCCACGTCTGGGTCTCGCAGGGGCAGGACAGTCGAAGGGACAACTTGGAGTTTCAGCCGTTCTCCATATGGGCGGGCCAGTTGAGAGAGAAGAACAGTATGCAAAAGAGATGGGAACTCTGGATTTAATCAACGGAACGGAGACTCAGTTCAAAATCTATGGAATTGGTCATCGATGTAGTTGTGTCGAATTTTCTGATCTTCCTTTCACTGTCAACTCCAACCAGACCAAATCCATCTCGCTAAAGGCTCCGGTGAACTATTTTAAACGAGGCGAAGAACAGAAATTGGTACTGTTCTGTTCCGATTATGGAAAGATTCCTTTGACAGTTTTTGTCGAATAGTTATTTGTCATTCAAAATTATGAGACAGTAAGATCCAGATTGAAGCCATGATGAAAAAATACGTTTTTATTCTAGGGGCATTGTCTGTATTTGTATTGGTTGACACACTTGGAGCAGAGGAATATAAAGCAGCCACCTTCAAACAGGTCTATCTGAAAAACTTGATGACGCTTCGAAAACGGCTTGCGAATGTGCGAGTCCGGATGCAGCACGACCGAATTGACCACGACACTATAAATACCTATCTGGTCTATAACGACAGTTTTCAATCGCGGACAGAATACCAGACAGAAAAGCCCCTCAAGGATGCCCCGTTTCTTCGTATTCGTTCTCTCAACGGGGATACTGTCTTTGATATCCAGCAGAGAAAAAACGAATCCGAGTTTACGATTGTGTCCTTTGACACTCAGACTCAGGGGCGCGAGTCCAGATGGTCGAAACCATATGTTCTGGCGGCGTTTCATATCATGAATGCGTCATTGAAGGATCTATTTGAAGCTCCTTCAACCAAGATTGTCTCCGTTACTTCTGCCAAAGAAAGATACGAAGTAATTAAGGTCGTTCTGGAGATCGACCCTTTAAAATATAAATTTCATAGAGTAGAGCTATTTCTTTTAAAAGATGAGCAGATGGCTCTCTCCGAATATCAGGCTATTGCCAGATTCGAACTTCCAGACATGAAAGAGCAAATCGTTCAATACTCGGGAGTCATCAAGTATGACACGCCTTTTACGATACCTGTCCCGCGGGAAGTGATTCTCAAAGATACGACAATTGAGAATGGTGATGTTATCGCAGAGAATACGCTGCGCGCTGAGCGGCTCGAAGTTCAGGAAGGGAATGTCTCTGAAGAGGAATTTTCTCTGGCCCATTTTGGGATTGATGGTTTTGATAAGGCGAAAAGCAACAACGAACAAGGACGGTTGCTGCTGATTATTGTAAATGTATTCATGATGATCATCATTTTATTCGCGATCATCAGAAATCGGAGGCATAAAATATCTTGAGGTAACATGACTTGCAGTTCACTACCTGAGCAATTTATCGCGATGGGTTAACAGCAGACTTCGCTTTGGCTCAAGATTCAAGCTGCGTAAATCCTTGCCTTACGTTAGTATTCCTGATAATCTTGGTTGTGTGGAGAGCGAGCCAACGAGATGTTTATTTACGGCGTCGATGAGATTTGGCGCGAGGTTAATTGATGTTTGTCTGGCTCGATAATTTAAGGCGTTTCAGGGCACGCAGGCTGGTCAGCTTGCTGGTGCTCGTCTCTTTTTGCGCCTCGTTTGTTCCGCTGCCGGTTGCCTCCCGTTCCCCGGTCGAAAAAGATCAGAGTGCCGCTTACCCCTGTCAGAATCGCCCGTGTGGCTGTCAGTCTGCCGAAGCGTGCTGGAAGGGCTGTTGCTGTTTTACCAACCAGGAAAAAGTGGCCTGGGCTGAGGCAAATGGTGTTACTCCCCCGACTTACGTCATCGCAGCCGCTGCCAGAGAATCCGCCGATTCCGTCTGTAAAGCGGGCGGCTGTTGCTCAAAAACCAAGTCGGCAAAGGCAAGCGAACTCATTCCAACGGCTTCTAAAACAAAGGGTTGCTGTTCTTCTTCTCACTCACAACCCGCGAACGTGCCTGCAGTCAAAGCGACTGAGGAAGAGAGTGAGACACAGTTTGTAATTGGCGTATTCGTGCAGAAATGTCAGGGGCAGGGATTGTTCTGGAACAGTCTGCCCTGGGCGATTCTGCCAGAAGTTCAGGCCGGCCTGATTCATGCTGATCCTGTTGTCTGGTCGGTGCCTGTTTCGCTGACTGCTCCCGCACGTGCGGTTGAGCCCCCCGAGCCACCTCCTCGTGTGGTCTCGGCTGCGACAGCGATAGTCTGAATTCGTCTCCGCGCTTTGTTCCGGGGTGCTGCTGCGCACTTGAATCTGTTGATCGGAAGGACGTGCGGCTTGTGCTGGTGCGCTTACGGCGGGACGCGGCTCGCTCTCCACAAAGCAGGTTACGGGCCTGCTGTGAGCGTGCTACCACCGGCCGCACAGACCTCGCGGATTCAGACGTTTTTTAAACTTCACATTCACTTCTGCGCGGAAGGTACGCGCTGCGAATTGAATAGAACCACACTGATTAATCTTTATCTTGCGAGGAAATTCCATGTTATTCCCTGAAATTGACCGGCGGCGTGCGCGCGGCGGGTTTACGTTAATTGAACTTTTAGTCGTCATCGCCATCATTGCGATTCTGATTGCCCTGTTGTTGCCCGCGGTCCAGCAGGCGCGGGAAGCAGCCCGGCGGGCACAGTGTAAAAATAATCTGAAACAGATTGGTCTGGCGATTCATAATTATGAAAGCGCGTATCGCGTGTTTCCCGGTTTGTCTTCCGAGAGCGCCTATGGCTACTCGGTGCAGGCGCGGATTCTGCCGTTTGTGGATCAAGGCAACCTGCAAAATCTGATCGACTTTGATGTGCCATTGATGGTGGGGTCGGGGGGCAGTCAGTCGATGAACCCGATTCACAATACGGTTGCAGGGCAGGTGTTGCCTCTGTTTCTATGTCCGAGTGAGCCGGAGTCTCCTATTTTTCAAAATGCGAATACCGGCACCGGCGTCTTTGCCGGCACGAATTACGTTGTCTGTACGGGAGACGGTACCGACACGAATTATGACACACGGGCAAGGACGAACGGAATGTTTTTCTGGGGCTCTGCCAGCCGCTTTCGTGATCTGACCGATGGCTCTTCGAATACATTGATTCTGTCAGAGTCGTTAATGGGGAATAAACTGGACGGCAGCGGTCTGGTGACTGATCCACAGCGGCAGATGGCCCGTTATCGGGGCGGCGGAATGGGTGCTGCCGGTGAAGGCTTCACGAGTGCTCCGGGACACAATCCGGATATCGCGGCGGCAGCGGTTGCGGCCGGTAATGTTGACGGGCGTGGACGGAGTTCCTGGATCTGGGGCCGCGAGCATTTGACGTCGTTTAACACCTATATGACGCCGAATTCGAATGTGCCCGATGTGCACCGCAACGGGTTTGGCTGGTTTGCACCGCGGAGTATGCATGTCGGTGGCGTGCACGTCGGACTGGGAGACGCCTCGGTGCGGTTAGTGAGTGAGAATATCGATCTCACTCTCTGGCGGGCACTGGGAACAAAAGCAGGCGGTGAAGTCATCGGCGAGTTTTAGCAACCGGCGTTGACCGTGCTGTTTCATTCAAAATAATAAAATCGATTTCTAACGTTTCCAAGGAGAAACCAAGATGAATCAACGTGTATCAAATTCACGATTGGCAGGCTGGCGAAGCAGCCTGCTATCAGCGGGCATTGTGCTGTTTACATTAGTGACCTGTCTGGCAGGAGAACCACCAACCCAAAAATCAAACGTGCAGCGCTGGCCCGGTTTTCAAGGCGCAGGAGCGACAGCGCTGACCGCTGATTCGTTGCCGCTGACGTGGTCGCCGACCAGGAACATCGCCTGGCAGACTGAGATTCCCGGCAAAGGGCAGTCGAGTCCTGTGATCTGGGGCGAGAAAATCTTTGTGACGTCAATTGAAGGGGAGATGAAAAACGACTGTCATGTGGTCGCGCTGGATCTGAAGCAGGGGAAACTGCTCTGGGATTTTAAGACCACTTCCTCACAGCCGGTGCGCGGGAATTATTTTCAGAGTCGTTCGGCACCGACCCCCGTTGTGGATGCGGAGCGCGTGTATGCGTTCTTCGAAACGGGGAACCTGCTGGCGCTGAACCATGACGGCAAGCAGCTCTGGTCGCGTTCTTTGACGGAGGATTACGGCGAATTTGAAGTCCGCATTGGTCTGGCTGCTTCACTGGTGCAGACCAGGGACACGGTGATCGTACTGATTGATCATGAAGGACCCTCGTATCTGCTCGCCGTTGATAAGCTGACGGGAAAGACGAAATGGAAAACCGACCGCTTCAGCCGCCAGAGTTACGCTTCACCCGCGCTGTTGAAGATTGATCAAGCCGATCAAATCGTCTGCAGTTCGAGTGGTAGTGTGGACGGCTATGATCCGTCTACGGGAAAACTGTTGTGGACGTTTGAGGAAGTCGGAGGCAATCGAGCCTGCACGCCACTGACCTTTGGTGATGGCAAGTTTTTAGTCAGTGCGTCTCCCGGCATGCACGACGAGCGGTTGACGGATGCGAAGAAATCGAATTTTGCGATGCAGGTCAAACGTGTTGGCGAAGAATTTCAACAGACGATTCTCTGGAAAACCAGTAAAGCCATGCCGACCTTTGGTTCGCCAATGGTGTATCAGGGGTTGGCGTACTGGGTGAATAAGGTGGGGGTCGTGTATTGTTTCGATGCGGAAACGGGCCAGCAGGTGTATATCAAACGGCTGGGGCAGCCCTGCTGGGCGACGCCTTTGGGGCTCGGTGATCGGATTTATTTTCCCGGCAAGGATGGTCTGACGACGGTGATTGCCGCCGGGCGGGAGTTTCGGATTCTGGCAGAAAACGAACTGATTGACGGTGCGACCGAGGCGGGGGAAGCCGACCTGAAACGTCGGGCGGAAGCCGGAAAGCGACGAAGTACCGTGCCGCAATCCGGTGGCAGGACTGCGGGTGATAACAGCGGCAATACCGGTGGACGACCACGAACGCGCAATGGTTTGACCTTTGCCGATCCGGTACAATATGGGTATGCAGCGGTGAATGGTGCGCTGGTAATGCGTACGGGGGGCCGCTTGTTTTGCATTCGTAAAATTCCTGTTGCGGCGAAAAACCAGCAGGGAGATAAAGTGACGACAACCGGAGGGGCTGCGCAATGAATGTGTTTCATCAAAATCTGATTGCGCTTTTCACAGTCATATTGTTGCAGAGCCCATTTGCCGAGGCGGCGCCGCCTCTTAATTTTGAAGCTGCACCGGTCAACTATAGTGATGCGACGCCGCAGAATGTGATCACCCAATTACAGCGGGCGTTGGATGCCGGCGAAAAATCTTGGACGTATGCAGACGATTTCGGTTATCTGCTTCCGTTGCTCAAGGATCTAAAGATTTCTGTTTCATCACAAATGCTGCCGTTTTCAAAAACGAGTTTGCAACGGCATTTGATCGGGCCGGATCGACCGCGGGCTTTGTATTTCAGTGACGATGCGTATGTCGGCTTTGTTCAGGATGGGATGCTGGAACTGATGGTGACTGATGAAAAACTGGGGATGGTGTTTTATACTTTGAAGCAGACGCCGGCGAAGAAGCCTCAACTTCAGCGACAGGTGGCAAGTTGCATGACCTGTCATGCTTCCTCGCGAACGAAGAACATCCCCGGTTTACTAGTGCGCTCGATGTTCGTTGATCCGGTGGGGCTGCCGGTGATCTCGGCGGGCAGTTTTCGAACGGACCATTCCAGTCCGCTTTCAGAGCGTTGGGGAGGCTGGTATGTGACGGGCACGCACGGAAAAACAACGCACATGGGAAATTTTCACCTGCCTTCCTCAAAGCGGCCAAAGAAGCCGATTGAAAACAAGACAGGGCTGAATCTCAAGGACCTTTCGCCACTGACACCGATTGCCCACTATCCAACCCCGCATAGTGATCTTGTGGCACTGATGGTTTTTGAGCATCAGATCGACGCGCACAATTTTATCATCCGCACGAACTATGCCTGGCAGATTGATGTGCATCGCGGTGATGCAGAGCAAGAGGACGCAGTCTGGAAGCAGGAAGCAGATCAGCTGGTGAAGTATTTGTTGTTTGAGAAAGAAGTGGAACTGAAATATCCGATTCAAGGGACTTCTTCGTTTGCGAATGAGTTTGCGAAACGGGGCCCCTTTGATTCCCAGGGGCGGTCTCTGCGACAGTTCGATCTCAAGCGGCGGCTGTTTCGATTTCCCTGCAGTTACATGCTTTATTCGAAGGCGTTTCGA
The DNA here is from genome assembly GCF_007754425.1 of Gimesia fumaroli. Classification (NCBI taxonomy): domain Bacteria; kingdom Pseudomonadati; phylum Planctomycetota; class Planctomycetia; order Planctomycetales; family Planctomycetaceae; genus Gimesia; species Gimesia fumaroli. The sequence goes on from NZ_CP037452.1 coordinate 1,290,591, forward strand.
TCACTGGCTGAACCCGTGCGAACCTATATCTATCAGCGAATGAAGGGGGTGATTACTGGGGTTGATAAATCGTTGTTGACTCATCAATTGACAGCGACGGATCGTCAAAATCTGTTGCAGATTCTTCCAGAGACGATACCGGATTTGAAACGGGTGTGGGAACAGGTGGGAAGTACTGAATCAGCACCAGTGCCGTAGTTTCAGTTCGTGGGTCGAGTGGCTTTCGGGTAGAATGCGTATCGTATCTGAAGTGCTCGTTGATTCCATGATCTCTGTAGGGTGCGGACCCATGTGTCCGCCCGCCTTGTGTCATTCATTTAGGATTCTACCTGTGAAGGAAGTGGCTGGAACGTTCAAGCGGTTTCATGTTGAGCACGTCGATAGTGCGGGTCGACCCCTTGTATCTGCTCTTGACTGTCTAGAGTTCTTTGTTTTGATAGGCAGATAAAGCCAATGTTTCCCGCCTTTAAAGGCGGGAAACATTGGTGGCGAGTGTCAGATCGTGTCGGCCCCTGGTCTTAAAGACCGAGTTGTAGCTGGATCGCCACTCGCTTCTCATGCCTTAACCCGTACAGTCGCCAGAGCGGTGCACCACCACCAGCTCGTATTTGCAAGGAAGGGCCTTAGCATGCATCAGCTTAACACAGAAGACGTTGGGATTGATATTTCAAAAGCCAAGTTTGATGTCAGTTTCCCAGATCGTTCCAAGTCCGTTGTTTACAAGAACACACCAGCCGGGAGAAAAAAGTTAATCGCCACACTCATGAAGCTTCAGCCAATTCGAGTTTGTCTGGAAGCAACCGGCGGCTGGGAAAACAGGCTGGTTGCCTGTCTGCACCAGCACAAGTTTCCGGTTTCTGTCGTCAATCCCCGACTGATCCGGGACTTTGCCCGAGCGAAGAATCAACTGGCCAAAACCGATGAGATTGACGCGCGCATCATCAGGGAATATGCCGAGGTGATGGACCCACGGCTCACTCCACCTTTAACAGAGGCCCAGCAGAAAATGCGTGAATTTACTTCTCGCCGGGAACAGACCAGCAAGATGATCATCCAGGAAAAGAACCGTCTGGAGACCATTGTGGACCAGGACGTCATCAAGATGATTGAACAATCCATTGCTTTCCACAAAGAACAGCTCAGGCTGATCGAGAAGGAACTGAAGGCACTGATTGACGCCGACGAGGAGTCCCGTAAACGTTCGAAAATCCTGCAATCGGTACCAGGCATCGCCAGTATCACGGCAACTCTGCTCATCTCAGATCTGCCGGAACTGGGGAGCCTGAATCGAAAGCAGATCTCACGGTTAGTCGGTGTCGCACCCACGAACCGCGACAGCGGAACCATGAGGGGAAGACGGACGATTGGCGGCGGACGAGTCCGGATCCGGAACGGATTATACATGCCCACCGTAGTGGCCTTGAGGCACAACCCGATCATCAGTGCGTTCTATAAACGGCTCGTCAAAAACGGAAAACCGAAAATGGTCGCACTCGTGGCTGCCATGCGCAAACTGCTCATCATTCTCAACACCATGGTCAAAGAAGGAAAACAATGGGAGGCAAACGTGAGAAATTCCTGAATTTTTAAGACAGTCGCTACATTTGGAATCAGATTCGTGATATCGCATTCACTGTTGCCCCTACCTGGATTTGACAAACTAATTAGTATGAATTTTCTTGCGGGGCGTGGAGGCGTCAAGAGGGAGCGACAAAAATTAACTTTCGAAGGAGTGATGATATGCTAAGAAGTGCTTTCAATTCCCTGTTTGGGACCGATCAAGCGTTGCGATGTCGTTTGATAATTGAGGTGCGGGTGAGCAGTGTTTTGGGAAATCGTGCTGAAACAAGCGGGTTTTATAGTGCTGATATTCTCAGTGGTTTCGAAACTTCACCTGAACCAGTAGTGCTCACTCGCGCGCGCGACGTTATCTCCGCATGTTAGCTGAGGGCGTGGATGTGTCTATACGAAAAAACGCCCTGAAAACAGGGCGTTTTTGTATTTTGTGCGATTCCTGAATTTGTCAACAGGAATTCATATATTCAAGGATGAGCGACATGCGCGGCTCTATTTCAGGAACTGGTTTCGGGGAAATGGCTGAGTTCCAGGGTATTGGCGGGAGCCATCTTTTCGTTTTTGGTATCCCAGCCCATCATCTGACCGGAACGCCAGGATTCATTCGCCATGTTGACCGCGACGACTCCTGCCAGGCCGAGTTCACTCGGGCAGTTAAGTGCTTCGCCGTTGCGCAGATGATTCTGCAGATTCGTGTGATGCAGCTTGGTATCTTCTGCACCCGACTTTTTATGTTCCGCGAGTACCTTGCCATCTTTGTCTTTCGCAACCCAGCCTTCACGGGTGAAGTAGAGGGTGCCGCGATAGCCGCGAATCAAGTGATCGATGCCGACGCGATTGCTCATCGTGCCGAGAACGTAGACTGTCATGCCGCGCGGGTATTCGCAGATCATTTCGAAGTTATCGGGCAGGTTGCGTCCGTCATTCCACTGCCAGATACCACCCATGCCGACAACGCGACGGGGGTAAAGCAGGTTACAGGCTTTCATAATTCGCGTGATGCGGTGAATGAACAGGTCGGTGCAGATGCCACCCGAGTATTGGGAATAGTTGCGCCATTCGAAGTAGTGGTGCGGGTTCCAGTCAATCTTTGGTGCGTGTCCGAGCCAGGCGTCCCAGTTGAGATCGGCCGGTTTGGCTTCATCGTCTTTGAGACCGGGGCGACGCCAGGGACCTTGCGAACCGTAGCGGCGGACGTATTCGATCTGGGCCTGTACGACCTGACCGAGCACGCCTTCTTCAATCGCTTTGGCGGCAGAGGAGTAGGAATCATCGGACATGCCTTGCACGCCGACCTGGATCGGCAGCTTGGTCTCTTTCTGTTTTTTGATGACGGCTTGAGCCTCGGGGATGCTGTGCGTCATTGGTTTTTCACAATAGACGGCTTTGCCGGCATCCAACGCGTCGATCGTCATTTGTGCGTGCCAGTGTTCCGGCGTGGCGATGGTGACGTAGTCGATGTCCTTAATTTCCAGAACCTTGCGATAGTCGTCAAAAGCATGCTGGGCGCCGGTTTTGGTTTTGCCTTCTTCAGCCCGGGTTTTCCAGCAGTCGGCAACGGCGATGGCTTCGACGTTATTTTTTTCCTTGATGGCGTTGTATGTATTCATGTGGGCGTTGGCCATGCCGCCCGCGCCGATGAAGCCGACGCGAATCCGGTCATTGGCACCAAGAATGCTGCCGTAGCTTTGTGCGGTCCAGGCCAGGCCGGCTGCGACGGTGCTGCCGGTCTGGAGGAAACTTCTGCGCGTGACTTCAGAGGAAGCCGCTTTCTTTTCAGAACTCATGCGTACTTATCCTGTTTGAAATTAAGGAGTGATCGAAGTAGAAAACTCTGTCACTTACTTGAGTTCTTTGATCCGCAGATTTTTGAACTCAATTTTCGCGCCATGACCACACAGGCAGATATGTCCCTTGTCCCGTTTCAGGCCGGGGTGATCTTTGTGATCGATGGTGCCGTTTTTCTTGGCGTCGGTCATATCAAAGTCGACAATGACGGTGCCGTTCAATGTGACTTTGACTTTGTTGCCATCGACGAGAAGTTCCTGTGTGTTCCATTCTCCAACCGGTTTGAGGTGACCGCGTTTGGCGGGAGCGGTACCGTAAAGAGAACCGTGGTACTGGTATTTCTGAAGCTTGGCGTATTTTTTAGCCGTGTCATCAAGGATTTGGATTTCTTTTCCAGCATAAGCGGGGCTGGTTTTGGGATGACGTGGCACGTGGAAGCCGATGCCGTTATTCGCGCCGGGTTCGAGTTTGAAATCAAACCGGAGCACAAAATTTTTGTATTCTTTGTCGGTGAAGAGATTTCCGCCGCTGTCTTTTTTGCTGATGAGCATGCCGTCTTTGGCGAAATATCCGTCGGTGGCACCTTCCCAGCCATCGAGGTTTTTACCATTGAAGATGCTGACAAAATCGCTGTCGCAATGTTCTTCTGCGATCAGAGGTGTGACAGCGAGACTGGCGAAAGCCAACAGGCAAAGGGCAGTGAATTTTCGGGTCGTGAATTGAAGCATCGTGTTGATTCCTTGATATTTCGCAATTGCTTGTAAGTCAGGAAGGAAAATCCTGTGATATTTAAGGATCTTTAAAAAGGTGTGCAGGATCGAGCATACCAAAGTGCGATTACCAGAATCAATGGAAAACCCGCCGAAAGCGCATGGTTTTTTGTTTGAGGACATTTTGATTAGAATCGCTATGATATAAGAAAATGAGTTTCTCACATGGTCATTGAAATAGAAGCAGAACGGATATGAATTTAGAGAATCAAGCAGGGGCTGATGTTGCGACGATGCGCTGGGTTGGCGGAACAGATGGATATCTGAAGATGATCGATCAGACATTGCTGCCAACGGAGTTTCGAGAGATCGAATGTCGTGATGTCGAGACGGTCTGGGAAGCAATTAAGAAGTTGCGCGTTCGCGGTGCGCCGGCGATTGGGATAGCCGCCGCTTATGGGGTTGTGCTGGCGTTACAAACCGGCGCGGGAACGGAGCGGCCTGACTTCGATCAGCGATTAATTGAAGCTGCGACGTATTTATCAGAAAGCAGGCCGACCGCCGTCAATCTGTTCTGGGCATTAGAGCGGATGCAAAAGCTGGCAGAGAGTTCCCCGGATCTTTCCAATCCTGAGATGCACAAACTGCTGCTGGAAGAAGCGCAGTTGATTGAGGTCGAAGATTTGAAGATGTGTCATCAGATTGGTGAGGTAGGAGCGGAACTGCTTTCCAAGGGGGATGGCGTTCTCACACACTGCAACGCCGGAGGTCTGGCAACATCAGGTGGAGGAACGGCGCTGGCGGTATTCTTTGAAGCGGCCCGACAGGGAAAGCAGATTCACGTTTATGCAGATGAGACAAGACCATTACTGCAAGGCGCGCGATTGACCACGTGGGAATTGATGCAGCGTGGAATTCCCGTGACGTTGATCAGCGATTCGATGGCGGGTTGGGTGATGAAGGAACAGAAAATTCAGGCCGTGGTGACCGGTGCGGATCGGATTGCCGCGAATGGCGATGCGGCGAATAAGATCGGTACGTATTCGGTGGCACTGCTTGCCAGTTTACACGATATTCCGTTTTATATCGCGGCCCCCTCCAGTACCTTTGATTTGAGTCTGGAGAGCGGCGAGGAAATTCCGATTGAAGAACGATTGCCTGAAGAGATTACCAACGGCTTCGGTAAGCAGACCGCGCCTGACGGAGTCGATGTTTATAACCCGGCATTTGATGTAACGCCCGCGAAATACATTCAAGGGATTATCACCGAGCGCGGTCTGATTGAACCGGTCACGAAAGAAGAAGTCTTGCGTGTGCTTGGTTCCGACCCTGCATAAATAATAGATCTCGGTATCAGCTTCTTAGTAGCGGGGTGCCTGATTGTATCCCGGTGCTGTCTGTTGATACTGCTGCGGCTGCACAGGTTGTTGCTGGTATTGCTGCTGATACCGTGGTTGATATTGGGGCTGTTGCTGCTGATAGGAATTCTGTTGCTGATAAGGTTGGGCTGTCTGATATTGAACCGGTACCATGGCAGGCCGTTGCTGCAGATAGGTCGAGCTGTTTTGTTTTTCCTGATACGCTCTCTTACGTTTTTGTATTTCTTCGATATCTTGTTCGCGAGGCGGCAGGGTATAATTTTTCCAGGTGGCCTGTTCCTGATATCGATTCCAGAAATGCTGCGAGTAGGCTAATTGAGGCGTAATACCCCAGCCGGACGCGGTTTGTGTTTGCGAAAGTACGTGCCGGTAGTTGTACGGTTTGAAATAGTGATAGCCGCTATAAGGAGAAATTTCCTGAAAGTAGCCATGCTGCCAGGGGTATTGGGAATCGAACGGGTAGAGAGGGTCTCCATAGATTCCGCTGGTGACTCCTTCGCTGGTCATGGGGTAAGCAGCCTCATAAGGAAGTTCGGTAGCGCCATACTGGCCGCTCGAAATCATAGGATCTCCGCTGACGGCAGCAGCAATGGCAATGGCAAAAATGGTGGTCGACATATCCGAAATTCCTCTGTATCAAACAGACAGAGACGATGCTCTGTGAACTGGCACAATCGTTAAGCTTGTTGTTAGAGAGAGACTCTCCCGTACTCTTAATTATCGGTAGATCCAGCGGTCTGTTCTTCAGGTTCATCACAAAATTCGCAGGATGTAAATCACATACGGGTGCTACAACCTGAATATTTTCAAATCGGGTTAGAGTATCCAGTGAAAATGGACCGGCAGAATCTGCCGAAAGCGTGCTCTGATTTCAAAAAAAATCGTGCTGATCGGCTTCGCGTCAAAAAATGATGTAGGTTTGATAGTAGACGCGAGTGATGTCCATTTGAAGTTTTGCGGCATTCATCGTGATCATTGATAAATTCGGATAACGAAGCGAGACGCGCTACTTAATAGTCTGATGAATGTTTCTTTTCATCATCATGATGATCATTTGAAATACTGACATGAGGTGTAAGTGAGTAATTATGCAACAGTTTAAAATTACAACGATCATGGTGATGGTTTTTATCGGTTCTGGATCTGTCTACGCCGATGATGTTGTCATCCCCGGCGCTGATTTGGGAAAATCAGCCACGTTGCCGCCGCCCCCTGGCAATGTGGCACCACAACCGGACCCCGCCGCAAATGCGCAAACTCAGCCACAGGCGGGACCTGCTACCAATCCGGATGCGTTAACTCGTCCGGTGCCGGGTTATCAGGGTGGTCCTTATGTTCGGGGTGGCAATCAATACTGGTTACCTAATAATGTGGTTCCTCAAGTCGGCTCACCATATTACTATAGTGCGACTCAAGGTCCCGGCGGTACCTATGGCATGGCGGGACCAAACGTGGGTATTCGAGCCGGTCAGACCTGGTTTGGTGGCTATAATGAAGCAAATACCGGGGCGCAAAATCGGGGGCTGTCTTCCGATCCTTATACCCGTCATTTCGGCCCTGGGTTTTATCGATCGAATGAATATGGTCATTTACGATTTCCGTCCTATAGTTACCGCCGTCCCTGGTACAATCCAGGTGCTCCGACTTATAACCGCGATACGAATTATCGCTGGTAATCCTAACATCAAGTGAGATTGATAGATAAGTTGAGATCGATTTGTTGTTGTCTTCGATCGCCCCGGTTTTCCGCCGGGGCGTTTTTTTTATCACTGAGTTATAGGGGTTTACTCGTATCTTGCGTGGTAGAAGAGGAAAATTAAGTCGAACCAGTCTAATCCTCTTTTCGTGATTAGCCGATACAAACAATACAATGTGGTATGTATCTACCCAAGTTACGTTCTCTATTTCTGGAATTCGGATAAGAAACCCCAATTTTTAGAGTGATCGTCGCGAATTGATGCGTGCCTCGAAGTGATTGTTTTGCAGTACGTTAGGGAAAACTTACTGTCATAAAAATAGATTGAAATACAGATTCTCAATCCGGTCGTTTCGTATTTTCGGGCGATGAATCAACCTGTATTAAAACACTGATATTATGCGAATTACCTTTTTCCTCTTTGCAGGTAATTGGGGAGCAACTGCGGATGTTCAAGCAGAACTGCCATGGATCGGCAATTCGATTATTAAAGAAGCATCGATTTAACAACGCGCTTCAACTGATCGCGATTGTGATAACATATTTATTATCAATGTCTGAGCCTGCGCAGGCTCAGGGGCCGTCGATGATGCAGTTGCCCGTTCCTCCTGTACAAAGAGATGCCCAGCAGTACGCCCCCGCACCGATTCAAGTTTCTCCAGGCGATGCCAGACAGTATCAACAGGCACAACAGTATCAACAACCACAACAGGTTCCTCAGGGAATGATTCCCATTCAGAACGTGCAACACCAGACTCGTGGTCCACGGGTTCAGATGGTGCAGGATACGGGACGAATTACGCGAAAACCTTTGCCATCACAGATCCGATCCACGCCGGGTATTTTTGATGAAATGGAAATCATCATTCGGCGGAGTCAGTTGATCATCACGAATTCACGAATCAGGCGGTATGCGATTGCCGATCCTTCAATTATCGAATTTGTTACTTACTCGCCGACAGAAATTTCCATTGTTGGTTTGCAGTTGGGAACGACGACTCTAACACTCTGGTTTGAAGGGGACGATACCCCGATTACTTACCTGGTTCATACTATTCAAGATCCGAGTCTGGAAGGCCAGCGTCGGATTGATTACGGCAAACTGGAACGCAAAATTGCAGTTCTGTTTCCGAACAGCAAAGTTTACCTGATTCCTCTGTCACGAAAAATCATCGTTAAAGGGGAAGCTTCCGATGCAACCGAAGCGGCGAATATCCTGTCTGTGATCCGTGGTGAAGTGATCAACTATGACGGGAATCTGGGAGGTCCTCAGCCTTATGCTACAGGGGTTGGTTATGGAGGGGCCGGGGTTGATTCGACGTATGCAGGAGTCAATTTCGATTACGCCTCTTCACTCATTGTCAATATGTTGGAGATTCCCGGCGAATTTCAGGTGATGATTCATGTAACGATTGCTCAGATGAACCGTACGATGATGCGGCAGCTGGGTGTTGATTTAGCGGTTCTGTTTGATAACGGTCGTCAATTTATCGGCTCAACGATGGGGGGAGTTCCTTCCACGCTGACGGGTATTTTTGAAGCCGGTGAAGTGAATGTATTGATCAATGCGTTGGCACAGAACGGTACAACGAAAATTATGGCGCGGCCGACGTTAACGGTGTTAAGTGGCCACTCGGCGAGTTTTCTTGCCGGTGGTGAATTTGCCGTGCCGACGATTGTTGGAGTTGGTGGTGCTCAGGGAACATCCACGACATTCCGTGGTTTTGGTACCTCGATTGTCGTGACGCCGATCGTGATTGACAAAGATTTGATTCGAATGCGAATTGTGCCGGAATACAGTCAGATCAATGATTCCAACTCGGTTCAGGGGATTCCCGGTTTGAATTCCCGAAGAGCCCAGACGACAGTGGAACTCCGCGAAGGACAAACGATTGTTCTGGCTGGTTTGTTTGGCAGTGATTCTTCTGTCGGAGTCACACGAATTCCCTGGCTGGGAGAAATTCCCCTTGTCGGCAGCTATCTTTTCAGTTCAAAACAGTCGAGCCGGGGTGAATCAGAACTGTTGATTACAGTGACGCCTCAGTTGGTTCGTCCAATGGAAGAAGACGAAGTACCACCTTATCCCGGACATGAAGTGACCATCCCCGGAGATAAGGAACTGTATAAATATGCGATGACAGAAGGGGCTCCTGACAAAGAGGTTTATCAGTTACAGCCTTACGGTCGTGAGGCAGGGCAAGGGGTGCCAGTGGGATATCGAATGTTTAATCCTGCACCAGCTTCGCCGTATTATCCGCCGATGAACACGGGGACGTATCAACAAGGGGCAACACCACAGCCGATTCCTCAAAGAGGGAACAGCATCCCGGCTCAGCCACGACCGGTTCGACCACCGGGGCCGATTCGTTCGAACCAGCATCAGCCGCTACCTCCGCCACCAGCGCCAGGGGTCAGTGGTCCACAGGCTCAGTCAGCGGGAGCATATCAGGACAGTATCTCGCAACAGCAGAATCAGCGTGGGTTCACTCAAATGATCAAAGAGCGATTCCAGAACAGAACCAATGATAATAATACCTGGGTACAACCGGCAGGTTATGTCGATCCCCGGATGAGACGGGAATCTGCCGAGCCTCAGAAAAGCCGGTCAAAATTTCCCTGGAGCAGGTCAAAGTAGTTAATGCCCAGAGTGATGAGTTATTTATTTCTGGCTGTGTGAAATCAGTGAGAACATCATTTCTGGTTTAGAATCCAGATTCGATTTTGCTTGATTTATTAAGCGAAGTGGAAAGCTGGAAATGATAAATGCAAAAACGTCGTTAAAAATAATTGAGGGACATGATGGCCCGACTATCAATATTTCATAAAATGATCCTTTCTACTACCTGCGTAGTGCTGGTTGCCGGTTGCTGCAGCTGGGGTGGAGGAAAGTGTGGAAAATGCCACTGGGGTGGTGGCGGAGGCAATTGGGGATTCCATAAGCGTTCTTTTGCTATTCCTGAGGTCTACCCACTGGGCAGTGTCAATCGTGCGCACTATCACACAATGGAGTCCAACGCGGAAGCTGTCGATTTCATTATTAACCGCAACGAATTTGTTGAGAACAGTGCCGAGCTGACGACCAATGGAAAAGATCACATTCTCGAGATCGGTGCCCGAATGCGGAGCAATCCATATCCCGTGATTGTGGAGCGAAGTGATAATAACTACGCACCCGAGCTAGACGCCTATCGACGACAACTGGTTGCCCGAATTTTAACCGACCTGGGAAATCAGGATGCTGATCAGCGGACGATTGTCTCGACGCCGTATGGTCGCTCGTTGAATTCTCGTGAAGCCGAAATTGATTACTATCGCTTTATCTCAACTCGTGGAGGAATCGGCGGGTTTGGAGGAGGCGGTGGCGGATTCGGTGGTGGTGGATTTGGCGGCGGTGGCTTTGGTGGGGGCGGTGGAGTCGGATTTTAATTTCAGACCGGTCCCGTTGGCTAAAGCGGAATTCAAACCCTCAAACGATCAAAAACGCCATAAGAGCATTGCTTTTGTGGCGTTTTTAAATTCTTATTTGACAATGGCTTAAGAGACAAAATGAGGTCTCATTCTAAGCAAAAAACCTCAAAAATGAGCGTTAGCAATTCGTTGTCAAATTCGTATCGACATGATTTGCGAAACGACATAGAATCCTCGCCTGAATCTCAAGTCTAATCATTTCTCTCAAAATTCTCCCTAAATCACAATTCCCATTTCCAGGCTATTCATTCAATCGAAGAAGCCTCGACAAAGCCGGTTCTGACCCAGACAACGATCAAACGTTTTCGCTGTCTTCTCAGGAATCTAGCTATTGCCGTTGCTGTTGATTAATGGCTTCGATGAAATTATTGAATCAAATAAAGCAGAGCAATCTGCTCTGTACTTGCTGGATCAAGGTTGATACCCGATGAAAACTCGCATGTTTCAACATACCATTTTTTTGACATTCTGTTGCATTACATTGTGTGGATGTCAGTCTGCTCCCTTTTCTCGCCGCTTTCAGAAAAATGAGTCGCTTTCTCAAAAGTCAACTGAATCGGAAGAGGAATCAGCGATTCAGAAAAATCTGAGAGAAGCGATGGCTGCCGAGCGTGCAAAAGGACGTTTGGAAAGACAGCAAAGAAATGGGCCATCAGAATATCCAGAGAGTCTGGCCGGGGTTTCAAATCAAGATGAGATGCTGAGACGTCTGGCTGCGAAGGTGGAATCTCAAGCTTTACCTTTAAATTCGACACAAAATCCGATTCAACAGCCCCAGGTCGCGGCAGATGAGTCGAAGGTGCTTCGCGAACTGAATCTGGCATATGACGCCGACCGGGCAGGAAATTTTGAGAAAGCACAGGGATATTATCAACGGGTCCTTTCGATGGATCCGGATAATTTTGAAGCCTTGCATCGTCTGGCGATTATTGAAGATAAAAAACAGAATTTTCCGGCAGCAGAAGCCTACTATCTGGGGGCACTTAAATTAGATCCATCGAACTCAGATCTCCTCAGTGATATCGGATATTCCTATATGCTACAAGGGCGTGATGATTACGGCGAACGGTATTTACAGGAAGCACTGAAATATCAGCCCGGTCATGTTCGCTCACTCGATCATCTTGGGTGGTTCTACGGGCGTACAGGGCAGTACGACCAGGCACTGGCTCTGTTCCGGATGACAGGCAACGAAGCAGAGGCACAATTGAAATTTGCACAATTGTTTCCAGGGGTCGATCCGAATCAGCGATCTGCTCAGGCAAGTATGACTCCTTCGCAGATTCAGCACCAGTCACAGAAACAGAATCCAATACAACAGAATCCGGTACAGATGGGAGCTCCCGATCACTCAGTCCCCCGGATTCAACCGGTGGGACAGGTTCAGTCAGACTATCAACAGCCGGTACAGTACGCTGCTGCCGGGAACCCTCAGGCACCAACTGCGCCTGTGATGTCTCAAGCCGGAAATAATCCGACGTTACAGATTGCTGAAATGATGAAACGCGAACGGGAGAAAGCAATCCAGGCGCGGAGTGCCACTGCAGCACCACAGTTGCCGGCGATCAATCCAAATCAGGCGATGGTACAGCAGTATACTGGTTCTCAGATGCCGGTTGACAATCAGCAAAATGCTCAGCCATACCAGTCTGCTCCTGCGGAGCCGAATCCTACAGCCGCTTTTCCTGCAACAACCGCTCCTGCTGCCGCATCAACTCAGATTCAGGCCTGGCCTCCTGTGGGAGATCCGGGAATCGCACAGGCTGCACAAGCGTCAAACTATTGGGCATTGAAAGAACAACAACTACAGAATCAATACCAACAACAACAGCAACAAATTCAGAACCAGAACCCCCGACAACTAAGACAAGCTCCTCAAAGGCAGCTTCAAAATCAGTCTTATCAAAATCCGATTGCACAGGGGTTACAGCGACAGCAGCCAGGCCAGAATCAGAATCTGCCACGCGGGGGGCAGCAAATGAAAGTGCAACAAGTTCCCCAACAACGCATGCCAGCGAATGTTCCCCGGGCTGGACAGCCTTTATATGGAAACCAGTATCATGTGCCCGGTCAGTTTCCCGGTTACCAGATCAATGCGACACAGTCTCCCGCTCAGCAGAAGCAACCTGCTTCAGGAACGATTCAGCAACAAAGTGATCAGGAGTTGATTCGTGAAGCGGTGCGGACCGGAATGAATCTGGGCCCCGGTCAGATGTTTCCTGTTGCCGAAGGAAGCCCGCACACTCCCAATGGTTCTCCATCATTGAGTGCTCAGATGAATGCCGGAACGATTATACCAGCGTCTGCCCAGGTCCCAGCCCAGAATGTGTTTCGACCAGGAGGCCAAAATATTCAGCAGGCACAAGTGGGGCAGCCGATCTATCAGCAGCAGTCCTCAGGTGGAATTCGTCAGGCTGGGTATGAATATTCCAATCAGGCCAATCCTCAAGGGGCTGTGAAAAATGCGTCGCTGCAGTACCAGAGTATGCAACAGGCTCCCGCAACACTGCCTCCATCAGTCATGTATTCCAGTAACCCGGCAGTCGCACCTGCTAATGTGCGGACGATGAATACGGATCAGGATCAGGGGCTTCAGCAAAATAATTATGGAACTGGGATGAATCCAAGCCAGAATCAGAGACAGGCATTGATTAACCAGAGAGCTAACCCACAGTCCTCGTCTCCCTTTCAGTGGGGAGCAGATCCGTCTGATTCACAGCAGCCTGCGACACAGTATCGCTTTCCCACTCAGCAGGGGCAGTATTGAGAGATAGAGAATGAATTCGGATTTTTCGTGTTAGCTGGCCAGGAGCTGTTGTTCCAGTGATTCAATAATTTCTTCTGTCGGCCATTCCTGAAGTGCGACCTGGATGGACGAGTGATTTTCGAGCCATTTTCGGACCTGTTTTTCTGCGAACATGACAGTGCTGTGATTACGACCGCCAAAAAAGTCGCCGATTTCACTGTACGCAGCCTGGGTCAACTTTCGGGCGAGAAACATGGCCAGCATTCGAGGCTGGCTGATATTTCTGGCGCGGCGTGACGATTTCAAGTCGGCCTCAGAAACTCCAAATGTATTGCAGACGATTTGCTTGATGTCATCCAGTTTGATAATTCGTATGCAGTCCCGTTCCAAGTCCGCCAGAATCTGTCGGGCCATCGTGGTGGTGATTTTCTGACTGGTCATGACATGGTAGGTCTGAAGACAGTTGATGGCCCCTTCCAGTTCCCGCACATTATTAGTAAAACGTCGGGCGACATAATCCAGAGCGCCTTCGGTGATGGGGGTTTTTAATTTCAAGGCACGCTGGCGGGCAATCTCAAGTCGTAACTCGGTTTCGGGCGATTCCATTCGGCAGACTAAACCAGAAAGAAATCGCGTCGTTAATTCCTCACTCATTTTGGTCAGCAGACGGGGATGTCTGTCAGACGAGAAAACCAGTTGGCGACCATGGCTTTCCAGATGTTTGATTGTGTGCAGCAGTTCTTCCTGAAACATTCGCTTGGATTCAAAGAAATCGATGTCATCGATGATCAGGACATCGACATTACGGAATCGCTGACGAAAGCCGGGCAGCGACCGTTCCTGCAGTGCTTTAGAGAAATAGTTTCCGAATGCCTCTGCGGTAAGGAATACAACCTGTAGAGACGGGTACTGCTGTCGGACTTTACGGTAGAACCCTTCCAGCAGGTGGGTCTTGCCAACGCCGACTCCGCCGTGAATAAATAACGGATTATAAAGTGCCCCAGGCTCATCACTGGCTTGCTGAGCTGCCATGAACGCGAGTTGATTGGACTTTCCGGTGACAAATGAGCTGAGATCGGAAAATCGTCTGCCTTTATAGGGAGCCTGCTTGCACGCTTGATTCTGGTCAAGCCGTTCACGATCTGGTTTCGGTTCCGAAGTGGTCGCGGATGAGTCCGCCGAAGGATCTGCGTCGACATCGGCGGACTGGTTTTTTGTTGATTTGCTGTTTTCCTGACCGGTTAGCTCAGGATTGACTTCAAAGCGGTATTCAGCCGATGGGCCAATGCAGGCAACAGCGGTCGCGTAAATAGGTGAGGAAAACTTTTTCTGCATCCAAGTCAGTAAAAACGGGCTGGCGACTCCTACAACAAGGAAGTTTCCATCCAGTTTAAGACTGACCTTTCCTGCAAACCAGTTCTGGAAGCTACGTTCGCCGACCTGTTGCGCAAGTAATTGGTAGATCGATTGCGCATCGGATTCAGTTGTCGCAGGCCCCAGCTTGGCTTCCGTTGGTCGCTTTGTTGACGAAGCACAAAGCGTACCCTCCACTGCCAAAGACGTGGGTTGCATCTTGCACCCTCCCCCCGCGCGCAAAATTTCCACCCATAATACAGGAAAAAGCGAAATCCTGCTTTTTCAGTATCGATCATGGTTGTGAGGTATATTTGGAAATGATGCGCTAAAAAGCTCCATTGATAACAGCATCGAAAAGATCTCAGGCAATTGTCTTTAGCGACGCTGCGTTTACTCATTCAGTGATTCCGATACTAGCTTGAATTGGCAAAGAGTCAAACAGAAACGGAGAGGAAATTTTTCAGAATTTTGAGACCGAAATCAAAAGCCGTTTTACCAGTAGAAAATAACAGATTTGGCGAAAAATTATTTTATCAGGCAGAACAGACTGTTGTTCAAAACATGTTAATTAATATTTGGTTTTTTTTCAGGGAATTGCGAACGTAATCGCGCGTGGACGCTTAATGTGTTTTGTCTGACAAATCCCAAATCTTCGTAAATCTTTATCGCAAAGGAATTTTTGTAGTCAACGGCGAGTATGACGGCGGATTGATGTTGGGCTTGCGCCTGTTGTAGTCCGTGCTGAATAAAAGCAGTTCCGTAGCCGTGTCCCCGTTGTTCGGGAGCGACTCCCATGTAAACGACTTCCCAGACGTTGTCCGCCTGGTGTTCCGAAAGCAGTAGCACGCCTAAATCAATTCCGGCCCGATGAAACAGGTACCAGTAGCGCTGGTCAGAGTCACCGGAACTGCGATGTGACACTAAAGATTCTTCTGCAGTTCGAATATCATTCAGTACTGGACAATCGTGCGAAGACTGATGGGTCTGATCCAGGAGATCCAGGAATCTCTGGTGGTTTTGCTGTTCATCATATTGAACCCATTCGAGCGGCTTCTGTACCGGAAGCCTGGACTGACTGAGATTGGTCAGAGGATGTCTCATGAAGAGCAGGTCGGTCAGGTGGGGGAATCCATTCCGGGTCAGTAGTTTTCGTTGCTGGAGTTGTCTCGGGCTAAGCAGCGATTGACCGATACTCACCCCGGAACGATCGATTCGTCTGACCATCTCCTGTAATATCGCGTCAGCACAATCGTTGCTTTGGCTAAAAGGGGGCCAGAAGAAGGCTGTCGCGGTGTCCGTGAAGACCAGTACGCCTGCGCCGACCAGCGTTCCGCTTTCTCTGGCAATCAGGATCTGGTGCTGGTCACTATTGCTGCCATTGATGGATTCCAGAAATTCCTGAATTTGAATCTCTCGTTCTGCTTCTGAAGAATCTGCAAAGATAAATGCAGACGCTTCAGACTGTTCCTCAGTAGTCGCGAGAGAGACGGTAATGGACATGGGCAAATTTTAATTTCCAACTCAAAGGTAGTTCAGCAGCTTAGACCTCGATGCAATTTCAGTAGTATCATAAAAAAAAGGCTGGTCGATTGACCAGCCTTAGTTTGGAAAGGAGAGGAGTTCTTAAAATTTAACTGAGTGTAAATTAGAAGTATTTGTCATATCGTGCCTCAATCGAGGCAGGTTATACCCAAAGGGATTGCTATTTGCCTTCAATAATCCGTCGGGTGCCCCCCATTGCTGATCCTGAAGGTCATGGAAATTATTATCGATGGTATTCAGATTATTATTCCCGAGCAGACCTACCGGATGTGGGGAACCTACTGGCGTAGTAAACGCAGGTGGATCTGTCTGTGGTGAATTTGTCACCAGCAGCAGGGCCAGGCAGCAGGCAACCGTTGTCAGGGTTGGTAAGAGAAAATTGAACTGTGTCGGGCGATTTCTCCGACGACGTGCTACAATTTTGGCAGAAACCTGAGGCCAGACGCTATCCTGCAATGAAGGCACAGGCGCGTTGTCAAACTGTTTCTGAAGTGCTTCATAGCTTTGTTGCAGCTCCTCATACTGGGAACGGCATTGCTCACAGTTCTTGAGCTGTTTTTCCAGGAGTCGTAGCTCAGCCTCGGACAAATCGTTACCGACGGCCAGAGCGACTCGTGACTTTAAACCATTGCATTGCGTGCAGTACATGTCTTTTTATTCCTTGCCGGACATGGAGTTTTCAACATTTTGCCGGTTAGACCACAGTTTTTGAAAGCGATTTCTTGCTTCCGCTAAGCGCCAGCGAATTGTCGCTTCTTTGCGATCCAGAATCGCAGCGATTTCGGATGTCGAAAAGTTTTCCAGATCTCGCAAAACGAGCACGGTCCGATACTTTTCGGGGATTTCTTCCAGAATCGCCTGAACTTCCTGATTGATATCGAGCTTATTCCTTGGATCCGGTACAGAAGGATCAAAGGGTGTTTCTGAAGGACTGTCGCTGAATAACAGCCACCACCCTCTTCGTTTCTGTTTTCGTAGATAATCCAGCGCCTGATTAACCCCAATACGAAACAACCAGGGACCGAAGCGCCGGGATGTATCGAACTGATCGAGCCTCTCATAACTTTTCAGGAACGTATCCTGAGCCAGATCTTCTGCTAATTCCGGGCTTTTGACAAACTGGATCAACACACGAATGAGTCGTCTCTCATAACGAAGGACTAACTCTCCGAACGCATTGTCATCACCCTTGCGAACTGCTTCCACCAACCGTGCATCACTAATTACGCCACCAGATGGTAGAGAGTCTCTTTCCTCAATTTTTTTATCGACCATTTCTAACTGCATGTCTACCTCCCCTCTCCGCGTTAATGACACGCTTTGATTTTCTTACGATGAAGAGGGGAGAAATGATGGGAATTTATTGTAAATTCTGTAATCGAAATAAAAAAAGACTCGAATCCCTGTGCCTGCTTTTAATTATACATGGCAAAACTTCGTTTTGGGGAGTATTTGACTCAGGATTCATGTAATTACTTAAGTATTTATAAAGTCTTATTTTAAGTTGATTGTTTACATAAAAATCGCACAATATTCATGCTGGTTTAGTGTCCGTGCGGATACTTGGGACGGATTTGGTTTTGACTTTCGTGCCGAATCTAACGGTCTGACTGGTGTGACGTGTGAGGCAGCACTACAAGTGATGTTTGTGGCAAGAAATCAGAAGATCGTTCATTTCTAAGGATTTACAAATAGTCCCCGTTTTCCAAACGAGCGAACACGACCAGTTTAGCGTCCTGGTTCAAAAGACTCGGCACTGAGAGGGTGAACGTTCGCATGATTCAATCTTTGTTTCTGCATTACATTTACAGCGGGATTTGTTATTCTGGTTTGCTGACGATTGAGCCTGTCAATTTGTGAGGCCTGAGGGAGAGGATACTTTGATGATTCAATGGAAATTCTGTAGCGGGTTATTAGGCGTCTTAATTATGTTGACGGGATGCATGCAGGAGAAGTCGCCCCCCGCTAGTTCCTCAAAAGGCGACTCAGAGAATGAAACTTCTAAGGATGCTGCAATGAATACAGGAAATGAATTTCAGTTGGCAATTCAAAGCGAGCCTTACGGAGCGACAGCTGACGGTCAGGAAATCACCCAGTTTTTGCTTTCCAATGATAAAGGCGTGAGTGTCAGCATTATCAACTATGGCGCGATTGTCACCACCGTCTATGTACCGGACCGTGAGGGGAAAACGGAAAACATCACACTCGGATTTGATTCGTTAGCCGAGTATGAGAAAAAAGGCCCTTA
The DNA here is from genome assembly GCF_007754425.1 of Gimesia fumaroli. Classification (NCBI taxonomy): domain Bacteria; kingdom Pseudomonadati; phylum Planctomycetota; class Planctomycetia; order Planctomycetales; family Planctomycetaceae; genus Gimesia; species Gimesia fumaroli. The sequence continues at coordinate 1,309,099 of NZ_CP037452.1, forward strand.
TTTTGGCGCAATCTGCGGTCGCTATGCGAATCGGATTGCCGATGGTAAATTCACGCTGGAGGGCAAAGAGTATCAACTGGCTCAGAATAACCCTCCCAGTCACTTACATGGTGGCGAGCAGGGCTTCGATAAGAAAGTCTGGGCAGCGGAAAGCTTTTCCAAGAAAGATGAGGTAGGCGTTCGTTTAAGCCTGGTGAGTCCGGATGGTGAAGAAGGGTATCCCGGTAAGCTGACGTTAAACGTGGTTTACACGCTCAATAATAACAACGAATTCAAGATCGACTATACGGCAACCAGTGATCAGGCCACGCCAATCAATGTAACCAACCATTGTTACTGGAATCTGGCTGGAAAAGGAACCGTTCTAGATCAGGAACTGGTTCTGAACTGCGATCAGTATCTCCCGGTTTCCGATGTCGCAATTCCAACGGGTAAACTCGCTTCAGTCAAAGAGACACCAATGGACTTTACCTCAGCTCATAAAATCGGCGAACGTATTGCACAGGTCGAAGGGGGCTATGATCATTGTTGGGTTGTGAATCCTTCTGAGAATCAGCCGGCATTTACGGCGAAGGTCAAAGATCCCGATTCGGGTCGTGTCATGGAGATCTTCACAACCGAGCCTGGCATTCAGTTCTACACCGGTAATTTCCTGGATGGAACCGAAGCAAGTGGGGGATATCCCAAAAATGGTGGGCTCTGTCTGGAAGCACAACATTTTCCCAATTCACCAAATCAGCCAGAGTTTCCGAACACAATTTTGAAACCCGGAGAAGTTTACGAGCAGACAACCATTCATAAATTCTCCGTCGAGTAGTCAACTCAAGTTGTAAGCCATTTGCTTGAGTGGGAGTCACGTAATAATGTCACATGGTTTCCCTCGTAATACAAAGATCTGCCAGGTGCCTTACCTTGCAGGGATTTTATGTTGTTTCTTTTCGGTGCTGGTGCAAGCAGAATCTGTTCGAGCAGATCCGAACCAGCCTGCTATGGAAGCCGTCGAAGGGCAACCTCTGGCGGCTAACGTAAAACGGCTGATTGCGGCACTTGATTACCTGGGGGCGCCGCTTTCGAAACCGCTGGTTCAGAAACTGAAATCCGCCTGTGATCAACGCGATGCGAATACGATCCAGCGATTACTCAATTCCGAAGTGTTGTGCGTGGTTTCTCTCAACCCGGAAGTCCGTACTAAAGTCGCTCGTGGGCCTGCCCGGGCTGTGTTACAGCAGGGCGGGTTTACACCGTTCGTGGTTAAGGTGATCAATCAGAGTACAGTGACAAGGCAGTTACGAATTTCCAGTCCGCAGGCTGGCCCCGTTTATTCTGGTGCCGCGCTCAACAGTTTGAAACGACAGGCACAAACCGAATTAAATCGGAACGTGAATACGAAAAACGCACAAGATCGATTCCTGGAGGTCGAACTGTTTCAGGCGAACCCGATGACTGTCAAGTTAAGTGGGCTCGAAGTCGAGTACGCGATTGCATTGATCTACAGCCATGAATCGGGAAAACGGGAAGCGACTTTAGAATTTGATGTAGGGGCAGGAACACAGGATATCGGCTTTCGGGGTGAAGTTCCCGTGCTGTTTGATGTGCAGTCGGCGGTTCCCGTGAAATTATCGATCAGAGATTATGACGGCCAGCCTACCGCTGCCAGGCTCGAATTCCGTGATCAACAAGGGCGGGTATTTCCTTTACAGGCCAAACGGCTCGCTCCGGATTTCTTTTTCCAGCCACAGATCTACCGGCAGGATGGAGAGACGGTACTACTCCCCTCAGGAAAACTCCAAATGGAATTCAGTCGGGGACCGGAGTACCAGCGACTCACGAAAGAAGTCACGATTTCAAAGGATACTTCACAGACAATTGACGTACCTTTAAAACGTTGGGTAAATCCGCGCGACTACGGTTTTTATTCCGGTGACCATCATATTCATGCTGCTGGCTGTGCGCATTATGACAACCCGACTAAGGGAGTCACGCCGCGAGATATGTTCAACCAGGTGAAGGGGGAGGGGCTGAATGTAGGGTGCGTATTAACCTGGGGACCTTGTTTTGATGCGCAGCGGCAGTTTTTCGCTTCGACGGCAGACCGGGTGAGCGAACCTTTGACTGTGTTGAAATAAGATCTGGAAATCAGCGGCTTCGGTTCCGCCGCGTTGGGGCATGTCTGTTTGTTAAATCTGCAAAACCAAACTTACCCCGGCACACTGGGAACCACAACCGGCTGGCCGAGTTGGACCGTGCCCGTGTTGCGCTGGTGTAAAGAGCAGGGAGGCGTCACTGGTTATCCTCATTCGGCACTCCGGGTCAATCCTCCTCAGGCGGCACAACGCATGTTACGGAGTCTGGATCAGGACCAGTCGCAGACCCTGAACTCGAACGAAGCAGCACAAGGATTATTAGCCAAACCCTTCCAGCAAACAGACGAGGATGGCAACGGTGAATTGAGTGTACAGGAATTGACACACGCGTTAGAGCAGGCGGCAGATGAATTGCCGAATCTGGCTGTTCCTGAGATGAACGGCGGCGGAGCAATGGAGATTTGCGTGAGTACCGCGGAAGGTGTTTGTGATTTTGTAAGTGCGATGGATACGGAACGTATTCCCGAATGGAATACCTGGTATCATATTTTGAATTGTGGATTTCCGCTCAAAGTCAGTGGCGAGACAGATTTTCCCTGCATGAGCAGTCGACGTGTTGGGCAGGGGAGAGTCTATGTGCAATTGGGTGACGTGGAGGAACTCGATTTCAGCCAGTGGTGTGATGGAATCAGGCGAGGACGCTCCTACGTCTCGGATGGGTTTGCCCATGCTTTGAAGTTTCAGGTCAACGGCGCGTCTCCCGGATTTGAAGATGTTTCCCTGGATCAGGCAGGAACGGTAGAGATTAAAGCAGCAGTCTGCTTTGCTACTGAAACTCCGAAAGCGGTCGCTTACGGATTATTAGATGCTCCGGAGGGACGTCGGGCACAGGGAGATACTCGCATCCTGCATGCCCCGCGTAATTCTGAATTTGTCACCGGCGGTCAGAGGCTGATTGAAATTGTGAAGAACGGTCAAGTCGTCGCGAAGCAGACTGTCCCAGCAGACGGGAAGATCCATCAACTCCGGTTCAATGTTCCCGTTGAATATAGCAGCTGGATTGCAGTACGTCAGTTCCCACAATTACACACGAACCCGGTGAATGTGATTGTGAACCAGAAACCAATTCGCGCCTCGCGCGAGAGTGCACTCTGGTGTGCGGAGACGATTAAGTTGCTCTGGAAAAATCGAAACAAAATCATTGCTGCAAAAGAGCGACCTGAAGCCGAACAGTCTTACCAGCGGGCAATTCGCACCTATCTCCAACGTGCAGAAGAAGCAGTCCGCCCTAATTGAGACCGTTTTTATTTGATGTCATCCCGGGAGACGATGACTTTCTGACGCTGATCGCGTTTATATTGCAGAAGTTTTTTTCCACTGACAAACAGAATTGTAAACAGCACTACTGCGGCAAAGGGGATCAAGTGAATGGGTTCTGTCAGATAATGTAGGATGCCATGCGGGTTTGTGACTTGCTCTGCTCCATGTCCGGGATGAGCAAAAAGTTGTGGACAACTGACTAATGTGATCATGCAAACCAGAGTAAGTTGGAATCGATTCATTTCAAAATCTTTCTGAAGTCAATGAGGGCAGGCCTTAGCACAACTCCTGCCGGGTTGCTTATTTTAGGAGAAACATCAGCAATACTCAAGAGTTGAATCCTGTCTGTGTTTAATGACTTTTGATTTCCTGTGAGAGTTTTTCGATCCCGTCGGAGTAAACGTCCAGAACTTGGGCTCGTTCATGATTGTCGGCGAATAGAAATTGTTTTGCGATTTTCTCCCGGTTTTGCTGCATTTCTTTCAGGAATGCTTGTGCCTGATTCAAATCAAATTTTGTTTTCCCTTCCCACTTAAGGTATATCGGACTGGTATGCGAAAATAATTCACGTCCATATTCATTGAGGGGTGTTTTCTGTTGTCGTTTCGGATTATTTGGCACAGAGGGAGAGGGCGTGCGTAATGCAATCCAGCCTGGTTGATCGATTTTTAACTTCAATTCAAGTATTGCTTCAAAATGGTTCTGTAGAGGATCTGTTTTTCGGGTTGCGATGACCTTTCCGTTGTGAACCAGCTCCAGTTTTTCGAAATCAACTCTTCCCTTCCCAGTTGCATGAATCGTAATGTGGTTATTATCTGCTGAGAGTTGCAGTTGGTCGCCGATCCCTTTTCCATTGATCCGTAAATCGAGCAAAGGCCCATTGGTGATAAAGGTTTTTCCCGCTTTTAAACTATCCAGCCAGTTTGCTGTTGTTAAAGGAATATCCAAGGCTGCATACACGCGTGAAAAATCGTACTGAAACCAGTCGGTGCCTGTAGAAAAGGGTGTTTTGTAACCCCCATTTAAGTAGCGATAATAGCTGTCTTCATATGTACTGCGTGTGCCGCCATCAAAAATATTCAAGGCATGGACGTCACCTTGAATGATGTTGGGCGTTGCTTCCGTACCCCAGGCATTATGACACCAGATCACCGTAGCTTTATCTTTGCGTGCGGTTTGAATGCCGCGCGATAGAGGGATGCCATCAGTTCCCTGTTTCATAATTCCTGGACCGATACTGACCGGTTGGACCAGTTGTTTGATGTCAAGCAGCATCACATGACCGTAGCCTTCGTCATGTCCGGAGCTGTTGTGCCGATGCTCTTCTCCCCAGCCAAATAAAACTCCAGACTCTTTCGAGAGTATCTTGAAGTCTGCATTTGAATAGCGGTTGGTAATGTAAGTTTTGTCTGCAATCGCGCGTTCCAGATGAGAGATAAAAACCAGATCGAGTCGATCTGCTGCCGGGACCTGTTTCAGATAGCGATTACAGTTCTCTCTGCTGAGCTTCATAATATGCAGATGAGTGTTTGCCGTTTTATAGTTGGGAGTCTGATTCGCAAAACGTGTCAGTGGCAGTGTGATGTTGGCTGATGACTTTTGCGAGAGGTTGATGGTCTTGCGAGTGAGCTCAGTTTCCAAACCAGAGAGTGCCTCCAGGATCAATTTGGTTTGCGGAAGTTGGATTTGAACTTCCCGTGGGATGACCGACCAACTGTGAATGCCCGTCTGTTCTGATTTCGGGCTGGTCTTCACGCCTGTTCCCCGGTTGAGTAATTCGGGGATCGGAACTCGATTTCCCTTGGCATTGAAAACACGTAGCAGTCCGGGAACATTCTGCTTGTTTCCAGATGGATGGATTTCAATCAGACGTAGTTTTACTTTGCACTGTGGTTGTTCTGTTTGTCGCGATGATGTCTGTTTTGCTTTTGTCGGCAGTTGTAACAAAGCAAGATCGGCAGACACTGTTTGTTGCACACTGTACAGGCCGAGGTTGCAAAATAACGAAAAGATGAGACATTTCAGCAATGTGTGCTTCCGAATGAAATACATCACAGTGTCTCCTTGGTGGAAGATTAAGACAGCAGATCAGAGTGATTTCCAGCTTCTTTCAGAGTACCCGGTCGTGAATCTGTTGCAAAGCCTGCTGGACTGATCGGGAAATAAAAAATGACCAGACATTGATTCAATATCTGGTCATAACATGCTGCGCCTTCCGCTCGCGTGTTGTCTCTCTTTTTCAAGCAGCTTAGTCGAAGCTGGTGAGTTCTCCTCCGCTAATACTGGAGAGGGATTGATAGACACCTAAATCGATATTCTCGGTGATAAAACGAACGCGCCCATCGCCAAACAGAAACTGAGTCCCCCCTGTATGATGACTGCTGAAATCGTCAAAGTGAGAGGCAGGGTCGTTGGGAACATGGTCAGTCGCGCCGAGTACACGGGCGAATGTTTCTTCACCCTCGGGAACTGCACCGACCCAGGTGGAATACCAGCCGGCAGTTTTGTCGGTTCTGCGTTCGCCGACAAACAGAGTCTGAGAAGTGCCATCAGTGATATCACGGAAACGGGTATTGCTATTCTGGTAGAAGAGTCCCGTGCTTTTACAGGCTGTTCCTGCAGGGACGGTTTCACAATCGTCCAGTTCATCACTGCCAAATACTCCGATGTAATTACCGACAGCCAGTTTGGCGAGGACATTTCCCGGATTTCCTTCTTCTTCAAGATCAAATGTATTGTCCGCAGGATCGGAAGGGCAACGAAATACTGTGAGAGTCTGGTCAATTAATCCGGCGGGTTGTGCCGGGTTATTTATATCGAGATTGAAGTTAAGTTTGTTATAAAGTGGTGTCTGATCCAAGTAAGGCAGAACCATTGTTCCCCAGCCCCAACCACTGCCGTATTCAACATTGGCGCCTACGCCCGGCTGAACGCCGATCCATCCAGGGGGGAAGATATTGTGAGTCTCATGGTAATTATGTAGCGCCAGACCAATTTGTTTCAAATTGTTTTTACATTGACTGCGGCGTGCTGCTTCACGTGCCTGTTGTACAGCTGGCAAAAGCAAGGCAATCAGAATTGCAATAATGGCAATAACAACCAGTAACTCAATCAGGGTGAAGCCGCGTCGGGTGTTCCTGGTACTATTCATAACTGGACTCCAGAACGTTTTGGAAATCGAGAACATAAATTAAGTGCAACAATGTGATCATTATTGCAAATCATTTGCAGTAGTCAATGTCTATTGCAAATAAATTGTAATAGTTTCTGTTGTGCGTGATTGAGTCGCGATTAGGAATCCAGCATTTGGGGATGTATGCCATATTTATTGTACGCTCTAAAGAAGAGCTGCAGCGGATATGATTTTGTCTATTTTTAGAGGATTCCCAGCAAAATCAAGGGGAAATCGTTTGCGAGAGCGGGCTGCTTCCTTTGAATTGGTGCTGTGTAAATTTGTGCGGTTGATCGTTTCCTGCGCCTGGCTGAAATTACGTGAAATTCTGATGAACCGGATCTATCCTTTTGAATAGAGAGGCGGATTTGAATTTGAACTGGCGGTGGTTATGATGTCGGAGCGATGTTTGATAACCAGCCTGTGTTCAGCTGATTTACGAGATTCGATGACTGCATCCCTTTCAGATTCCTATGCTTACTGCCAGCATCTGGCGAAACAGACTGCAGGGAACTTCTACTATTCCTTTCTGGCATTGCGCAGAGAGCAGTTTCAGGCGATGTGCGTTCTCTATGCTTATATGAGGACCGTCGATGATCTGGGAGATCATCCGCAACGGTTACCCGAGGAGCGAGCTGCTTCATTAAAGCAGTGGCGATGTGAGCTGGAGCGGGTGTTAACATATCAGGCACATTCAGAGGGGCTCCCGTTTGATCCCTGTTTCCCGGCATTACTGGATATCATTCGTCGTTACGAAATTCCACAACGTTATTTTTTCGATGTCATTACGGGTGTGGAGTCTGATCTAGAGCCTGTAACGTATGAAACCTTTGATGCGCTAACTGACTATTGTTATCACGTGGCCGGGGTGGTCGGCTTGTGTTGTATTCACATCTGGGGGTTTCATGATGAGCGTGCCTTTGATGCGGGAATTGAATGCGGCCTTGCTTTTCAAATGACTAACATTTTGCGTGATTTATCAGAAGACATCGAGCTGGGACGTGTGTATTTACCGCTGGAAGATCTGGACCGCTTTGACTACACACCCGACGATATTCAAGCACGGAACTATGATCAACGGTTTCGAAGTCTGATGCAGTTTGAAGTGCAACGGACAAAAGAGTTTTATCAGAACTCGGAACGTCTGCTCGATTTTATTTCCCCCGCTGGCCAAGGGATCCTAAAGGCCATGTATCGTATTTATGGGGGGATTCTGAGTGAAATTGAGCGAATGGAGTATGATGTCTATTCGTCGCGGGCAGGCCTACCTAAGTGGCGGAAGTTGTTGATTGCGGGCGAAGCCATTGTCGCTTCACGTTGGAATTCCAGTCGCTCTGCCAGATGAAGATCAGAGACACAAAAAAGAAAGCTCCCGATAATCGGTGAGATTATCGGGAGCTTACCAGGAGCAGCAGGAACAAAGCTCACGGTTTATTCTACGCCAACATATAATGCTGGAGTTTTCATGAATACATTCATGTTAGTCTGGTTGCTGAACAGGTAGAGTCTACCTTTATACCAGGATGCATAATCCAGAGTTCCTTCTTTATCATCCTGATGATCAACTAACAGCACGAGGTCACTTCCGCCGGCAGCGGGTGCATATTTCGCAGGCTCCCGGTCAAATTTCAATTTATTCTCGAGTGAAGCGAACTGATAGTTCATCGATTTATAGGAAGAGCTGAACTCGGGCCGAGCATCAACGAGCAGTCTGTTGTCGCGTAAAGCGACCGGGCAGAATCCTTTCAGACCTTTGATATTTCCTCGGCTGGCGATGAGTGCCAGTTTCTTTTCAATCGAACTATCCGGTTCTGTAGTTGCGACCTGTTTCTCTGGTTGAGCAGGTGGCATATCCAGTTTTCGTTCCGGTTGTGGCTTAAATGGATTGTCTTCTGATTTCTCCATTTCTTTTTCAGCCACTTTGGGAGCGGGAACTTCGAACGGATTCACTTCTTTTTCAGGAGCCGCTTTAGCTGCGGGTTGTGGTTCGAATGGATTCACCTCTTTTTTTGGTGATTCCTGTGCAATCTGTGGCGTTTGTTCCTTGGCGGGTACGGACGGTTCAGTCAACTTTTCTGCTGATTTTTTCAAGCCGTCTTCTTCAAGTACCAGGCCACTGAAGGGCGTCGTCTTGGGTGACTCCTTCGCAGGTGCTTCCTGAGCCACTTTGGGTTTCTTAAGACTATCGGCTTCTTCTTCGGACATTTCCGGGAATAGATTATTGAAATCATCTTCCGGGCTGATCAGGATTTTTTCTTGAGCCACTTTGGCTGTTTTTTCTTCGATCAGTGGAGTTTCCACAGCAGATTCTTTGGCTTGTTTGGCAGCAGCAATACGTTGCTCTTCAAGCCGTTCGGCTGCTTCTTCTAACTCTTCAAGCTTGTCTTCGTCCAGTTCTTCCGTAACAGGCATCGGAGTTTTAACAACCGATTCTGTCTCTGTCTCAAGTGTCTGTGGTCCTGTAACAATCGAAGGTTGAGCCGGAGCCGGTGCTGCTGGCAGTTGCGGTAAGGCTGGTGCTTTTGTTTTTTCCGCTACAGGAACGTTAACAGGTGCTTTTTTCACAACCTGGTGCGATTGAGGCAGTCGCTTGGGAGTTTGCTTGGTTTTGGTAGGTAAGAACTTTTCATACCATTTCTTTTTTTCTTCCGGTTGTGGAATTATGTTCTGCTGGGGAGCCCCCACCATTTTCTGTGGAGCAGGAGTCAACTGGGGTGCTGGATTTTGCTTTACCGTACCCCGTCCACCCACACCAGAACCAGCGTTCGCCGTTTTGGGTAATGCGTTTAGCTGCATCGGAGGCATCTGTCGGCCATCTCTGCGGTACAACGCTTCCAATTGACGTTGAATTTCACTTTGACCAGGCTTTGCAATCGGTTGAGGGACCGCAGTCTTATATTGCGGGCCAGCAGTCTGAGTGGCACCTCGAACAATCACCGGGCGCTTTTCTTCTGGTTTCTTAGTTTGTGTTTTGCTCTTACTACTTTTCTTCTGAAAAAATCCTCTCGGCTTCAGGGTTAATCCTACCTGCTGAATTTGAGATGGTTGCTTTTCAGTCTGTCGGAAAAGAACACGCGGCTTTGCAGTACTACGTGCTGAATGCATTTCACGTTGAATGGCATTCATAAGGGTGTTTTGTGGGTTCCGCACTGTCCTGGTGCTTTGCGGCTGACTGGAATAAATCTGAGCGGAGTCTTCCTCCGCTGTCAGATAATTCGAATTCGTCAGCACTAAGCCAGAAATCGCGCTGAATATTAAAACGCGAGCGGAGAAGCGAGTTCCTGCTTTCATCTCCTGAAATCTCCTGGTTCCTGAGTCTTGAGTTAGGCCAAATGACTTTCATTCAGCAGCACTCAAATAGTCCCGAATTGAATGATTTCTCGAATCGATAAGACTTCATTAATCGGAATATTGCTTTCAAATGGTTGGTTCTGCATAATCGACACAATCATGCAGACTAAGCCCTGCTGGATTTTCTATCGTCGTTAATCTGCTCCGGTTTTGATGCCTATGTCGGTTGTAGGAATAGATTCTGGCGGGATCTTTGAAACAACCCGAACGACCGTTTTTATTGATAATCTTGCTGTAGTGTTGCTATCGTTTGCAGATTGCCTGTTTTACAATGGGGCAAAATTGCTGCCATTTCGCACCAGTATGGAATGGAACCAGGAAACAAAGTCTGTTTCTCTTGCGGAAATAGAGTAATTAAAGGGAGTTATGCATATGGAAGAGCAGTCTGCACAGGAGAAATCTGTAGAGAAACGTCCTGAATCGATACAGCAGCATCAGAAACCATGCCCACCTCCCCCTCCACGCTCAAGGCGGTGGCTGATGCGCGGGCTGGTTGTGTTATTGCTAATCTCAGTGGTATTCAATTTAGGTTTTTTTGCCTGGTATCAGGAATACTTTACTATTGGTGGCGGACCGGCAGAGCAGTTTGAAACCGGCGATCAGTTTGCCAAAGAAAAGATCGCCATCATCTCGATTACGGGAACCATCATGCCCCCGTTCACGGAGCGAATCTTGCGTTCTATTAAACGAGCACATGAAGATGATCAGGTAAGAGGCATCTTATTAGAAATTGACAGTCCGGGTGGGTTGGTGGCCGATAGTCATCAAATTTATCACCGACTGGTCGAATTACGGAAAACAAAACCGATTGTCGTTTATATGAAGCGGATGGCTGCATCGGGCGGTTATTATGTTGCAATGGGCGCTGGTGAAGAAGGCGTGATTTTTGCCGAGCCAACAACGTGGACCGGTTCATTAGGAGTGATTATTCCCCGCTTTGATTTAAGTGGTCTGGCAGAGAAAGTGGGGGTTGTCTCAGATCCACTCAAAACGGGGGAATTCAAAGACGCGTTAAACCCGTTTCGCAATCTTACTGATCGGGAACGAGCTATCTGGGATCATATTCTGGATGAGTCCTATCAACGTTTTTTAAATGTCATTACGGACAATCGAAAAGATCTTGATTATGATCAGGTGAAAAAACTGGCGACGGGGCAGATTTATCCTGCGACGGATGCCAAACAGAATGGATTAATCGACGAAATTGGCTACCAGGAAGACGCGCTCGCTCGCCTGCAGGAAATTATGGGACTTAGCAAGGTGTGTGTGATAAGATATTCTCATCCGAAATCACTGGCTGATGTTTTACTGGGATCAGCCGAAGCGAGTCAGATCGAAAATCGAAAGCAGGCATTGTTAGATTCCACTGTTCCACGAGCCATGTACTTTGCCTCCTGGATGGGTGAATTGCCGGGTTGGCAGTAACTCATGACAGGTGAGCGTCTCTACCAGAAATAATATGAGCGTATGTTTGCACAAGAAGAACCATTGTCTCCCGCTGAGAATCCTTATCTGAATGATCCCAGTCAGTATGGTGCGCCGTCACCTGTCTGGAACGCAATATGGGATATCTTAGGGTTCCTGTATTTTCTGTTCTGGATCTGGATGATGGTTGATTGTATCCGGAAAGATCCAGACCGTTTTTTGTGGTTTTGGGTGATTTTTGTTTTTCAGCCTGTGGGTGCATTTATTTATTTCTTAATCCGCTGGCTGCCAACCAATCAGTTTCAGCTTCCTGAATTTGCCAGGCCGTTCTTTCGACAGCGGAAATTGAATGAGCTTGAGACGGCGGCGTTACAGATCGGAAATCCTTATCAGTTTGTACGTTGGGGGGATGCGCTGAAAGAAGCGGGCATAGATCAGAAAAGTTTGGATGCCTACCTACAGGCTCTAGCAAAAGAACCGGACAATCTACAGGCATTATGGGGTGCTGCACAGATCGAAATGAAACTCAAAAATTTCGAAAATGCGAAATCACGATGTCAAAAAATTCTCGAAGAGGAGCCGGAATATAAATTTGGTGATGTGTCTCTGATGTATTGCAAAACGTTGTGCGAACTGGATCCTCCAGAAACGGCGCGGGAATATTTGGAAAAACACACCAAACGCTGGCGGCAGCCTGAGGCGTTGTTTATTCTGGCGACACTCGAGGCAGAAGCCGGCGATCATCAGGCGGCACGCAAAACACTACAAGGCATGCTTCTTGATATTAATGGCAGTCCAAGTGGGATTGCCCGCAAGTTTGTTCGCTGGAAAAGCAAAGCGAGGCGCATGCTGAAACGGCTGCCTAAGTCATAAGATACAAGCAAGGACGTTTCAGCTTTTCTGAGCTGCCCGGCGAAAATTATCGGCGTGGAATTGCATGATTTTGAGGCCCTCTTTCTCATAAATCTGCATCGCGCTGTGTGGTGCATTGGGGACGATGAGCTGTTCAAAGGGAATATTGAGCGAGTTCAAAAATTCCATATACGCCAGGTTATTCTGGTAATTGAAACCTTTTGTGCCAACATGAATCAGGATCCGAAGTGCTGGCTCGGGATGCATCGCATATTTGCGGGCCAGATCATAAGTATTGTCACCCTTAACGAAAACAAGGTTCGCACTTTCACGCCCGTTTTCTTTTGAGATACGTTTTTCTGTTGCATGGCCGGCTCCACCCGGCGCTGCCGAACAGAAAAGTTCTGGATACTTAAACATGATCCGTGTTGTCCCACGACCGCCTTGGGAAAAGCCTTCAATAGCACGGCCTTTACGTGCAGCGATCGTTCGATAGGTCGCGTCGATATGAGGAATCAACTCTTTGACAAAGACGTCTTCCCCCATCGCATGCTTTCGATCCGGCATATTATAATGGCTGACCGGTCCCCCGTTCACGAACACATAGATCATCGGTGTGACCTTACCTGCAGCAATCTGTTTGTGAATGTGTTCTACCAACCGCACGCTTTTTGTCTCGCTGCCGGGGCGACCACCATGCAGGTAATATACGACGGAAAAGCGTTTCGTTCTATTTTGGGGATTGTTATACTGCGGCGGCAGGTAGATGCAGTAACCGACATCCACTTTCATGGAAGGGCTGCAAAAGGTTGCGTGTTGCACGCCCGGAAGTTCCTGTTTGAGCTCATTCACCCAGCGAAATGGCGGTCGTTTTTTTTTCGGCTTATTCTGTTGTCCAGAAACGGAGTGAGCAATGAGCAACATTATTGTTACGCAGACAAGAAAAAAATTGTAATACAATTTTCGTTGAGGTGTTTGGTATTGCATCGCTTGTACCTGTTTCGGAGTCTGAGTATTACTTCTCACCATTGCATACTTGGAATCGTTTAAATTGTAACCGGGTGTGCCCCTCGTGTCTAAAAGCATTCTTCTGATTTGCAAGTGTTGTTCCAGCAATTTCCAGAATATTTGAATCCATATATTTTGGTACAATTGACTTTGCAGTAGAAACCAAGCCATCTGGCATGCGAGTTAAATGATCCCAGACAGCGGCCCACCGGAAGCCCCCAGTTGATCAACTCGTCTTGTGATTTCTGGATCTTCAATGAGTGGCGGCGCGTGATGTGGCTTGATCCGTACGTCAATGACGAGAGCTCCCCGACAGCCCCAATGTTTGTCTTTCGTAAAGGCTTCAATACCGTCGATGTCAGAAGCTGGATTCGATCGTGTAAACACAGTCCAGAGAAAATTATTCAGATTGGTGGCGGTGAATTTACTGTCATCGACGAGCACGATCAAGGGAAACTGATTGAAAGAATGGGTTAAAGAGAGCTCTGAACAGAAACGTCGAAGATCAGTGTTCTGTTCCTGAAAGGCCGGAGCTTTCACGGCCAGGATTCCCGGTCGGCAGATCCGTGGATCAGAATAGCCACTGGGTAGCATACCGCTTTCCGGGAGTACCGTTGGTAACTTGCGCTTTACAGGACCCGCAGCCGCCATCACGAGCTTGGAGCCGGAATTAAATCCGGTTCCCGAGTAATCGAGCGTATCCATGGTGGTGCAGGTCTGGAAATGTAAATCGCGATTCCAGTCAATGCGTTCCAGCAGGTGGGAGAGAAATGCTTCGATCTCTTCGGCATCCAGTTCCGGGTTGTCTTCGCGAGCTACGATCATCAGATATTTCGCCAGACTGAGTTGTCCTTGTCCCAGAATCGCATTGGCATTTGTTAAAATTTCCTGCGGTTTACGTTCCTGATCATAGGGGGTATACCGCTCACTGCCGACGGCTAACAGTAATGGATGGACTCCAGCGGCATCGACTGCATGTACCTGATGGACGCCGGGAATCACAGACGGGATCGCAGGCCCTGTGATTTCATGGATGATAGCACCGAAAGCCGTGTCTTCCTGGGGAGGACGTCCGACAACGGTAAAGGGCCAGATCGCGTCGTTACGATGATAGACGGCTTCTACATTCATCACTGGAAACAGATGCGCCAGACTATAGTAACCCAGATGATCGCCGAACGGTCCTTCAGGGAGTAGCTGCTCCGGATCTATCCAGCCAGTGATACAGAAGTCGGCATCTGCGTAGATCGGTAATCCCTGTTTGTTGCGAACCATGCGAATCGCTCGTTTGCTGAGCGCCCCGGCGAAAGTGAGTTCGGAGAGCCCCTCGGGTAACGGCATCACGGCTGATAAGGTCATCGCAGGCGCACCACCGACAAAAACATTCACTTTGAGCGGCTCTCCTTTTTCAATCGCTTCTGCATGATGCACGCCGATGCTGCGGTGAATCTGGTAGTGCATGCCGATCTGTTTGTTTGGTTGATAGTCATTGCCTCCGAGTTGAATGCGATACATGCCCAGATTGGAATTCATCAATCCGCCTCGCTTAGGAGACTCCGTATAGACTTGAGGCAGGGTAATAAACGGGCCACCATCATCGGGCCAGCTTTTGAGCTGCGGCAGATCCTGGATCTGGATCTGATTTTCCATGACAGGGCCCTGCGATCGGGAGCGAGGCAGCATATGCAATAATGAGAAAGGGACATCGCGATAGCGAAAGGGATGTTTCCAGAATTGGGACGGATCGACTTTTAATTCGACGAGGTGATTGACTGCTGCCAAGGCATCCCGAAAAATATAGCGTGTACGTTCCAGGGTACCAAACAGATTGCTGACCATGGGAAACCGGCAATCGCGGACATTGGCAAAATACAGGGCAGGTCCCCCCGCCTGATAAACGCGGCGTTGAATTTCCGCTGCTTCCAGATTCGGGTCAATTTCCTGTTCGATCCGGATCAGTTGGCCTGTTCGTTCCAGATCGCTGACACACTCTCGCAGTCCACGGTATCCCATCGGGGCACGGTCCCATTCATACAAAATTAATTTGTCTTCGTTGCAATCAGCAGATTAACGGCTGCTGGAGAATTTTACCACGCAGAAGTCCGTGGAACACTGGATTGCTGTTCCGTTTGTGTTTGCTTTCCGGCATCGATCTTCTATGATTCGCCTGTAGTATGATGTGTATTTATCTTTTGATCCATTTTCAGCGAAGTGTATTTAGATCATCATGGAAGCAATAGCCAATGGACTGATATTGCTGATGCTGTCGATCGGACATGCTGAGCTCTGGATCATGGTTATTAATCGCACACATGCCTTGCCGATACATGATGCCTGGCTCAAGCGGTTAAGGCATATTCTGGAACTGGCAATCGTTCTGTTCCCTATTGTCCTATTTCTCTCCGTGGGGCTTTATGCTCCGGGGGTTTTAGTTGGCGGGACCTGGAGTCAGCTTTCTTTCTGGTGGAAGCCTGTTCTACTGCTCTGCACTTTGGGATTTCTCGGCTTAATGTATTCCGCCTTTCGGCATCTGTTTTACAAGCCACCCCGACAGCAGACCGAAACACAGTCTGAACTGATTCAGATGCGAGAGCGGCTCAATCAGGATTTGATCGGAGAAGGGCCCTATCATTATCTAGCAGGGCTTCCTTTGAATCAGGTCTTCAGTGTCGAATTCACACGGAAAACTTTCCAAATCCCTCGGCTGCCGGCGAATTGGGAAGGCCTGACGATATTGCATGTCAGCGACCTCCATTTTTCCGGTACATTGAAACGGGAGTATTTTGTCGAGCTGTGCCGGATTGCCCAGGAATCAAAACCCGATCTGATTATTTTCGCAGGCGACTTGCTGGACGAAATGAAATGTCTCGACTGGCTAGACGACACACTGGGGCCGATGCAGGCACCATTGGGACGTTTTTTTATTCTTGGTAATCATGACTGGCATCAGGAGAGTCTGCAGATCAGAGAAACGCTTTCAGGAATGGGGTGGATTGATCTCTCCGCGACGTCCTTTTGTTTGCAGCATGCAGGACATACACTGCAACTAGCGGGAACTGAAGTTCCCTGGATGGGGACGCATCCAGAAAGCAGACGATCTGCTTCAGAAGAAAACAGCGAATCAGAGTTTGACTTTCTGCTTCTGGTCAGTCATACGCCCGACAATTTTCACTGGGCCGTTCGAGAGGGATATGATCTGGTACTTTCTGGTCACACGCATGGCGGGCAGGTCCGGCTCCCATTGATTGGCCCCGTATTTGCCCCCAGTCTGCACGGTACTCGTTATGCCAGTGGTACGTTTGCCCGTGGTTCGACGATGCTACATGTCAGTCGGGGCGTATCCGGGATTCACCCCTTACGCTGGTTCTGCCGTCCTGAAATCAGTCTGTTGACTCTGCGCACAACGGATGACGCAGCTCGTTGAATTCAAGTAGGATTCAGCGTGGTTCAGTTACACCCACTGATGCTTGACGCACTGCGCCGTTTTCAGAAATGTGGAACTCTGCCCAGATGGGTAGGTGGTCCGAAACATTCAAGGCTTCTTTCTCAGACAGTTTGAAACGCGTCTGGAAATCATACACGCCGGAATTGCCCGTGAACTCCTGCGAGCGATGGCGGCTGAACAGAATGTTGTCGTACTGTTTTGATTTCCTGGTATTGGTTGGTGTTTTGGAAACGGTCCACATTAAATCGGGGACCATCCCCAACTCTCCCAGGTGCTGATCATCGACATTGAGATCTCCCAGCAGGATCACATCGTCTTCCTGGCTACCGTCGTTGGCGACCACTCGGAAGACATCATCCAAAACATTGAGTTCCTGTTTGGTTTCATCCGGGTCGGTATGAATGTTGATCAGGGAAAAGGTAAAAGGGTTTTCACTGGACGGACTCAGGGTTTGGAAATGAGCGACATAAGGTGGACGGTGTAATTTGTCATATTTATCGATAACCGTGTAGGTCCACTTCTCATTTACTCTAATGCGTTCCGTGTTGTAGAAGTATGCGTATTGTTCTTTGCTGGCGGTCCTGCCTTGTCTGGTGCCGAGGAGATAGGCGTAGCGGTGTTCTCCAGAATTGACAATACTCAAAAAATCATCCATGACTGTCTGATCTTGTGACCGAATTTCCTGAATTGCGACGACATCAAACTGCTGAACGATGCGCGCCAGAATCTGCGGGACCTGTGGCTTTTGCATTTTGCTTTGGCCAAAAACCTGAATATTAAACGAAGCGATCCGAATCGTATTCTCGTTCCGTGGCAAATCGACTTCTGTAGCGGTCCAGTCTGAAGGAGTCGAACTGGAGATCGTGGAAGAGACAAAATCCGTAACCCACCGGGTGACCTGCTTCGGTTTGATCCCGAAATGAAACATGCCTCCGCCCAGCAAACCAACTAACAATAATGTCAGTCCGCGTAGTTTCCAGGATTTGATGAGCGATTTTTTTTGTTTGGGTTTGTTGGCCATGGTACCATCCGTGGTATTGCGACTGACGAGTATACTGAAGGGATCGAATGAGATTCTGGAGTCTGTCTCGGTAAGACGGAAGAAAGGAACTGTAATTTAACAAATATCGGGATTCAGGTGTAGAGCAATTCCCCTCTGGTATTCAGGATCAAATTGGTCCCCCTTGTCGATTTCGGGCCGATGCGATAGGCTGAATGGTGATGGGATCGCTGTGAGTGATCAACGCTGTATCTTATATATTGATAATGGCTTACATGAAGAGGACTGAGTAGCTTGCCGCGACGACTGACGATCACTGTTCCTTCTCTCAGCCTCGGCGGCGCGGAAGGTGTTGCTGCGATGATGGCCAATCATTGGGCTCAGGAAGGAGAGACGGTCACCCTGATTACCCTGGATTCTGCAGAGACTGATACGTTTCAACTGTCAGAATTAGTACAGCGACATGCATTGGGGCTCATGCAGGATTCAAATCATTTGTGGCAAGCGGTCTATAATAACTGGTACAGAATCAAAAAATTGCGGGAAGCGATTAGCCAGTCCAAGCCGGATGTTGTCATCAGCCTGACTGATCGGATGAATGTGCTGACGCTGCTGGCATCCCACAAATCGAAGTGGCCGGTTTTGATCTCAGAACGTTCCGATCCACGGCATCATCCGATGGGTCGTCTCTGGTCAGCCTTGCGTAAATTCATGTATCCGCGCGCCACTGCTGTCGTCGTTCAGACAGAGGGAGTCGCCGATTATTTTCGTGAGTGGCTCAAGTCGACTCTGATTGAAGTCATTCCGAATGCGGTGCCTGCGCCTCGTTCACCCGATGTACACGTTGTCACAGAACAGGATGTGCTTGAGCGTTCGCCGTCGCATCTGATTTACGGAATGGGGCGACTCTCGTATGAAAAGGGATTTGATTTGTTGATCGATGCCTTTTCTCTACTCGCTCACGATTTCCAAGAGTGGAACTTGCGAATCTTAGGTGAGGGGCCTCTGCGGGACTCGTTACAGGCAACCATTAATGAGCGCGAATTGCAGGAGCAGATTGAGTTGACAGGCTGGGTAACCGATCCTGAATTATATTTGGACCAGGGAGCAATTTTTGTGCTGCCCTCAAGATATGAAGGCTTCCCGAATGCATTGCTGCAGGCGATGTCACGTGGCTTAGCGTGTGCCGGTTTTGATTGTAAAGGCGCTCTGGCTGATATTGCGCGGGAAGAATTACAAGTGACGCTTTTACCAACTAAAGATGCAAGTGAATCGACTTCGATTCGCGAATTGGCGGATTTACTGAGGGCATACATGCAAGATGAAAATTTACGAAAAGAGGTCGCCATAAAGAATTTGCACGCCACCGAGCGGTTTTCCATTGCCCGCTATTTTGAATCCTGGGATGAACTCATTAATCAAGCCATTTCCTGAAGAGCCACATTATGCAACAGTATGTGATACTACGCCACGATTTTCCTGAGCTACATTGGGATTTGATGCTTGAATATGAAGGGGTCCTGAAAACCTGGCGACTGCCCGGCGCACCGGAGATTGATCCTGCTTCGGATGAGTCATCGATCGATCTCGTCGCAGAAGTATTACCCGATCATCGAATTGCCTATCTCGAATACGAAGGCCCGGTCAGCGGAGATCGAGGAGTAGTCAGCCGCTGGGATCGTGGTTCATTAACGCTGCTGGAATATAACGATGACAGTCTGGTCGCGTTGCTGACTGGCGAGGAACTGGCAGGACGAGTGACGCTCAAAAAAAAGGATCAGGAAAAGCAGTGGAGTTTGAACTACACGGCATTCTTTTAATTAAGATGCAAACTAGAGAACAAAGCTTTTCTGAAACTAGCGCAGACTATTTTTTGACCTCGGTCTTTCCAGCGATGCGAAATACGCCTGGCTCCACACCGAGGGCCGTCAAGTCGGGCAGCTCTGATTTACCGCGATCCAGATACACAAACAGAACATCGTTTCCGTTCATCTGTCCCCATTCGATAAACCAGCCGTCTGACCGTGCTTCCTGAATCAGATCGGTAATGGCGTCATCAATGGGAATAGGCAGTAAGCCGGCACGGGCTTTATCCAGCTCGAGGACGAGTTGATTCTCTTTCAACAGCCAGGGTTTGAATTTCAGGCTGATGATGCCCGACCATTTCTTGAGTGTCAGGTGAAATCCCAGTTCGACTTGATCTTTTTCGAATTTCACGCGGGGGTCAGAAATTCCGTCCGGTACCCATTCGTTATACTTCTGGTGTAATTCTTCTGCCAACCAGGCATTCACCTGTTCTTCGCTGAATTCCTGCGACCAGACCGGCTCTTTGTTACGGACGTCATTGACAACCTGCATTGAACGTTGAACAAATTCTTTTGCTTCCTCTTGCCTGACTTCCGGCTGTGACTGTTCCTGCAGTGCTTCCTGATAAAATTCAGGCACTTGGGCAGCAGACCAGTATAGTCCACCGGCGACCCCTCCCAGGAGGAGTAACAGTAGTAATAGAAGTAAGAGAAAGCGTTTCATGCCAAAATGCTAGGTGCGGTAGGGAGAAGCGTCAAGACCGGTCCGGTGGGCGAGAATCTACAGAAAAGGCAAAATAACGCTAAGTTGTATCTTTAAATATACTTGTCGAACCGCTGAAGGTCTTTTATGATCAGTCGTCCGAATCAGGACTGTTGAAAGAAGCTTTGGCGCCTTCCCTGTTTTATCCAGCAGGAACCATAAGTTCCAACTGTTAAAGTGAAAGAATAAGAGCCCGTTTATGAGTACCGTCCGAACCCGTTTTGCCCCCAGTCCGACCGGCTATATGCACATTGGGGGGATGCGTACTGCCTTATTTAATTGGCTCTGGGCACGGCATAATGGGGGGCAATTCATTCTCCGCATTGATGATACCGATCAGGAACGCAACATATCTGCAGCACTCGGTCCGATTCTGCAGGCGTTTAAATGGCTGGGGTTGGATTGGGATGAAGGCCCCGAAGTTGGGGGCGAACATGGCCCCTATTTTCAATCGGAGCGGAATGACCTTTATCGGTCAGCCGTCGATCAACTGTTGGCGGAAGGAAAAGCATACCGGTGTTATGAAACTCCCGAGCAGATTCAGGCCGATCGAGAGGCAGCAGAGAAAGAAAAGCGAAACTTCCTGAATCTGCGTCGTTCACTGGAACTGACCGAGAGTGAAAAGGAGCAATACGAAGCAGAAGGCCGCCCGTCAGTGGTGCGGTTGCTGGTGCCCCGCGATCAGAAAATTCAGATTGATGATGCTGTGCGGGGGCATGTTGAATTTGATGCCGGTCTGATGCCCGATCCGGTCATTTTGCGGGGCAATGGTACGCCTCTGTATAATCTGGCGACGGTTATCGACGACGCACAAATGCAGATTACTCATGTGATCCGGGCCGAGGAGCATCTTTCGAATACTCCGGTGCAGGTCCTGATTTATCAGGCACTTGGCTATGAACTGCCGCAGTTTGCACACATTCCGTTTGTGGCAGCACCTGGTGGGAAAGAAAAACTGAGTAAGCGAAAACTCGATAAGTATCGCAAGAGTCCACAGTTCAAAAAAATGTTTGATAAAGCGGAAGCCGTTTTTCCTCGGATTGGATTGGAAAACGCAGATGGCCTGGATCCGGTGATGGTCGAATATTACGAAAAAATCGGCTATCTGCCGGAAGCGATCCTAAATGCTTTGGCGCGACTGGGTTGGTCTCTGGATGACAAGACCGAAATCATGTCCTTAGATACGATTGTTGAGAACTTTACGCTGGATCGGATTGTCAAAGCTGCTGCAGGTTTGGATCCGGATAAACTACTCAGTTTTCAGGCACACTGGATGAACCAGTTGTCTCTGGATGAAAAAGTGGCACACTGCGGTCCGTATCTGGAGAAAGCCGGCTTGGTAAAGAATGCAGCCGATCCGGAAACCAGTCAACGGATCAGCCAAGTGATTGTGGGCATGGAAGACCGGCTGAAAATCGCCAGCGATATTCTGGACTTTGATGAGTTTTTTGTGGCCGACGATGAGCTGGAATATGATCCTAAAGCGTTCAAAAAGCGAATTCGGAAAGCGACAGATGCCGTACCACTGTTGGAGAAAGTCAAAAATGAATTGGCCCAGACCAGTGACTTCAGCGCAGCAGGCTTAGACAAACTGCTGCATGATTTTGTTGAAGCCGAGGGCATCGGCATGGGGCAGATCATTCATGCCTTGCGTGTTGCCGTCAGTGGAAAAGGGACAGGGATCGGGATGTTCGATTGCCTGGCCATTCTGGGAAAAGAGTCTTGCGTTCGACGGATTGACCGGGCGATTGCCCTCAGTCAGAGTGAGTAATTAAAAAATAAAAACAGGCTGGTCCTGTGATTGATGAATCATTTAAGGAGTAGGGGATGTCAGCTCCCGAAGAAAAAACGTCAGTTGATTTTATTCGCGCGATTATTCAGGAAGATAATCGTACGGGCAAGCATGACGGACGTGTGCATACCCGTTTCCCCCCTGAGCCGAACGGTTATCTGCATATCGGTCACGCCAAGTCAATTTGTCTGAATTTTGGCATCGCGAATGAAAATCCGGGCGGCCTCTGTAACCTGCGGTTCGACGATACGAACCCGGAAAAAGAAGATGTGGAATACGTAGATTCCATCAAGGAAGACGTGCGGTGGCTTGGCTTTGACTGGGACGATCGTGAGTATTTTGCATCCGACTATTTTGATCAGCTTTATAAATTTGCTATGACTCTGATCAAAAAAGGCAAAGCCTACGCGTGTGACTTACCGGCCGACAAAATGCGCGAGTACCGCGGAACGGCGACCGAACCCGGTAAACCGAGTCCGGGACGCTCACGATCTGTAGAAGAAAATCTGGACCTGTTTGAACGCATGAAAAATGGCGAATTCAAAGAGGGGGAGTTTGTTCTGCGAGCCAAAATTGATCTGGCGTCACCGAATTTTCACATGCGTGATCCAGTGATCTATCGTGTG
Organism: Gimesia fumaroli; assembly: GCF_007754425.1. Classification (NCBI taxonomy): domain Bacteria; kingdom Pseudomonadati; phylum Planctomycetota; class Planctomycetia; order Planctomycetales; family Planctomycetaceae; genus Gimesia; species Gimesia fumaroli. The sequence continues at coordinate 1,331,742 of NZ_CP037452.1, forward strand.
CGGCACGTACATCACCACCGAACGGGGGATAAATGGTGTATCTATCCCATGTACGATTACACGCACTGTATTTCCGACTCAATTGAAAAAATCACGCACTCGATTTGTACCCTCGAGTTTGAAGACCATCGTCCCTTATATGACTGGATTCTGGACGAACTCGAAGTGTTTCATCCGCAGCAGATTGAATTCGCTCGTTTGAATATGACCTATACCGTCATGAGCAAACGGAAATTGCTGGAACTGGTGCAGGGTAACTTTGTTTCGGGATGGGATGACCCGCGGATGCCAACCATTTGTGGCATGCGTCGTCGGGGAGTGACTCCGGAAGCATTACGCGAATTCTGTAAGACAATTGGTGTCACCAAATTTAATTCCATGACCGATAAAGTCGTTCTGGAAAATTGTATTCGCGATCATCTGAATCAGGTGGCACCGCGTGTGATGGGGGTTTTGAACCCGCTGCGCGTGGTGATTGAGAATTATCCTGAAGGTACATCTGAAGAACTGGACGCTGTGAATAATCCCAACGATGAGTCTGCGGGAACACGGAAGGTACCTTTCTCGAAAGTGATTTACATCGAAAAAGAAGATTTCATGGAAGATCCTCCCAAGAAATTCTTTCGGCTTTCTCCAGGCAAAGAGGTCCGGCTTCGGTATGCCTATTTTGTGACCTGCGTCGATGTGATCAAAGACGATGCTGGAGAAGTGATCGAGCTGCGTTGTACTTACGATCCTGAAACGAAGGGGGGCAATGCCCCCGATGGCCGAAAGGTTAAAGCCACGATCCACTGGGTCTCTGAAGCACACGCTGTAGACGCCGAAGTTCGGCTCTACGACCATCTCTTCAGTACGCCCGATCCAGAAGATCTTCCGGAAGGCGAAGATTACAAAACCAATCTCAACCCGGCATCATTGCAGGTTCTGACGGGGTGCAAACTGGAACCGAGTTTAAAATCCGCGAAACCAGGCAGCCGTTTTCAGTTTGAACGGCTGGGCTACTTTTGCGTTGACAGCAGAGATTCAACAGATGAAACCCCCGTTTTTAATCGAACAGTGACCCTGCGTGATACGTGGGCCAAACTGGAAAAGCAGGCTCAGAATCAACCCAAAGGCAAGAAGAATTAGCAGAGCGCATAAAAAAACACTCGTCGAACTGAGGTTCGACGAGTGAGCCCATGCACTTCAAAGTGCTCATGTTTCAAACTTTGAATCAGGGTGTTCGCTGTGCCACGGAAATATCGCTGCTCGATGTAACCGGAGCTGTCTTTTCAGAGCGTGGAACACGACGTGTCCAGCCACTGGCACGGACGATAGACGGCAGAGGTCTATCTGATGTATCAGGTTCGTATCCGGCACGACGTGTGGGGGGGAATGCCGGAGCCGTTGATTCCTGAGGGGCTTCATAAGAAGAGCGACGGAAGGAAGAGTCGTCATCCAGGCTGGATCGTCGTGGATCAGAAGCGGGATCACGTTCGTACTTGTCACCGTTCGCATCAAACGAATCATCATATTTTTTCTTGTTCGAAGCCGATCGTTTGTGAATTGGTTCAGGTGCACCCGCTGACATATAAGGCTCAGGTGTGGGTAGCAACGCAGTTGCAGTTCCATTGAATCCACCGTTGGACGGATAGACATAAGCAGTGCGAGTGGTCGGAATGGATCGCATGACAGTGACTGGCTTCATGGCGGTCACTGTGGTTTTGACATAACGTGTTGAGTTCACTGCAACCTTACGGGTCGTTGTGTAAGGAACCATACGTGCCACGTTGTAAGTCACTTTGCGAGTCTGGCGCACGGCAACCTGACGTGTGACAGGTACATTCTGTGTGACCACATTCGGTACATAATGTCTGGTAGTACGATATTGTGGAGTGAACGCCATTCGCATGGAGTAACCAGTACGGTTCATCCAGCCCATCAAATTCGGGCGGCTGTCATAGGCACAGGGTGAGACACGTGGGATACACTGGCGTTGAGTCACCCAGCGTCCCATGTCTTTTTGTACCTGTCGGCACTCTGTGACATTTTGATAGGTCGTACAAGGTACATCGACCGTTCTTGGCTCAAGCACCTGACGATAGGCGGTAACTTGCTGATCGACGTATTTAGTTTCGACCACAGGTTTCATCACTGTCTGCTGAACCGGGCGATATTCAGTCACAGGGACCTGCCGATAGGTGGTCTGGGTCACTGGAATTGGGCACTGCACCACTGGCTGTGGACAACAGTTTTGGATGACAGGTGGTGGTGCACAGGAATTACAGTTGTTAAAAGGCAGCCACTGAGCCTGTGCAGTGCCTGCAGCTAAAGAAAACACTGTAATCCCCACTACGGGAATTGAACGGATAACGCGTTTTAACATGAGCATGTCCTACAAAGAGAGTCTTTGAGAGGGGGTATTTGAAAGAGTAAAGTGAAGTGTGCAATGTCTGGAAAAGCTAAAGCTTGCTGACCAACCATTGCGATGGGGCAGGTTTTTTATGAAATATTGAATTTTGGGTCAAGTCGGATTCAGCTAAATGCCGAGGGGGAGTTGGCAGAAGCCTGCTGGAATTCATCTAATGGGCTGGTTTCAAATGAGTTATGGAAATCAAACCTTTTTCGGAGTTCGTCGGACTGTCAGAATTTTAGAGCCGGTTTCATGGGATTACTCAGAGAAAGTTGATCTCAGGAATGGTAGATAGCCGATGAAATCTTTGTTATCGGGCAAAATACGTACTTCTTTCCGGGAGGTTCCTCCTCGATTGCATGTATTCAAACTATGAGCTGACATGGTATGATCTTACATGTATTAAAGATCTGATTTTAATAGACTTACATCTTTAATAGTGGCAAGATTCATGTTGTAGGCAATAAGGATATTGCTGTAAAATCATTTGTTTCATATACGGTAAACACTCTCATTTACTCGATCCCTTCACTTCTACCCGGTTGTTAAGATCGAACGAGAGATCGATTTAAGTAACACACGGAAGTGTTCTGTGGATAATCTCTCCTCCGACAATCAGGAACGCTCGTTTCTCAGCGAGACATTGGCTGCGATGACCCAGTTTGTGGTCACCCACTCCAAGCTCAGCCTGTCATTTGCGCTGGTCGTTTCCATTGGTTGCGTGTTGCTGACTGTATTTCGTCTGGAATTCAAAACAGATCGTGCGGATCTGATTGATCCCACTGCTGCCTTTCATAAAAAATGGATTAATTATACTGAGAGTTTTGGCAGCTCTTCAGATCTCGTATGTGTTGTTGAGTCAGATACACCCGAGTCCATTAAATTTGTCTTACGGACATTAGGGCGACGCATTGAACAGCATCCGGAATTATTTGAAAATGCCCTGTATCAGATTAATCCTGGCGATTTGCCTTCCAAGGGACTGCAATACCTGACGCCACGCCAGTTGCAGGCAGGATTAGAGCGATTGGACGAGTACGGCCCCATTTACCGTAATGGACGTTGGGATTTGACTCAGGTTGATTTACTTTATGATCGGTTGCGCTACCAGATTCAATCACGGTCTACCAGTTATCGTGGTGCTGACAGAGAGAAATCGTTAGAGCCTCTATTCAATCATGCTGCGATTCTATCGACCAGTATGGCCCGTTATCTGGCTGATCAGAGTGATTTTCAGTCTCCCTGGCCTTCTATTGTTCCCGTCAATGAACGGATGCGAGAGCGATCACGGGAAGTGATCTATCTGCTGAATGAAAAGGGGACTATGGGCTTTCTCAAGGTCTTTCCTGTACACCAGGAAGATGGCTTTGACGGCGCTACGAAAGCCATTGAGAAGATGCGGAATATCATTGGTGAAGTGGCAGCCGAAAACCCGGATGCAAAAATCAGTCTGACCGGGATTCCGGTACTCGAAAATGATGAGATGCGCAAGTCTCAGGCGGATATGATCAATGCCTCAATCATTTCCTGCCTTGGTGTAGGCTTACTGCTGTTTATCGGATTTCGGGGAATTCGTCATCCTTTGTTAACATTAATCATGCTGGCGGCCGGCATGGCGTGGGCCTTTGGGTACACGACGTTAACGATCGGGCATCTGAATATTCTTTCGGTCTCGTTCGCCGTCATTCTAATCGGACTGGGTATCGATTTCGGTATCCATTATCTGGCACGATATATCGAACTACGTCACCGCGGTGAAGACCTGGAACCTGCACTATTGCAAACTTCACGCACTGTAGGTACTGGGATTGTTGCTGCCGCCGTGACCACCGCTTTGGCTTTTTATTGTGCAGGACTGACTCCGTTTCTGGGGATCGCTGAACTTGGATTCATTGGCGGTGGTGGAATTCTCTTGTGTGCCGTAGCAACGTTTTTCGTTTTGCCGGCTCTTTTATCACGGGCCGACCGAGACGTTGAAGTCAAACAGATGCCTACACCATTCCAGGGAAAATGGCTGCAAAAAATGATTGTGCGGTTTCCGCGCGGCGTTGCTTTGGGATCGCTGGCAGTGGTTGCCTTTTGTGGTAGCCAGATGATTCAAAAAACGGATAATGGCTGGTCATCAAAAGTAGTTTATGATTACAATTTGCTCAATTTGCAGGCTGCTGGTTTGGAGTCCGTAGAAGTACAGAAGCGAATTTTTAACGACGCACAGAATTCACTTCTGTTCGCTGTCGCGGTTGCCGACAGCCCAGAAGAGGCACGTATTTTACGGCGGAAATTTGAAGCGTTGCCTACTGTCAATCATGTAGAAGAGCTGGCATCTCGGGTTCCCGCTCATTCATCTCAAGAAACGAATTTACTGGTCCAGTCCTTTCGCGCTCAGCTGGCTCATTTGCCACTGAATATTCCACCAGTCAATCGGCTGAACCCCTCGGTTATCGGACGAAAGCTCGAGCAGTTTTATGTTTTATTATCTCGATATAACCATCCGACAGCCCAATCAACTGCACGTGTACTCGATCGTTTTTTAAACCATTTTGAATCGATGTCGCTGGCTCAGCAGTCTCGGTTCCTGGATGAGTTTCAGTATCGCACTACGGCTTCCCTATTAGGTCAGTTCAAAGCTCTGCATGGTGCTTCTGATTCAACTCCGGTACGTTTTTCAGATCTTCCCCGCTCTCTGACATCTCGATTTGTCAGTGCGGAAGGAAAGTGGTTGATTCAAATCTACCCTCGTGATCATATTTGGGAGATTGAGCCACTGGAGGCGTTCGTTAAGGATGTGCGTTCTGTTGATCCGGATGTAACCGGAACGCCGTTACAAAATTATGAGGCAGCACAGCAGATCAAAGTCAGTTATAAGACAGCCTCTATTTATGCTCTCGCCGTGATATGTGTGGTCTTGTTAATCGATTATTTAAGCCGCCGTCATGCAGTACTCGCAATGATACCGGCCATCATTTTAGCTGTTTGTACCTGGTTTATATTGTTTAATCGGGGAACACCGATCAGCGTGGAAGCGGCTATAGGCCTGTTTCTGATCATGTGTCTTGGCGTGGCTTTCGTTTTAGATCGCCAGAGTGTCGGGCATATGTTTTTAACGATGCTTCCCCCTGTGGTGGGCGGGATCGTCATGTTCGGAATTCTTGCGATGACCTCAATCGACTTGAATCCGGCGAACTTGATTGTACTGCCTTTGATTTTAGGAATTGGTGTTGATGATGGCGTCCACGTAGTACATGATTTCCGGATGAAACGCGACGACTACAAGACTTCTCCCAGCACGATCAATGCGATTGTGATGACCTCGCTGACGTCCATGATTGGTTTTGGGAGCATGATGGTGGCAACACACCGTGGGTTATATAGCGTGGGACTGGTACTTGTGATTGGTGTGGGCTGTTGTCTGTTTGTTTCCCTGGTGACTTTACCGGCATTGTTGACCTGGATTTCGAATCGCGCACAAGCCGCTGATTCTGTGAGTATGGATGATGTCGACGATCGACAAAGCAACCGCAAGAAAAAGCGACAGAATCGTGACCGAATGGAAGCCGAAGCGGCTGCCTGATCGGTGCTACATAATCCAGCCGCCACCTAAGACACGGTCCTGGTCATACAGTACGACGGCCTGACCTGGTGCGACACCATATTCCGGATCATCGAACGTCACGCGGAACCGGTCTTCATCCAGAATTTCGACAGTACAGTCGGCTTCTTTGTGTTGATAGCGAATTTGTGCCTGACAACGAAGTTCAGAGCCCGGACTCTCAATCAGCCAGTTGCAGCGATTGGCTTCTAATGTTCGACGCGCCAGATCATCGCGTGTTCCAATCACCACACGCTTGGTTTCCGGCTCAATTTTGATGACAAACCTGGGAGTTCCAAAGGCCACACCCAGTCGTTTGCGCTGACCGATAGTATAATTTTCGTAGCCACTATGATGGCCGACGACGTTCCCCTGCGTGTCGACCATTTCTCCCGCTGTTTCCTGCTGGCCACGATAACGATTGAGAAAACCGAAATAATCGTTGTCGGGAATAAAGCATATTTCCTGACTGTCCGGCTTGTTGGCGGTACGCAGGCCAGCTTCTCCTGCCAACTCCCGGATTTCCGGTTTTATAAATCCACCAACAGGAAAAATGATTTTCTCCAACAAGTCCGGCTGAATTCCAAACAAAACATACGACTGATCTTTAGAACGATCAAGGCCACGTACCAGTGCCGGTCGACTTTCGCTGGCGATTGGTTTCAACTGGGCATAGTGTCCGGTGGAGATATAAGACGCACCAACTTGCTCTGCAAAGTCCCATAGTTTGCCAAATTTGAGCCAGTTGTTACACATCACACAGGGGTTGGGAGTGCGGCCAGCCAGATATTCATCGGCGAAGTAATCTTTAATGCGTCCAAATGCATCTTGGAAGTTGAGTGCATGGAAGGGGATATCCAGCATGTCAGCAACGCGACGTGCATCAGCGGCGTCGCTGGCGGAGCAACAACCCTGCTTGTGCGCTTTCACATTCAGCACTGGGAGACTGTTTTTATCCTCAACGGCGCAGGCAGTTTCTTCTGTTGCACCAGACCGCATAAACAGCCCGATGACTTCGTAGCCCTGTTCCAATAGTAAATGAGCGGCTGCGGAACTATCGACACCGCCACTCATCGCCAAAACAACTCGCTGGGACATATCAGAAAAACTCAATGTAATAAAAATAGAAAGAAGCCGCCCTAAACTATCTTGTCTTATTATAGGCGGCTGCAGATGCGATCACAGGCAGGAAGACAGAGTAAACCCCCGAATTCATTTGAAATTGACGGACAATTGGTTAAAAAGCGTTCTCTGGAACGAATGACTCTCTAGAACCGACTCGGTTTCCGTTCAGTTTGCTTCCAGATCGAGGTGTTGTGCTTCCGGGATCTGCCGTTGAATTTCGGCTTCAATTTTATCGATCTCTTCAGCCAGAGTCTCCAGTACATCTTCTGTATACTTCTGACAAAAGATTTCGAAGTCCTGTTCGGTTTTAATTTCGGGATAAGCGGCGAGTGCTTTCTTTTTCAGCCGTCTGGATAATTCTTCCGAGCTAAAACTCAGGTCGGCTTTGATTCGATAATTGTCTATGGAAAGAATACGCGACCGGAGATCGATCACTTCTTCGATCAATGGATTGTTTTTGAGAATGCGAGTGACTTGCTCCTTCGTTTGTGGGGGAATACTGGGGCCCACCAATAGTTCCTGATTACGGATGATGAGCCAGACCGCGATTCCACCCAAAAGGACTCCAATGCCGATAGATCCGATCGCGTCCCAGTAATGTTGGCCCGTCCATTGGGTTAAGAGAATCGAAATCAGCGCGATAATCACACCCAGACAGGCGGCACCATCTTCCAGAATTACAGCAACGGCAGCCGGATCGGCTTCGTTGCGTAGATAATGATGAAAGGGACGACCGTGAAGGGCTGCATTTTTCCATTCCCCTTTCAGAGCCAGGATAAACACAATTCCATCGATCACGAGGGCAAACAGCAGGGCCCCGATGGCCCACTTCATTTCTCCCATATCCAGTGTGGGGGGATGGAATAATGATTGTACACCGTGATAGATGGTGACGCCACATCCCAAGAAGAAGATACCTACTGCAGAAATCAACGCCCAGACATATCGCTCGCCGGCGTAACCATATTCAAATCGTTTGTCAGGGGCCTGGTCAGCGCGCACTAACCCGATGAGTAATAACAGCTGATTCAAAAAATCGGCAACAGAGTGGATCGTTTCGGAAAGCATGGCTCCGGAGCCGGTAATTAGAAATGTGGCCCCTTTTGCAACTGTTATTACCCCATTCCCCACAAGAGCGGCAACGACCGCAAACCGGGAATTACCTTGTGCCATCTTGATCTACCCCTTTTGTATTTGATGCGTACTCGCTGTTATATTGTGGATTAAAATAACAGAATACGAGGGGAAGTGCCATTGGTGGATGCGCAAAAAAAAAGCCCCTCGATTGTTGACATGAGGGGCTTTTGCTTAAATGAAGAGCTTACTTATTTGGAAGCACTTGCCTGAACGTTGTTGAATTTCTTGGAAAATTCAATTTCGGCTTGCCAGCGTTTGACCTCATTTTGTGCTGCCGTCAAGGCCGTCGTTGCTGCATTGGCTGCGTTTTGAGAAGCCGTTGCCTTGTCGGTTGCAGGTTTTAGTGTTTTCTGAATGGCCGCGACTTTGGCTTTCGCAGCGTTCAGAGCATCGGTGGTCTGCTTGATCTGGGGAGTGTACTGGGCCACTTTTTGCTGGTTAGCTTTCACTGTTGCCTGATGCGTCGCCAGGTTTTTCTGCTCGGCCGCTTTGGCAGCTTCGCGTTTATCGATCGCTGTTTTCAGTTTTGCAGCTGCTTCTGCCAGCTCTTTATCGCCAGCGACTTGTTTACTAACGGCAACTGCTTTCGCGTAAGCTTCTTTAATCGCGGGCAGCGGTGCTTCAATTGCAGCAATTTGCTTGGTGGAATTTGTCGCACTCGCCTGAGCAGCCGTGATGGCTTTTTGAGCAGCTGCCAGATTCGCGTTCAAACCATTCAAACTATTTTGCAGGTCCGTTTGCTGTTTTTGTGTCGCTGCGATGTTGGCATTAATTTTTGCGACAGCAGCCTGATCGGCCTGAGCGACAGCCAGAAGCTTCTGCTGGTTTGACTGAGAGGCCTGCAGACTGGATGTAGCTGAAGCCAGTCGTTGAGAAAGCTGTAAGGGATTGGCCGTTAGCGCGCCAACTTCTTTGCCATCTGCCGCATTCCAGACTTTGATTTTTCCGGTCCAGTCGCTGGCAATTACATGGTTGGTTTCATCACAGATTGTGACGCCGACAGCGATATCAGTGAAAGCAGGGAAGGCTTTCAGTTGTTTCCCTGCCTGATCCCAGAGTTTAGTGACTTTATCCCGACCACATGTGACGAGACGTCCATCGCGTGCAAATTCGACACTGGAAGTCCCACCGCCATGTGCATTCCAAGACTTGATATTATTTCCGTTTTGCAATTCCCAAAGTTTGACTGACTGGTCTTCGCTGCTGGTGGCAACGATATTGGAATCAGAACGCCAGGAGATTCCTGTGATGCCACCTTTGTGTCCTTTTAGCGTCAGGTATTCACTACCAGTGGCAGCTTCCCAGACAAAAGCACCCCCATTGCGGTCGCCAGAACACAGAAGGACTGAATCCGGGCTGAAAGCAAGAGAGGTCATCCAGTCGGTGTGTTTCCGAATTTCGTAAGCAAGTTCTCCGGTGCTGGTAGAGTAAACGCGAATGACTTTACTGGGGCTTCCCAGAGCGATGAATCTCTGGTCTGAGCTGATGTCAGCACAGAGGACTGAATCAAGTTCATCGCCGACTTCAAACAGGCGTTTTCCCGTTTTAACATCCCAGACGACGACACGTCCGCTGGCAGCAGCATGGCCACCACCGGCCAGTAGCAAGCTACCATTACGGCTGAATTTGAGAACGTGAGGAACACCTTCGGGGAAAGGCAAAACGCCTAATAATTGTAATGTTTTAGTGTTATACAACAGGACCTGCTTCTGACCGGCAACCGCTGCTAATGGAGACCAGGGGTTGGTTGCGAGAGCAGTGACTGCTGTCGAGAGGCTGGTGTGGACAACTGGTTCCAGACTTAAACGCGGAGGCATTGGTGGTGGTCCCTCGGGTTTTCCAGACGAGGCTCCTTTTAATGCGAAGTCGAATTTTGGCTTCTTGATGACCACTTTACTGCCCGCATTTTCTGGTGCTCCACCATTAATCCATTCTTGAATTAAGGCAATTTCTTTGTCAGGCAGTTTATCGGACTTAGGAGGCATGAATGGTTCAGAATCGTGTGTCACCAGCATGTATAAATAGCTGCCATCTGCATCTCCGGGATCAATGGACTCGCCGGCAGCACCTCCCTGCATCAAGCCAGTGTAGTTCGTCAAATCCAAGCCGGATGCTTTTTTGTCAGTATTATGACAGGCGAAACACTTCGCACGGAAGATCGGCTTGATGTGTTCGTCGAATGTGATTTTGGGTTTCTTGTTGTCTGCTGGCTTTTTGTCATCAGCAACTACTGCTGATGACATCAGCGAGACAATCAAACCGACAATCACAAATGGCTTGCAGATTTGATGACAACAGTGATTAGAAAATAATTTATTCATAGTCATAACCATATTAAAAGCGGAATTCCTTTAGGGAACTCCCTGAAGTTGACAAGTTGAAACAAGTAGCTGGCTTAATGATTAAAGATGAATTCTCTTGAATTCAATAAAGACCAGAACACATCGTTCAACGTATTGGCTTCGTCTTTCTTGTTTTCATCAAGTACTTGGATCAAAGATGAATATTCTTTGTCAGTAGGCTTTCGTGACAGACAGGAAATATACATTTCGTCAATGATTTCCAGAGGTTTTTTCCCCTCTTTCATTCGGGACGCAACAAACTTGCCTTGGACGATTTTGCTGTTAACGGTATCACCATTTAACAGATGCAATGCCTGTGAAAGACTCGGCTCCATTCGCACTTCACACGAACAAACAGTATCGCGTTTGGCACGACCGAATGTTGTCAGGAAGTAAGTGGAAGTGTTTCCGTCTGCGATCTGAACAGCACGGGCACCCAAGGGGAGTCCGCGGAATTTGTTCGGAGCACTCGTGACCTGAGAGATGCAGTCCAGTAACACTTCGGCCCGTAAACGACGAGGCAGTGCATGGGAGAAGTTTGTCAGATCACGTTCATTAGAAGGATTTGTTTGAGTTGAGAGCTGGTAGGTTCGTGAAGTACAGATATCACGAACGACTTTCTTGAAGTCATAATTGTATTCGGTAAAGCGTTTGGCGAGTTCATTCAGCAGTTCCGGATTCACGGGAGGATTACTGACGCGAACGTCGTCTACTTCATTAATGATTCCCTTGCCGAAAAAGTGAGCCCAGACAATGTTGCTCAAGTTTGTCGCGAAGTAGGGGTTATCATCGGAAGCCAGCCATTGTGCTAGCACAACACGACGGTCTTTACCACGCGTGTCAGGTGCTTCACCACCCAGGAATTTTGGCTTCATGACACGCTTATCAACCAGGTGTCGAACTTCTCCGCTACCCCGGTTATAAATAATTGATTCACGAGGGTCTTCGCTCCGTTTTCTGCCGATTTGTGAGAAGAACGCTGCGAAGCTGTAATAGTCGTCCATGGTCCAGCGGTCGAATGGATGATTGTGACACTGAGCACATTGAATACGCATTCCCATGAAGACCTGAGCTACATTTTCAGACACTTTCAATGTGTCCCGTTCGTTTTCGTAGTAGTTCGTTGCGGCATTGGCAAATGTACCGCCATTAGATCCAAGGATTTCCTGGATCATGATGTTAATTGGCACGTTGGAGGCGATCCGTTCCTGTAACCAGTTGTAGTACAATAGTGCTGACTTATAGCTGATTCGGTTATTGACTGTGCGGATCTGTAATAACTCAGACCACTTCATGACCCACATTTCTACAAACTCTTTGCGGTTCAAAAGTTTGTCAACGAGCTTCTCACGTTTCTTGGGATCTTTATCAGCAGCAAACTGGTTAAACTCTTCGATCGTGGGCAGAATACCACAAATATCAAGGCTGGCGCGACGCAGAAATTCGGCATCCGAGCAGACTTCAGAAGGAACGACGCGGAGCTTTTTCAATTTGTTATGGATCAGGGTGTCGACGTAGTTATTTTCAGGGATGTTTGGCCATTCAAAATTGAGTCCCTTGGGTAAGACGACAAAGTGTGAGCCAACCGTATGTGTGTCAAAGCGAGCCATGACAAAGGCTTCGCCTCGATTATTTGCAGTGATCAGACCATTTTTAGTGATTGTTGCCGAGTTATCGTTGTTGGAAGAAAATGATGACAGTGAAGTCACATCGCGGGTTGTGCCATCAGAATAATAGGCGAGCACAGAAACCTGTTGCTTGGTTCCTTTACCGTCCATGACGCCGCCTTCAGGGTAAATATCAACTTTTGTGACGGTAGGAATTGCACCTGCATCGTAGGGAGCTCCTGCTTCTAACCAGCGGAGCACTTGTGTGTAGAGTTCAGAATCTTTTTCGTAAAGTTTGCCACCCGTGTGAGGTACAGCACCGATGGCTTTTTCAAGTAACAGGCTTTCCCGTGGCAAACTGAGGTTGATGCGGCGTCCACTGAGTTCACGTGTGAGACGATCGTAATCTCCCTTGGGATCAAATCCGAATAGAGAAAGACGGAAACCATCTTTTCCACGGGCGGCACCGTGGCAGCTTCCGGTATTACAGCCGCCACGCATGAAGGTAGGCATCACATCCAGGTTGAAGCTGATCGGACGATCTTCTTTCGCTTTCACTACTTTAGAGTGTAGTTTGATCGTCGCACCACCAAAGCTGGCAAGTAAATCGGTTTCACCGTCACCGGCGGGGTAAATCATGTTTTTATCAACCCGGACAATGCCTGCTTTAGCGGGTTTGATTTGTAACTGGCTGGTGACATCTTGTGTAAGTCCGTTGTCATAAACAGCCTGACCAATGACCGACTGACGATCGCGGCTCGTCGTGAGTTGAATGTTCTGAGGATAAACATTCAGTTTCACCATTTTGGGAGCTGGCTTGGCAGGCGCTGGTTTCGGAGCAGCTGGTTTTGCTGGTGCTGGCTTCGGAGAAACAGGTTTCGCGGGAGTCGGCTTTGTTTCAGCAGGCTTAGCAGGGGTTGGTTTCGCTTCAGCCGGTTTTGCCTGGGCAGGCTTTGCGGGAGTCGGAGTTGCGGTTGGTTTCGCTGGAGCCAGTTTGGCTGGTTGTGCTTTCTCATCTGCTACGGTGAGAGAGAGTCCACTGACGATAAACAGTAGAGAGAGTACACTACGAAATGAATTTTGATGACGCCACATAATCGAAAACCTTTTTTCGTCAACAGAAATTAGTTGAGGAAGGTGATATAAACTAAGAGTTCAATTCTTGGAAACTGAGCGAACTATTGGTTATTGATTTATTTAGTACCGGACTCCAGACGTTTCTTGGCTTCTAAACGAAGTTGCTCCAATCGTGTCAGTCGCTTGGGAGGCGCTTCTTTTTTCGGCTCCGCTTTTTTTGCGACTGCTTTGGGTTTAGCCGGTTCATCTTTTTTAGGTGGGAGTGGCTTATCGATTCGGAGTTCAGTGCGACCAGTAGTATGCACGACCGTCTCGCCATTCATGGGGATCTCCACCTGACAGAACAGACTTTTGTGTCGTCCCTGGGGGGAAGCAGGATCTGTTTTCACTTTGAAGATCAGTTCTTTGCTCTCTTTATTAAAAGAGATGTCTTCGGTTGTGACTTTGGGAGGCAGACCAACCAGTTTGATTTTGGCATCGCCTTCAAACGGGTTTTTCATACTCACCTTGCAGAGAATTTCGGTCTCTTTTCCCTGTTCAACGGCAGTACGCGCCAATTGAAGGTCGACGAAGGAGTCAGAGACTTCTAGATTCGCCAGTTGAGAAGAAACCCAGGCATTACCTCCTACGTTTGCTGAGCCAATGACAAATACCTTCCACTTCTTGATTTCTGCTTTGCTATTTGCATTCAGCGGATAAAAGGCTTCGTTTTTCCCTTTAGGGATCGTCACGCGACTGGAAGCACCCACTCCCGGCGGACGGAAAGGAAACTGGAGGGTAATTGGTTCATCAAACCCTTCTTTACGAGTAACCACGACTTTGAGTTGCATGGACCCACTACGAGCCAGAGGTGCCTTGGGTTCGACGATATCAAGTTTGAAAGGAAGCTCTTCCACAACAGCGACGGGAATTTGTGCCACATCTTTCATCCACAGTAACTGATTGTTGCGGACGCGAACCAAGTCAGCCCGGTTCTTGAAAACACCTTCAATTTTCTGTTTCGGGTCAGCGTGTCGCCCTGTTAGTGCAATGAGCTCGCCTTCCACGGCAGCATCAGCGGCTGCTTCAAAGACAACAGGCATTGTCGTTAAATTTGCTGCCATCGGTTCGGCAACCATTTTGATGCCTTTAGGAAGATTTGATGAGTCGAGTACAATCTCTCCCCCAAAGTTGGTTCGTTTGGCACTCACCACAACCGCGAAACGGTTCCCTTTGGCGACGACAATCCGCTGACGTTCCTGGGAATAGCGTGCATTTCTGGGAATTCCCAGTTCAAGTGATGGTGAAACGGGAAGCATCTCGACGCGGTAAACAAAATCGGCACCACCCCGAGAGAGGTGATCTGTAATCGAAAGGTAATAGTCACCGTCTGCGGGGAACTTGTATCGGAAGTAACTATCCGGTCCTCGTGAATCATCGTTTGAAGCGACTCGTTTGGACTTCGCATCATACAGATACATTACGGGGTCGAGTGGAGAACGAACGCGACGTGCGTAGCATTCGATTTCCAGTGTCTGCCCCTTCTTGCCCTGGAATTTGAAGTAATCAATGTCGCCTTCTTTTTCAATAATACCATTAAAAGCATTCGGAAGCGTCGCAGGCGAAGCCTGTTTAAATTCGTTGTTAGGCTCTTGCTCCATGGAATTACCATGAGGGAATAAACGAAAGACATTACCGGAAGGAGCACTTCCGCCCGCGTCTGATGCGAAGAGTTCAAATTCATCATTGGGTTTATCGGGCAGTTGAAATTCCTGTACCAGGTTATCAACCGTGTTCCCTTTGAACGTCACTTTTTGTTTTGAGGCTAACTGGCCCCCAGCCGGGTAAACGGCTGTCGGACGGGGGTACGTTCCCACGTGCAGGCGATAGAAAGCAGCGCCGTTTCCACCATAAGAACTGTCGCGAACCAAGATCGTATATTTTCCATCTGCTGGAGCAATCACTGAAATTGCGGAGTCATTTCTGAGGAGTGGCAGATCGTCTTCTGCTTTCAATTCAAAACGCTTTTCGTCGAGAATCGCGAGATAAGGGTCCAGTAGGGTCGTTGCCAGACGAACGCCTTCGATCTCTGCTGAGATGCGTTGTCCTTTTTTCGCGGTGACAACAAAGTGATCGACATCTTCATTCTGAATGACGCCGGTAACGGTCTGATTCAATTCGATCGGCTGTGGTGTTTCGAATTCGCTGTTGGGTTCTTTCTCGGCGACTTCAGGAAACTGGCCGACCCAGAATGTTTTGTAGTCAGAGACACCACTTTTGGTGCGAACCTGGAAGGTATGTTCTCCCAGATCACAGTCTGGGGCGATTTTGACGATGGCAGTACAGACATTGGCGTTCTTGGAGTTGGGTTTGATTTCTTTAAACTCAAATCCTTTTTTGTAAGATAGAATTTCAACCGCATCGGAGAGCCGGGCTCCAATGAAAGTCAGACTGACTTCCGTGCCTCGTTGTCCGCCTCGTGGGCGAACATAGTTCAGGCTGGGGTCAGCAGCCCCGGCGAGATCTACGAGTACCAGACTCAGTGCGATTGTCAAAATTCCGGTGCAAACAGATCTGTACTTCTGCAGCATCACGGTTCCCCCCTTGGAAATGTTGATGTTCGAGAATCAGTTTTATTTTCGCTAGAACGAGAATGTTAGCACGAGTCAACAAACCCGTACTAACAATTCTGATTCAAGCGATTCGTATTTTTAATTGTCTGACTAGGCAAGCAGGTCTTTTACGACTTTACCGCCATTGACAATTTCGATGGGCCGATCACCGGGAGCCATCAGTTCTTTGTCAGAAACAATTCCCAGACAATGATAAATGGTTGTGGCCCAGTCCATGACGGAAAGAGGATTGTCTTCTGGTTCGCTGGCGATGGCGTCAGAAGCACCATAGACATGTCCCCCTTTGACTCCACCACCGGCCATAACGACACTAAAGACTTTCGGCCAGTGGTCTCGGCCGGCTGTCGCGTTGATTTTAGGTGTTCGGCCAAACTCACTACAAACACAAACCAGTGTGCTCTTTAACAGGCCACGATCACTCAGGTCTGAGATCAAAGTTGAGAAAGCCTGATCGAATGAAGGCAGGTTTCTGTCGATTCCGGTTTGAATCCGGTCATGCATATCCCAGCCACCATAAGTCATGGTGACAAAGCGAGCACCTGCTTCAACAAGACGCCGTGATAACAGCATCCGGGCACCAGCCTGGTTTCGTCCATAAGCATCACGGACTTTCGCGTCTTCTTTATTCAAATCGAAAGCTTCCTGGGACGCTTTCGATGAGACCATGTCATAGGCCTGCTTATAAAAAGTATCGACAGCATCCAGGGAATCTGATTTTTCTTTGGAAACGAAATACTCGTTAACGGAATCCAGTAGAGAGCGTCGTCGAGTAAATCGATTGGTATCGACACCGCCAGGCAGATTCAGGTCACGTACTTTGAAGCCGTTTGACGCAGGGTCTGACCCTACACTGAAGGGAGCAAAGGATGAACTCAAGTAGCCTGTACCAGCGAATTCGTTAGGCTGATTTGGAATGCATACATATTGTGGCATGTTATTCTTTGGCCCGAATTCGTGTGTCACAACACTTCCCATACTGGGGAATTGCAGAGCAGGGCTGGGGCGATACCCGGTGAACATGTTATGTGTTCCCCGTTCGTGAGCCGCTTCGCCGTGCGACATGGAACGGCAGATGGTCAGTTTATCCATCAGCTTGGCTGTCTTCACGAGCTTTTCGTTCAATCGAACGCCCGAGACGTTGGTGTCGATTGAATTCATTGGCCCCCGGTATTCAACCGGTGCATAAGGTTTGGGATCCCATGTTTCCTGATGAGCGGCCCCACCTGGCAGGTAAATGAAGATAACGGACTTCGCAGTACCTTCTTTACTTTCATAGTGTTTCAATTCTGCCTGAGCGCTTTTCATGCGCAGAAACTGAGGCAGAGTCAGCCCGATTCCGCCCGCAAAGCCAACATGCAAAAAGTCGCGACGCGATTGATTCAAGCTCATTGTGAAATCTCCATTTCCGAGGTGGGGAATAATTTGTGTTTGGTATATGGCTCTTTAAGAGCCAGAGGCTTAACACTTGTTATTGGGTTTGAGCACTCGTCTTGTCAGGTTGGAGTATAGCCAGTTTATCTGGCGGATGGCTCTGATCTACACTAGTCACATCAGAGTTTCTTCAGTAGGTGGTTCTGGTAATGTTTTCTAATTCTAACACATTAATCCAGTGGGGGGAGGAATCGATTAAAACCGTCTGATACATATTATGCCAAATCTACATGCAGTAATTCAAGGACAATTTTGGAAACCATTCATGATCGAACTACTTTAAAGCATGATACATCAGACAAGATTGATATGAATCTGTCAAGGATTTCGTATTGATTTCTATTAACTCAACGAAAATAGTAACATCGGTAAAACAGGATGTTTTTATTTTTCAACAAGTCCGTTTTGTTCGGAAATCTGATACAACTGATCTGCTTTCAAATTTTCCCATTTGGTTGTTTTTCCCGATGGCCATCGGATGCTTACCGATGCAATTTCCGTTTCTTCACCTAACCCAAAGGTAATGGGGAGTTCAGTTTGTGACAGATAGCTGCGGGTTGGCATCACCAGACGACTTTGTACGCCTGATTGCGTTTTAATCTGAACCTGTGCACCCAGAGAATCGTGGTTAGAAGCAGGTGTAGAACCTTTGTTTCCCTTGGTGGGGTCACTTGTGAGCTGGAAACGGACCCAATGGTGGCCTGTTTGTTGATCATTTCGTAGTAGACGCGGCGTTTTTCCGGTAGTCATGATCAACAGATCCAGATCTCCATCATTATCAATATCGCCAAAGGTGGCGCCGCGGCCAACTAGAGGTTGCGCAAAGTCGGATCCAACCAGAGATTGGCCCAGCGGAAGGAACTCTGTCTCATGTTGTGCACCGCAGTTCCAGAACAGTTGTGGTTCCTGTTCATAATGCTGACGTTCCTGCACGATATTAATATCTTCTTCCAAGTGACCGTTTGCTGCAAACAGATCGAGTCGACCGTCTAAATCTGCATCAAAAAAGAAGACGCCGAACGTTAACGCCAGTCGCGTTTGTGGCCCGAGCCCGTTCGAGATGGCCTCATCAATAAACTCCATCTTTTTTCCAGGCGACGTATAAAGGGCCGTCATTTCATTGGCGAAGTTTCCAATGGCGATGCCCAGTGTGTCATCATTTCGAAATGGGGCGATGTCAATTCCCATTGCACCGCGCGCATTACCATTCATGTCAAAGGCGACTCCGGAAATCACCGCTGTTTCTGTGAAAGTGCCATTCTGTTGATTGTGGAACAGGAAATTTTGAACCGTATCGTTGGTAATGAAAATATCGATGTATCCATCCTGATCAAAATCGTAGAAATTCAATCCAAGTGATTTTGCTAAAGGGACTCCTGTTCTAGGGGTGAATATTCTCAAGCCAGCCTGTTCAGAAACTTCATTGAATGTACCATTTCCCTGGTTCTGGTAGAGTAGGGGAGGAACGCCATTGAAGTTTTGCGGACGACCATAGGCTCGAATTCCACCTTTGAGTGTAAAGTTCTGTGCACGGTCAAACTCACGCGTCCATTCCACATAGTTGCAAACCAGTAAATCCAGGTCTCCGTCACGATCGTAATCAAACCAGCCACAACTGGTGCTCCAGAGCTGTGCAGGACCACCGACGCCCGCCTGCATTGTGACGTCAGTAAAACGCGTTCCTTCATTTTTGAATAAGCGATTGGTTCCCAATGCAGAGATAAACAGATCCACGAGTCCGTCGTTGTTATAGTCGCCACAAGCAATGCCCATGCCGTACAGCGAGACGTTCAAGCCCATATCGTCTGTAACATCTTTAAATTTCCCGGTACCGTCGTTTTGATATAACGCCAGCGAGGAATTAGTGCTTTCTTTTTTCTGTGGCTGGCTCCAGGGCCAGTCATTTGAACCCACAAGCAGCAGGTCCTGATCTCCGTCATTATCGTAATCTAAAAATGCAGCTCCGCCTCCCATTGTTTCCGGCAACAGTTTTTCACCAGCGGCTCCGTTATTATGAACGAAGTCAATTCCAGCCGCCTGTGTGATATCGCTAAAGGGAATCTTGGGAAGCGTTATTGCTTCGATTTGTCGTTCTGCCGGTAACGCTAACGGAGTTTCCTTTACGATGTTTTCCGGCTGACGAAGCTGACGCAACAGGAAGAAGGTTCCTCCCACTATCGCTAAGACCAGCATTACAGCCAGAGAATACCAGAAAGCACGACCGATGGATTCATCGTTCTGCTCTGTCTCTTCTTCCAGTTCTGGATCAAGGTTGGCACTTTTTTGATCTGCCATTTGATTATCCTTTGTATATAGTCTTATGACATTCCTGGCTCAACATTCCAGGAGAGGTCGATTTGTTATGGTTTGACCGTCCGGTTTAATGAATAAATCACCGGATGCTCGGCAGCATGGTTGGCTGCAGGATACTTTTCACGGGCTTTTCGTTCGGAGAGACCGCGGGCTGTATCATCCACTTTATACTTCTGATGCAGCTTTCGATGCTGTTCAGAAAGTTCGGTTTGATCCAGTTGGTCATAAATCAATGATAAGCTGTAATGTGCGGTGACATTTTCCGGGTCGAGTACCAGAGTCTTTTGAAACTGTTCGACTGCCTGATTCAGAAAATGATCCCGCTGGTCTCGATTTTCTTTGGTACGGAATCGCTTAGCCTGATCAAACAGGTTTTGCCCCAAGTCATTGATGACAACATAATCTTTGCTGAAATCAAAACCGCGACGGGTGCGTTCCTCTGTCTGGTCTTCCAGAACACTACGGAAGTTACGTTCGGCTTCTTTCAGGTGGCCCTGCTGTTGATTCACCTTGCCGCTCAACCAGGCCAGCGTCCAGGGGGGAGCCGGCGGATCAGTAAACGAAGCCGCTTTTTGTAAAATCTCAACGGCGTCCTGTAAACGACCTTCACGGAAATAGACACGTGCCAGATTCAAAGAGCCGTCATAGCGGCCCAGTTGATCGACTTGACCAAACGCTTCGGCGGCTTGTCTCAGTTCCGCTTTGCCTTTCAAGAATAGTCCGATACCGTAATCATTCCAGCGTTGCCATTCCGGGATTTTAACCGTTTTATTTTTGATCTCGGCGGTGACGCCTTCTACCGGAAACGTAATGGTATCGGAGGCAATCGTTGTAATGGGCAACGTATTAACATAGGGAACTCCCTTTTTCTTCCAGGAGAGTTCTTGCCCTTTCGATTCGAGTGATTCCGCTACAAACTGCATGTAGTGTGTATCGAATTTTCGATACTGCAGCTTGGCTTCCACCGTCACGGGAGCAGTCAAGTCGTCCGGAAGGTTCAGTTCATAATGGATCGTCTGCCCGGCACCGGGGGGCATCTGATTATTATAGAGAGCGACGAAGATATCCTGTGCATTGCGGCGGGCAATGCGATTACCGTCTCTGTCGATCACAAACGCGTTGATGAAGTGTGACCAGGGGTCCACAGTCCCATCCTCTTCACGTGAACCGCTACGACCAATAATTCGGTCACCACTCTTGACCGTCACATCCAGCCAGATTTCATTTGAGTCGGCTGTGCCCTGAGTGAAATGGTGACCGACTTTTAAGGTCCGGAGGACCGTTTCCAACAGATATTTATTTCCCGGTTTTAAAGTCGGGACTTTCGGTCGCAGAGGGGCGATTAATTTTCCATCAATGTTGCCTTTTTCCCGGATGCCGAAGAAATCGACGCGCAAGTTATCTTTGAGAAACTCCTGATGGACGGCGACGGTTTCCGGGTCATTCCGTAAAGCGGCAATTCCCGTGTTCGCTGCTGGGAACAGATGGTTATGAACGCTGAGTTCTTTCGAGTCATAAAAGTGGCGGGCGCCGAAGTCATTCGAAGGCTTGGCAGGCATATGGCATTTATTGCAATTTTCCTGTGCTACAGGCGGATAATAAAAACTCCGCGCTCCATGTCCCGAAACACCACTCAGTAAAAAGGAATCGTAATGGTTCTGACCTCGCAGGAATTTGTATTGATTGAGTTCTTCCGGCAAATGCACTTTGTGACAGGTACCACAGAATTCGGTGGACTTGTGCAAATCCTTTAAGAACGTTTTTTTGTGGAATGCGGGTTTGGCTTTGACCAGTTGATTATTCACCCATTGCAGAAACGGGTTTTCACTATATGCGAAGGGATAATGAATTGGTTCTTCAATTGTGTAGTCACTATTACCGCGCACGCTGTTGACGTGAGTAATGGCATGGCAGGTCGTGCAAGTGATGCCTGCCTGTGACGTAATATGATTGATATCGTCAAAATTGGGGTCATCAAACGCGCCACTGAAAAAGGGGACCGGGTCATGGCAGCCGGCACAGAAGCGGGATGCCTGTAGATTCCCATCGCGTTCCAGAGAGACTTTGCGCGTTTCCCGGACCGATGCCAGATAGGCGGGGTTATTAAAGGAACTGATATGATGCACGCTGTTTTTCCAGTCAGCGTGTGTGTCGGGATGACATTTCTGGCAGTAGTTATCCATCATCAATGCCTGTGCGGGAATGAAATCACCAGTTGATGTTCGTGACAGGGACGGGAAGAAATATTTTTCACCCGAAGCAGGTCCGACCACATTCCATTTGCGCGGATCGGCCGAATGAAACATCAACATGCCGACCACCATGGCGGTAATCACGCCCATATAAGACAGTCCTCCCTTCCAGTGAATTTTGGGACCAACGAGACGATGTAGCCAATACAGCCAGAGGGCAAACAGCGGGGAGAGCACGTGACACCAATACGTGATGGAACGTGCCGTCGGGTTTTTCAGGTCGAATGAACCAATACGTAATAATAAAATTCCGGAGATCAATAGCAGACAGGAAGTAATAAAGAGTGCGAAGCCTACGCGCACCGCGCGGCGGTTGAGACGATTCTTCGTATTATAAATGTGAACTATGCCAAACAGAATGAACGGTGCCAGGAACAACAGTCCCAGAATCAAATGTGCCAGAAACATATATTGATAAAACCAGTTTTCCAGGGTCTCGCCGCTCAACCAGTCGTACACCGTAATACTGACCAGATAGATTGAATTCGCACCCAGGAGGGCAACCAGTAATAACAGGAGATAGAAAACCTTACGTAATTTCGGTCCGATAGCGCGGCGGACGATACGACGCGGCCGTGATTCTGTCACGGGAGAATCAGAGGAACTCATGATGACAATAGATCCTGCACAAAATGGCTAGAGACAAAACTTGCTGTATCAAACTGCGCTAAGCAAAAGTGAGAAGCGCACGCGCATGCCAGAAATTAAAAGAGCACATGCACGCAGCAAGTTTCATGAAACGACAGAAACCATGTTTCTGTTGACGAGCGCGTTTCAGAAGCTGGCATTTTGTGGAGGACGGTCGATTCGTTGTCGAGAGGCAGTTGTCAGCAGCAAAGGGGGAGAACCCATTGATCCGCAATCAGGTGAGCGAGGCATCAGTGTTTCTGATGAACCAGAGCAGGCAGGTTTTATCATCGTGATCACAATCAGCGGAGATTCCGGCGACGGATCAGGCTGGTGGTTCTGGCAGTCAGGACCCGAGCAGGGTCTTTTTTGAGGAGACTGGTCAGGTTGATGCAACAGGATCATTTCGGAATCGTCAGGTTGACCTGCATGTGAGAGGTAATCACCACACGTCGCATTCGCTGTCTGGACCGCCGACAAACTCCATACGCACATCGCACCTGCGAACAGCAGGAAACGGACGGCGGATTGTGAGTACGAGCGGTTTGACATAGAAACTACATGCTGAAATGACGAGAAATGAGCTGAAAACCAGAACTTTCCTTTTCAATATATACGGATATCCGTTCAAATCCGAGCATAAAATTTGGTTCCTGCGGATTTTGTTCGGTTTTATCGGCGAAGTGGGCTGAAAGTGCCGGGAGCAAGTCTGAATTTGGGGGTTGACGAATTTTCCCTTTCCGAAGACACTTTTACCGTGTTTCGTCGAAATTTCAGGCGAAATCCAAAAACAGAGCAGGGAAGCTTGGGGGAATCAATTCATGATTAATTGGCGAATGGCACGGTATCGACTGGAATATCTGGTATTCCGCACTTTGGTCTGCATCGTGCGATCTTTACCGATGAGAGAATCGGTGGCGTTGGCAAAAGGCCTGGCATTTATCATTCATTATTGCCTGCCCCGCAAGCTGACCCGATATAAAGTGGCAGCGGAAAATTTACGGACCGCGTTTGGCGATGAACTTTCCGAGAAAGAAATTGAGCAAACGATCTACCGTATGTGGGTGCATCTGTTTCGGATGGTTGTCGAAATCATCCAGTTACCACGAAAGTTACACCGTGGAAATATCTTTAACGTACTGGATTTTGATTATCCGCCGGAACTGATTACCGCGTTATGTTCCGGCAGACCTGTCATTCTGTTGAGCGGGCATTACGGGAATTGGGAAGTTGCCGTCTCGGTCTTTGGTCTGTTTGGGTTTCCCA
This sequence comes from Gimesia fumaroli, assembly GCF_007754425.1. Classification (NCBI taxonomy): domain Bacteria; kingdom Pseudomonadati; phylum Planctomycetota; class Planctomycetia; order Planctomycetales; family Planctomycetaceae; genus Gimesia; species Gimesia fumaroli. The sequence continues at coordinate 1,355,512 of NZ_CP037452.1, forward strand.
TGGGCGTTGTCGCCCGCGAACTGGACAATCCGTTTCTCAACGAATGGTTTGAGAAATTCCGCCAGCATACGGGGCATCGGGCGATGGCGAAAAAGGGCGGCTACGATGATATGGTCGCCACAATCGAACGCCGCGGACATCTGGCACTGCTCGGCGATCAGGATGCCGGCAAGCGGGGGCTGTTTGTCAACTTTTTTGGCAAACCGGCTTCCACGTTCAAATCGATCGCGTTGCTGGCACTGGAATATCGGGCGTATATCTGTGTGGGCTATGCCCGCCGACTACCCGATGATTTTGAACGGAACCAATGGGTGAAATTCGAAATGGGATGTGAACAGTTGATCGATTCCACTCAATGTGTTTCTAATGATCCCGTGGGTGAGATTACGCAGCAGTTTACTACAGCATTGGAAAATGCGGTGCGAAAATCTCCGGAACAATATTTCTGGGTCCATCGTCGCTGGAAAAGTGAGCCGCGTGTCCGTGCGAAAAAGAAACGCCAGCCAGAACCGCTTCCGGAAAAAAAAGCAGCCTGAATTGATTCAGACGGTCCCGTGAACTACAACCTCATTAGAGGTTCTTTGTCACTGAACGCACAGCTGTCTGGAAAGCAACCAGTTTGAGCGATTCCACTGGTTACTGGAATCTGTTCTGAGAAAACACCATCCGGAGAAGCAAATGGGGAAAAAAGTACGGATTACGGATGTGAGTGAAGTTCCTGCAGGTTCTGCAGCAGAATTCGTAGCCGGAGACCGGGTGATCGCTTTATTTCATGTTGATCAGCAATATTACGCGATGGATGGAGTCTGTCCGCATGCAGGTGGCCCACTGGGTGAGGGCAGTTTGGACGGTACAGTGGTAACTTGCCCCTGGCATGGCTGGCAGTTTGATGTGACGACTGGAAAGCATTGTCTGAATGATCGTCTGTGTCATCCCACGTTTCCGGTTTTTGTAGAAGAAGATGGGATTTACATCGAACTTCCTGACTAAGTTTTGAAAAAGAGAGATTCATTCGCGTGACAAAGTATAAAGCGGTCATATTTGATTGTGACGGAGTGTTGGTCGACAGTGAGACCCTGGGAAACCGTGTATTGGCAGAAATGATCACCGAGATCGGTTTCCCGCTGTCACCCGAACAGGCAGTCCAGCAATTTAAAGGCGGAAAACTGGCCGACTGTCTGGCTGTAGTCGAAGACCAAATGGGGAAAAAATTGCCGGATGATTTTGCCACTCAGGTTCGAGCACAAATGGCAGACGTATTTCAGACTGATTTACAGGCGATTCAGGGGGTCCGTGAAGCACTGGAATCGATTCCGGTTGCAAAATGCGTTGCCTCTAATGGGCCTGAAGAAAAAATGGACCTCACTTTGAAAATTACGGATCTGCTCCACTTCTTTGAGGGACGAATTTTTTCTGCTTATACCCTGGGTGTCTGGAAGCCGGAGCCGGATCTCTACCTTTATGCGGCTTCACAGATGGGAGTTCATCCCGAAGAGTGTGTGGTGATCGAGGACAGTCATCTGGGAGTGCAGGCAGCGGTAGCGGCAGGGATTCCCGTACTTGGTTACGCCGACCATAGTTCACCAGCTGAGCTCGAAGCGCATGGAGCCAAGACGTTTCGTTCTATGCATGAACTTCCTGCGTTACTTGGATTTTCCTAAGAGATTTCCTAAACAGAATCTGGTCCAGGACGATAGTACCCGGCAAAGTCTGCTGTTTGAAATTTCCCGGATCGGCTTGAATGCGCGAAATTCGCCGATTGGCTGGTAATTTTTACACACCTGATTTTAGAGTAGGTAAACCGGGTAGACCTTGCAGTCACTAAAATCAAAAAAAACTGAACTTTTCAGTCAAGAAGCCAAATTGATTAAGCCGATAATAATAACTGAGTCGGAACATTTCCGATGATTTTCATTGTTCAGCTTTAGTCTATTGATTTTTGTTTGCAGGGAAACACCTCTGCCTGGCTGGGGATTCAGCCGGTCAAAAATCTACGAGATCGATATAGGAAGGATCCTCCATGCAACATCGACTTCGAATTTTCACAGGTGAAGAAGAATCGCTCGAACAGAATGACAGTCTGGTCAACGTTCGATTTGGGGAAATCGCAGACGCCTTGGCGGAAGCAGTTTACTATCGTCGTACATGGGTCTCTGATTTTTCAGAAGACGAAGTAAAAATTCCCTCTGATCTATACGCCATCTTAACCGCTTATAGCCATCTTCGACCGGGCGCCTGATGGTCACGCGGCCTCTGTCTCAAAAATTTCTGATCACCGCTCTGGTTCTGTTGGGGCTGTATCTGGTCATTCTGGGAGCACAGCGGGTTTATGAACATTATCAGGTGAAGCAGATTTCGCTTGAGTTTGTGCAGGCTCTGGAAACAGGGAATGAGAAGCAAATTCGCGGTCTGCTTACACCTGAGAAAGCCGATCTGGCTAAGAAATTGAAACAGGACTCACAAGACAGTTCTGCGCCCCTCGACTATCGAATTCTCGACGTCAAATTAACGGGCAAAACTGCTCAGGTTAGTATTCAAATTCAGAAAAATGGATATGCCATCAAGCCCGATATCCACTTGGTAAAAAGTAAGACCGGCGTCTGGAAAATAGATGCGGTCACACAAGCTCAGGTCGACCCGCTCTGGTACGACCAGGAAGATCAGCGGTATCGGGAAAAATTAATCAAAGAAAACGTTCCCCCGGAAGAAGTGCAGGGACGCGTCCTTGCAAAAGAGCTCGCACGTTCGTTAAATACAACAGTCGAGGAATCGTCCCCGGACAAGGTCGATCCTTAACAAGCTGCTCGTTTTTTCGTCTATGCCGAATTCTTTCTTCCGAGGTATCAATGTCTGAGGCTTCCTCTGTATCCGAACGCGCATTGGAAATCTGGAAAGCAGGTGTCAAAGCCGTCGATTCAGAAACCCTTGTTCGTAATGCCATTCAGATTAACGAACATAGTCTGACAGTCTGTGGGCATTCAATTCCCCTCCAGGGACATGAAAATCTGCTGGTAGTAGGAGCCGGGAAAGCTGGCAGCGGTATGGCTGCGGGCGTGGAAGCTGCCTTGTATGGTTCATTGCTGAAACAGCGCACCTCAGGTTGGGTGAATGTTCCTGCAGACTGTGTCAGGCCTTTGTCTCATATTCATCTCTATCCGGCACGACCGGCAAGCCTGAATGAACCCACGGCGGAAGGCGTGTATGGATCCCGGCAAATCCTAGAGAAAATATCCAGCTTGCAACAGGATGATATCTGCCTGGTTCTGATTTCAGGAGGAGGTAGCGCGTTGTTACCAGCGCCTCTGCCTCCTGTCACTCTGGAAGACAAACAATTGGTCACCCGACTACTGATGTCTTCCGGTGCGACCATTCAGGAATTGAACTGTGTACGGAAACAGATTTCACAGGTCAAAGGAGGCCGACTCGCTGCAGCGGCAACCTGCGGAACATTGATTACGTTGATTATCTCCGACGTCGTCGGAGATCCGCTGGATATTATTGCCTCTGGACCAACCGTCGTCGATTCCTCGACTCCGGCTGAAGCATTGAAAATTCTGCAGCGTTTTGTCTCTGATCGACAACAGGTACCCGATAGTGTTTGGAGTGTATTAGAGGCGGATCCTGCACGTTCGCCAGCACAGGAAGTTTCCAGACAAACGAAAGTGATCAATCAGATTATTGGCAGTAATGCAACTGCACTCAAAGCCGCGAAGCAGCAAGCAGAAGAGGCCGGTTATGAAATCGTTACTCTAGGGTCTGAGAATGAGGGGACGGCGTCAGGAATCGGAATCGAACTGGCAGAACTCTGCCTCAAAATTCGAGACGGTGCAGGTCCTGTTTCCAGACCAGCTTGTGTCCTGAGTGGGGGAGAACCCGTGGTCGATTTATCTTCGACACCAAACCCGGGTAAGGGAGGACGAAACCAGGAAGTGGTACTGGCGGCAATGCAGCGTTTATGGGAAGAAGACCTTTCGGGTATCTGTGTTCTCTCAGGGGGAACAGATGGAGAAGATGGTCCCACTGACGCCGCAGGCGGCATTCTCGATGCGCAGGTTCTGGAACGTGCACATGCAATGTCGATTGATCCGGCCCCTTTTTTGAAAGACCATAATTCGTATCCCTGTCTCGCAGAGGTAGGGGGATTATTGAAAACGGGAGCAACCCAGACGAATGTCATGGATCTGAGAGTGGCATTGGTGGAATAAGCTAGTGGAATCGCTGACGGACTTCGCAAGTTAGATGTTAGATTGCAAAGACAGGCGTTTGCAATTCGTCCCGGGAAACAGCACGAACCACATGCATGTCGTCGTAATCCTGCAGGTTCGTTAACTGAGGAATGCCGTCTTCATCCAGGATTTCGACGATCGGATTGTCATATTGAATCCGGTTGGTTCGAACGACGATCGCATGTTGTCCGTTATTGAGTTCAACAAGCGAGCCCAATGGATAAAGAGACATGGATTGCAACAATGCACGTACAGCATTGCGGTCAAATAAACCCATTGAAGCGTCATAGACAAGGCTTTCGGCAGCCTGGTAGGGCAACAACCCTGCTTTGTTTGGCCTGGAGGAAACCAGTTCAATAAATTCATCTGCTACAGCGGCAATTTTCGCAAGTGGATGAATCTGGTTGCCTTTCTGGCCACGAGGATAACCTGAACCATCACATCTCTCATGAATCTGATAGGCAATGAGTTTGGATATTGTTGGGATTTCATGTACCTTATTTAGCAGGTCAAAGGTAATGATGGGATGCTTTTGCAGTTCCAGATTTTCAATCGGACTGAGAGGCGATTGACTCATTAGCGCTTTGAAATTGATTTTATTCATCCCGGTGTCATGTAACAGGCAACCAATGGAGAGTTGAATCAAATTGTGTCGGCTGAGACCCAACTGAGTGCCGATCGCCATTGCCAGACTCGACATCTGCAAGTCGTGTCGACAAAAATTGCCGTTTTCAATCGGCGTAATACCTTCCAGCACAAACAGGTCCATATCCTGTCTCATTTGCGAGAAGGAAATATTGGTAATATCATAAATCTGGGGCATACTGATCCGTTTTGTGATCAGCAACTGTGTGTAAATATCGTTTGTGATTTTCGTCTGGACTGTAAATTGTTCTTGATATTTATTTTTTAATCCAGTCGAGTATCGCGAGACAGGAACCGGTTTGAGTTCGTTTAAAAAAGAACTTGTTTGGATTTGCCACGGTGAGTCTGTTCTTTGAGTTTCCAGTGCGGCCTGCTTTTGGGCAGCGGTATAGGCAGATGCTAACTGGAGACGTTTCAGGCGATTTTCCTGCAGGGAGTCCGATTGCGTATTCTGGCTCTCTCCCGGCCCCAGCATCAGGTTATGCAGGTCTCGTTCGTGAACCCGTACGCTACGAATGCCTCGTTTCTTTAAATTCTCAATTGTCCCTTTAGTGATGGTTTTTCCGCTGGCCAGCAGCAAAAGGTTTTTTTCGCTATCTGCATCAAAAATCGGAGCCTGTAATTTGACCCCCATACGGAGTCGATCAATATTCAATGAAGAATAAGGACTGGCTTGTTTTTTGCCGGATTTTACAACCATGAATTGAGACGCCGTTGTTCTTTGATTACCTGCGATGATTCATTTGGGTTTTTGAACTCAGTGTATGACACAGAGAGCTGAATGAATCGGTTTCATTGTTCCGATCAGGGAGAATGGAGATTAATGAAGCCTAGGTCAGGTAGCGCGTTAGACCAAATGCAAAGCCTATGGTAGGGCGCAGGGTCGCCAGATCAGCCTTGGATCAGAACTGATCTACCGTTTTTAGCGATTATGACGGAAATGAATTTACACTGGTTTCGGACGCTTAACTGCGTTCTTGCTGGTAGAGGGCAGTTAAAAATTCCTCGATACTCTTGAATTTTTTTCCCTCAGCTGAGATGGTTTCGACTTTTTCACGCGCTTCGGTAGCCGAATATCCCAAGCTAAGCAGTGCTTCGTATGCTTCGCCGTAAACATCGGTATTTGCTTCATCTGTGGGAAATTCTTTAGCGACAATTAGTGCGAATTTCGTCATTTTGCGTCTGAGCTTGGCAACAATTCGTTCTGCGACGGCAGGCCCAATTCCCGGTAGCGTTGTGAGTTGCTTGACGTCTTTTTCTTCAATGGCAGTCGCTACTTCTTTGACAGGACGCACCATGGCACGCAATGTTTTTTTGACACCAACGCCATCAACCGAGCAAACCAGTTCAAAGAACTCACGTTCGGCATGGCTCATAAAGCCGATCATGCGGGGAGTCAGTCTTCCTTTCTGCGGATTACCTTCGATGTACTGAATGGTTTTCAAGCTGACTTCCTTACCAATCAGAGGCTGTAGCTGGCGGCGGACAAATTCCGGTATGAAGACCTGGTAGTCAAAGGCTCCTACCGAGATGATAGCCTCGGATAGACTGAGTTCAATTAGTTCGCCGCGAATATTCGTAATCATGCTTACTCATTCAGGTTGTAAATTTGTGAATTCACCTGTTAGAAGCAGGTGACGCGAATCGTATGGTAATGACACAATGCGGCAGCAAATGCGTCCGCAACGTCATTCGGTTCGAGAATGGTTTTCAGTCCAAGTTCTGTTTTGATCGCGTGTTGCATTTGTTCTTTAGAAGCGCGACCGCTGCCTGTAATCAACCGTTTGATCTGAGTCGGCGTATAATGCGCAACCGGCACGCCCGCATCATGTGCAGCATATAAAATAGCACCACGGGCATGCGCCATAATAATTGAACTTTTGGGAAATTTTGGAGTTGTGAAAACCTGTTCGATCACCATGATGTCAGGCCGAAACTCTTCAATGACTTCCCGGATTCCCGATCCGATTTCATGCACACGGGACGCGAGATTGGCATCCTTTGTAGAGCGGATAATTCCCCCTTCACACAGGACAGGACCTTTCAAGGATTGTTCCAGCAGCGCGTAACCAGTCCGATTGAGTCCCGGATCGATTCCCAGAAAACGAGTCGGTGTGGTTAACTCTCCATCATCCATTGTCGAGTTTGATTTCATGCACGGCTCAAATTGATCAAAATATTGATCTTACAATATAGACTCTAGCCACGGCGCCACAAGCTGCCATCCGGACGGTCTTCGACGGTGATCTGGCAAGCGGCTAGACCATCGCGAATTTTATCTGCAATATCCCAGTTTTTGCTGGCACGGGCATCCTTGCGAATCTCCAAAACCAGTTCCATTAACTGATTAACAAGCCCATCGTCAGCGGCCTGTTCTTTTTCAGGGGCCTTGCGGAATACACCCAACAGGTTTGCCAGTTCCTTTAACAGAGTAGCACCTGTTTTGAGGGCTTCTATCATTTTTTCATTTTGTTTTCCTGCGCCGTCCAGTTTCTGCGAATGGATTAATGCATTGAGTGTTGATCGAATTTCAAACAGAATGCCGATCGCACCACCTGTATTAAAATCATCATCCATGGCTTCCAGAAAACGCTGGCGTAATTCTGAAAGTTGCTGGAAGTATTCAGACGGAGCTCCTTCCAGAGCAACTGATTGCTCGCGTTTTTCTGATGTCGGAAGGTCGTAAAAACTGTCGCCGGTAATCCGCTCGAATGTCTCGAAGAAGCGATAGAATCCTTCAATTCCTTTGCCGGTTTCCTGGATGTTTTCGTCACTGAAAGCAATCGGACTACGGTAATGTGTGGACAACAAGAACAGACGCACCAGTTCTGGTGGATGAATGGCAAAGAGTTCCTTAACTGACGCAGCTCCTTTGGAACCGGAGAGTTTGTCTGCTTCTTGCGCTTCCTGATCGACGACGACGTCGCCGTGGCGGTCATGCTGGCCACCAACTTTTCCAGGGGCATCACTGGCCTGCATCAAACCATTGTGAACCCAGTATCGCACATAGGACTTTCCAGTACAGCATTCCGACTGAGCGCGTTCATTTTCGTGATGCGGAAACATTAAATCGAGGCCACCGCCATGAATATCAAATGAATCCCCCAGCAATTTGCGGCTCATGGCAGAGCATTCAATGTGCCAGCCCGGACGACCAGGCCCCCAGGGGCTGTCCCATGCAGGTTCTCCCGCTCGAGACTTTTTCCAAAGGGCAAAGTCGGCGGGGTTTTTCTTTTTATCATTTGCTTCCACGCGTGTGCCTGCAATCATCTCTTCAATCTTACGGCCACTAAGGCAACCATATTTTTTGTCCGCTTCCGCAGAGAAATAAACATCCCCATCGAGGGGATATGCATATCCCTGGTCGATCAGGGATTGAATGATCTCCTGCATTTCCGGGATGTAGTCAGTAGCTTTGGGGAAATCGGTAATGGTGTCGACGCCCATTGTTTCCAGATTATCAAAGTAATCCTGAGTCATTTCCGCAGCCAGTTTTTCCACGGTCGTATTCAGCTCGGCTGCTCTGTTAATCAGCTTGTCGTCAATGTCGGTGATGTTGTTGACAAATTTGACTTCGTAGCCGTTATATTTAAGATAACGCGCGATTGTATCGATGATCACCGGGCCGACCATATGGCCGATATGGGCATGTTTATAAACTGTAGGACCACATAGATAGATCCCGACTTTCCCCGGCTTGATGGTTTGGAAATCTTCTTTTTTTCGACTCAGAGTGTTGTAAATTCTTAGTGTCATTGTCTCAGATACCTGAATTACTTTCTGTTATCAATAAAAATGTGCCCGACTGGATGCGGGCTCTGATTTGTTTTCACTGTCTGGCTTATCGCCTCAGGAGCACAACGGCATCAGCCGTCATCGCTTCTTGCCGGCCCACAGGACCGACGCGTTCGCCTGTTTTGGCTTTGACGTTAATTTGTTGTGTTTCAAGGCTGAGAATGCCGGCGATCGATTTCCGAATTAATGGTTTGTAGCTGACTAGTTTAGGACGTTCCGCCGAAATTGTGCAATCCAGGTTTACGATTTGCCATCCCGCCTGTTGAACTTCCTTAAACGCAGCTGCCAGCAAATCGCGCGAATCTGCACCCTTCCACCGTTCCTCGGTATTGGGGAACATTTCCCCGATATCTCCCAGACCGGCTGCCCCCAATAAGGCGTCGGTAATTGCGTGAAGCAAAACGTCCGCATCACTATGCCCCACGAGTCCCATTTCGAATTCAACGGGAATCCCTCCCAAGACCAGCTGATAGCCGGATTCAAGCCGATGGCAGTCTTGCCCGTAGCCAATTCGCATATCTGGTAAATGATCTGAAGCGGATGGTGGTGCCATGAGTTAGGGTCACGATGTTCCGAGGAGTTTGTTCCAAAAACAAGGTTTTACTGTTCTTGTGAATATATGGTTTCACGTCCGTATGAAGGCACGCAGATCATAGCTGGAGCCGTCTGAGATGGCAATATGAGCCGAGATTCCCAAGTCCTTTTGTCATTATCAGTATCTCGAATTCTTGAAATTGGTGGTCGGGTCGATTCCTGGCTAAAGGGTTCGATATTCAAATTGACACAATTTGGGATTCCCGGTAGACTCCGTATCCCTTCTGAATCTTCAAACAGATTTCATTTCTCTCGACTTTTCTCTACTCATCTTCAAGCATTCATGAAGACACTTCTTCACAAATCATGGTTCCTGGTATTGGCACTGGTTTTTCTGGTTGCCACGATTACGGGCTGCGCGTTGATGGAAGAAGGAGCCGTTTTAGGATTAGGGAAGTATGTCGATAAAAGAACAATCAAAAAACTACCTTCCATTCCGGTCTCCCAGGATGCGATGCAGGTAGAAATTGTCTTTATCGAACGTCCGATCAGTGATCCACTTTTAGGCTCGACACTCTGGAATGAGATCGATGAAATCGGCGCTGTCGATCTCATGGATCAGGAGAATCTGAAGCAAAACGGGTTTCGTGTGGGGCACGTCAGCTCTGTTCCTCCGATGGCACTACAGACGTTACTTGGCTTGAAGTCTCATCTGGGAGGCGTCACGAAACAGGAAGAATCTCTGTTGCTCTCCGGTCGGCGATTAATGTTGCGTTCCGGCGTGCCGACAGACATTCAAACCAGTGATTTCTATGAACAATGCAAACTGGAATTATTCAATGATGATGCGGAACAGGAGCTGGAAATCAAGGAGTTTGAGCAAGCCCGTTGCGTGATGCGTGTGAAAGCACATAAAGTTCAGGATGGCTGGGCGCGGCTGGAGTTTACGCCCGAAATGCACTACGGAGCACAGCAACTAAGGCGTACGCCGACTACGATCGGCTGGCAGCTCGAGAACCGGCAAAATACAACGCCGTTATATAATCAGAAATTCGAGGTCACTCTCAATGTGGGAGAAATGACAGTCATTACGGCGGCAGACGAAGTTGCCCCGAACTCAGCCGGGCATCTGTTCTTCCGTGGGGAAGGTCACAAATCCGATATCCAGAAACTCCTGGTCGTGCGACTGGCAAACATGTCGAAGATGGATCTCGTCCGCTCAAAATAATGGGATCAAAAATAAAAGCGGGCTGTTTCTCTTGAAACAAGCCCGCTTTTTTAGTTTTTCATTTCCGGTTGTCTGATTAGACCTTACCGAAGATGGTTTTTCCGGTGGAGAACAGGTCGTCACAGGCTTCACCCATGCGGTTGACAACGCCCATTTCTCCGGCTTTGAGATAGCTGCGAGGATCGTAGACTTTTTTGACCCCGACTTCTCCATCAATTTTTAATACGCCATCGTAGTTTTTCAACATATGATCAACGACAGGTCGCGTGAAGGCGTACTGGGTGTCGGTGTCGATATTCATCTTTACCACACCATATTCCAGTGTTTCACGCAACTGGTCTTCAGGAGTCCCTGAACCGCCATGAAATACCAGATCGAACTCGGCTTCTTTACCATACTTGGCAATCACAGCTTCCTGACCTTCTTTCAGGATTTCCGGTCGCAGTTTGACTGCACCCGGTTTGTAGCTGCCATGTACGTTGCCGAATGTGGCAGCAAACATATAACGACCCAGGCCGTTGAGTGCTTCGTAGACGGCTACCATATCTTCAGGAGATGTGTAAAGCTTGTCAGCAGGCTGGTCAGAGTTATCGACTCCGTCTTCTTCACCACCCACAACGCCGGCTTCGACTTCCAAAATGATTTCGTTGGCGGCACACAATTTCAAAAGGTCAACAGACAGTTCAAGATTCTCTTTGAGCGGCAACTCTGATGCATCCAGCATGTGAGACTGGAACAGGTTTGGCAGCCCTGCTTCACGACGTCGTGCCGTTTCTGCGATTAGCGGCTTCAGGAATGAATCGACTTTACCAGGCTGACAGTGGTCTGTGTGCAATGCGATCAGTACGTCATAACGTTCTGCCAATCGGTGAGTTGCTTCAGCCAGAATAATGGCACCTAAGACGGCGTCCTTCTGATCCAGACCTGAAGCAAATTGACCACCGCCAGTAGAAACCTGAATGATTCCGTCTGATTTTTTATCTGCAAATGCTTTGAGTGCTCCGTTGATGGTTGTCAGGGAGGTCACGTTCATTGCGGGATAGGCATAGTTGCCTTCCTGGGCGGCATCCAGCATCGCTGCGTATTGAGCTGGGGTTGCAATTGGCATTGGTTTTTCCTGTTCAGTTAAAAAGTTTAAAAGGTGTTCCAGTCGGTTGATTCTGAAACTTCAAAGTCAATCTGACAAAATAAATCTGGCCTGTCCACGATTGTTACTCGGATGAGCTTGAGTCGTTCACATTTCTGATTGAATCTGAACTGCGTGGAACCGGAAATGAATTCTTAGAGAGATCGGGTTGAGAACTCCGGCCATTCAAGAACTTTTTTACACAGGGGGTTCGTACGTTGAGTCAGCTTTAGCCCTGTTTCTATACCGTTTCTTATCAAGTTCTGTCCCGGCATTCAAGTGTCAGGCGATTTCGCTTTCATGAATGTTGCCTGATTCAGAAAGCCGAAAACCTTAAAAATCCTTACGGTTTCTCTGGAAAGGGCCCCAGTTTCGGCAGCTTTTTCAATAAATTAAAGCCGGATGAATTTTCATCGGCTGATTGAAGCAGGGGAGGTGTTTCTGCAGCATTGATCTGCTGATACGGTTTCGGCTCAGGTGTATAGGCGATAACGCGTAAATCATCAAATAGGATCGAGCCCATCCCATTGAGTGAGAGCGTCAGGATCAAATTGTCGGTTTGAGGGACTTCCCGAATCAGGTCGATTTTCTGCCAGCCACTTTGTAAATTCCAGTGCAGAGCGCCTCCCGGCCCCATAATGCTGTCCTGAAAGGTTGCTCCTTGCGGGTTTCCGATTATGGGACTGGAGACTTTTACCCAGCCAGTCACATGCACGATCTGTCCGCTGCGTACGGCAAGAGGAGGCGTCGTTACTTTGACCAGAGGACCTTCAATGTGGACGGGCATCTGGTTGCGGCTTAGAGGGGCTGCCAGCAATCGAAGGCTGAAGTCTCCGGATTTTTTGTCGCGGGGATACAACTCTGCAATCGTTTGAGTGCCCTCAATGGCATTTTGCTCGTGCGTCCAGCCTTCCACCACCCATGTGTCGATGTCTTCGAAATCGCCGGAACGTAACAGGTTGGCTTCAATATTTTTTCCGCTCCGTCCGATTTTCGAGACCATCTTCCAATGGTCCGGTAACGTACTGTAAGAGACGGTATAGGGGCTCGACATGGCAGAGGAGAGCGTACGCGTCGCTTCACGCCATTGACTGCGTTGCAATATACGCAGCATCTGCATTGAATCGCGTGCATGAGTGCGTGCAGCATGAAAGTCCTGGGCAGCCAGAGCCGTTTCAGCCTGTTTTGCTAAACTCTGAGCTCGATTCAGAATTGCAGGGCCATCCATGCGGGCGATCTGACTGACGCCCAGTTGAACCAGTTCTCCATTGGTTTTCTGGCAGCGTTCCAGCTTCGCCTGGCATAATTGCACACAGGTTTCCGCAGAAGGTCGACTCAATGCGGCGACTTTGTTCCGCAGCTTTTGGATGAGTCCCTGATCCGACGTCATGATGATTATGGAGGTCATATCAAATTTGGGAATCGTAATCTGCACACCGCCGTTAACTCGCTTGCGTTCTAGATTTTTGATTTCCGTGGTGCTCAACTCCCAGACCGAGGCGGAAACATTACCACCAGGAATCACAATCGTCGCATCGTTGCCGGCCAACTGATCGGGCACAAACTGAGTACCTTCTCGATACCAGACAGGTAAAATCAGGGTTCCGTATTCTGAGTGAATGATCGCCGCCTGCATTTCCTGCCTCGCCTGATTTTCACGCTGGATCAGCATTTCCCGCTCTGAGAGCAGCTCATCACGCAGCAATCGTTTGGCGCCGGAATTTTTAAAGGCCGCACTCAACTGCTTGATCCGAGGCGATTCTTTTTGTTGTAAACTGAAAGGCACATGAGAAATCACCGACCCTGTTGCCAGCCAGTGCTCAATCAGATCAATTTCCATATTTAACTGGCGAATGACCAGTTTTCGTTCCAGTGCCCCTGGAATCGTTGTGTCATCAAGCCGCGTAGTCGTCCAGTAAGCATTACCACGGCAACCAGCCGAAAGGGTTGCGTAAGTCTGCATGCGAATTTGTTCCGGCTCAATGATGATTGGAGATTTATTAGATAAACTTCTCCAGCGTGCGTTCGCTGAAGTCGGTTCGGTCTGGATCCAGGTCCATAAAAAACGGCCCGGGGCAATTCGAGTTTTATCGATCAACGTATCCCGGTATTCCAGTAGACTGATGTCGCTATTGAGAATATGAGGGCTGGAACCAATCATGGAAACCTCACGAGCAATTTGCCGCTCTTTTCCCAGAACATCCGCCATGATCGGGCGTTTGAACTGCTGGTCGGCACTTTGAATCTGTCCTACTCGGCTGCGGATTTCATCCCATTGTTTTCCTGGAATCTGAGTTCCCAGATTCCAGAAGATGATCGGGGCAGTCTGTTCATCAAAAGGGATCAGAGTCGCATCGCGAGAAGCCAGAAAGTCCCCATGTTCATCTTTCGGGCGGGGCGGGGTTGCCATTGCCCATAGACCCTGACTGCGTAGCTGTGATAAAAAGTTATAATCATCAAACTTGGGAGCCCAGATGACATTCAGGCCCGCCTGCTTGAGTTCTGCCAGATCCTCACCGTGAAAACGAGACATGCGGGGAAACATGGGAGTCCCCTGCAATTGAACTCGATCCAGTAAAAACTCGACGATCGGTTTTGCATTTTGTTTATTTAAAGCGGCCGCGGTTTCCAGAACTCTCTGATTTGGATGAACAATCGGCGAGAGTTTCAGGTCATCCATCAGGAATTCGACTTTATCCGATGAAGAACGAGTCACGATCAAAACACGTTCCACATACATATCACGTGTATCGACCTGACGTAGCTTACTTCGTCCTCTTAAGAGTCCCACAGATTGATTCACCAGAGTGTCGGTTGTGGTGCAGCGCAGTTCCTGCCATTTACCCTCATCGGTATAGGTATCTCCAATCAGATAGATGCGAGCCATCGCTCCCGTTTCCGGATCAATCTGATGAGGCAGCACCGCCTCCAATCCGATGCGCGTACCACGTCGATTTGATTTGAACCAGAGGGACGCAGTCAATTCATTGATAATGCGGCTGGAGGGGAGCCGATGGGAAAGCTCAATTAAGGAACCCAGATTCCCTGTGACAATTTGCAAATGTTCGCAAGCTGCACCTGCGTGAGGAACGGTTGTATTCCGCACGTGCCATTTCTTTTGCGCCTGTGAGGAATCAATGCGAACTTGCCAGCTGACTCTTGATGTGTCATCAAAATTGGCTTTGAAAGACTCTGCGCGCAATTCCGACGCGCCCAGTAGTTCCAGAATCAGAACTACCAGAAAGATGCTTCGTCCTTGAATCAGCTTACCAATTTTTGATGGCATCAATGCCCAGACTCAAACCCATCCCTGGGGTAAAAATTTTTGATTAATAGATCAATTACTATACTGATTTGCACAACAAAGTCGACCGGGTTTCAAATGGCACGAATAAACGCTAGCCGAATAAATTTCCCAGCTTACACAAACCGATCGTCGTTCAGCATTCTTTACGAATTGTTGTTTGCTGTCCGCTTTTCGTTGCAGTTATCCCTCAAACACGTTGTTTTTAATCAACGTACTGTTGAATCAGCTAAAAATGGCTGCAAACTGTGGGGATTTTAGAAGAAATTGCAATCTTCGCCAATACGAAGCCTTTCATTTTTGCGAAACTGATCAAAGGTTGCTGTAGTGATCAAAGTTGTCGAAGTTATTTGATAATAGCCACTTATCGCAAATCCTTTTTTAAATATTCATAATCGGCATGAAATCTGTTCTATTAGCTCTCAGTTTTCCCATGTGGATTGTGGATTTGAAAGAAAGTTCTGGCACAAACTGAGAAATGAAACTTATGAATATCCGACTGACCGACGAATCAGATAGTGCAAGTTTGCCCCGAGAAGTAATTGATCTGGGCAAGAAAATTTCTGAGCTCCCGCGCGAACATCAGGCGCTATTGGAAGTTTCATATTCTCGCGTCGTAGAATCTGTCAAACGACGCAGACGCATTCTGGGATTGATTCAGGAAGCGCTGGCTCAACTCCGTCTCGATGTCAAGTATCTGATGTTTGATCTTGATGTGACCAAAAAAGAACGCGACGAACTCAAGGCACGTCTGGAAGAAACTTAATTTTCCAGCGTCGTCTGATTCAATGGCTCCTCTTTCAGTATCTGGCTTTGGGTTTGACGTGACCAGAGTTGTGCCAGAATCGTTCCGGTCAGCATACAACCAAACATATACAGCGCCGGCGGCAATGCGATCAGTTCCTTCCCCGGAAACAATTGCCCTGCCAGGACTGCTCCCAGTCCTGCGTTCTGCATGCCCACTTCCAGCGTCAAGGCCCGCCGCATCGGTTCATTCAGTTTAATGACCCCACCTGCAAGATATCCCAGCACATAGCCCAGCAGGTTGATGACCAGCAGCGCAACAGCCAGGGAAAGAAACACATTCTGCAGTCGCTGCTGATTCAGACTGATAATTGTGGCAATGATCCACAGGATGGAAAGATTTGCGAATGTCGGCCCAAACATCTGCATCAGGCGGCTGAAACCGTGATGCAACTGCGACAGGAGATGCCCGAAAATCACGGGTAATACCACCTGAGTCAAAAGTTTGACAAAGGAATCCTGAGCGAGTGCGAGCGCATCAATGTCCGTCCCCGAAACCGCAAGATACAACACCAGAGGCACGAATAACGGGGAGAGCAGGGTCGCGGATGTCGTCAGACAGACCGAGTAACTCACATTCCCTCGCGCTGCCAGCGTCAGCACATTCGAAGCCATCGCACCAGGTACACAGCCCACCAGAATCACGCCAATTCGTAATTCGGGCTGGTCTAGAAAGAACAGACTCATCAAAAAGGCCAGTCCCGGCATCACCGTGTATTGCACAAATGTGCCACTCAAAACCGTGTGCCAGCGGCGGAAGACATCGCGAACCTCGTTTCCCGGCAGCAGGGAACCGATCACAAACATCGTCGCCGTGAATAAATACGGCAGATAGGGTTGAGAGTCATGAAACGGATGAAAATCGACGGGAATCATCCGATCCCAGAAGACCGCCACCACAGACAGCAGAATCAGCCAGAAGAGTAAAAAACGTTGAAGCATGGTTCCGATATCCGGTGACAGTCAAATTTTGAGCGAATTGGGATCGTAATATTCTGAGAGGTTCACAGCCGCGATCATTTGTTGATAGTTCTGAATTGGTTATGATTCCTGACTGTAAACAATGTGTTCCTGAATTTCTATGAATAACACCATAATGATGAATGCGGACCATCTGGCCGATTTTGTAGCGAACTTTGAAGAAGCCGGGCAACTGGTCCGTATCTCGGCACCTGTCGAGTCCGAACTTGAAATCGCCGCCATCACCGAGCATGTTATCAAATCAAACCCGGAGGGACCCGCGCCCGCGCTCCTGTTCGATCAGGTCAAAGGGCATAAGGTTCCTGTCTTAACGAACCTGTATGGCAGTCTCCCACGACTGCTGCAGATCTTACGCACTGATTCGCTGGATACGATTGCCGACCGCGTCGCCGGTCTCTTGTCTCCTGATCTCCCGGAAGGCTGGCTCGATTCGCTGAAGATGATTCCGCAGTTCTCACAACTGCTCAACATCAAACCCCGGATCGTCAAAACCGCCAGCTGTCAGCAGGTCGTCAAACTGGGCCGCGATGTGAACCTCAATGAATTCCCTCTATTGAAAAACTGGCCCGACGAAGCATTTCCTACGATTACTGCCGGTCAGATTGTCACCTTCGACCCGGATACCAATGCCCGTTTTGTGAATGCCCGACCGATTCAGGTCATCTCAGATCAGCAGCTGGCAATTCGCTGGAGCCAACACGACGCCGGCTATCAGCTCCTGCAGAAATATCAGTCCCGCGACCAGCAGATGCCCGTCGCCATCGTTCTGGGCGGCGATCCAGTCGGCCTCTATTCGGCACATGCGCCGTTGCCGACTTTGACCGACCCTTATGCCTTCAGCGGTTTTCTGCGGAATCAATCTCTGGAACTGGTCAAAGGACGATCCATTGATCTCGAAGTTCCCGCGCACGCCGAAATTGTGATGGAAGGTTTCATCGATACGACCGCTGATCCACTGGAAGTCGGGCCGGTCGCGAACCCGACCGGCTATTACAGTCCACCCGAAAACGTTCTGCCCCTCCATCTGTCTGCGGTCACGCATCGCGCCAATCCGATCTGGCCCGCGCTGATTCCCGCCGCCCCTCCGGCTGAAGAAGCTTTGTTTGCTCAAGCCACCGAACGCATTTTTCGTCCCCTGTTAAAATTGGTGGTCCCGGAACTGGTCGACGTCCATTTCCCGCCGTCAGGGACAGGCCGCTATCTGATGTTTGTCAGTATTCAGAAATCCTATCCGCATCAGGCCCGTCGCGTCGTGAATGCATTGTGGAGTCTGGAACGCTTACTATCATTAAAGATGATTGTTGTTGTGGATCACGATGTGAATGTGCATGACGAATCTGAAGTCTGGTACCGCGTCAACACGAATGTGAATCCCGGACGTGACCTGATTTTTTCCGAAGGGCCCGGCGACGATTACGATCACAGTGCAACAGTCAAGGGCATCGGCCACAAACTGGGCTTCGATGCCACTCGCAAAACTACGGCAGAAGGGCATCCCCGTGAATGGCCTGAAGCTTTACAGATGCCGACCGAAATACAACAACGCGTACAGAGCCGTCTTGATGAACTCGGCCTTTCCTGAAAGAAATTGAATCGATACTGAAGCTATGAATGTAGACAAAACCGGCTCACGAGTGCAGCAGATGTTTGGCGAAATCGCGCCCCGCTACGATTTTATGAATCACTTTCTGTCGGGCGGCGTCGATTATTACTGGCGCTGGCGCACCGTTCGCAAAGTCGCTCCCGCAGGTGCAGCGCCAATTCTGGATGTCTGCACGGGGACCGGCGATCTGGCAATTTCCTATCTCAAAAAAGCGGGCGGAAAAACCAAAGTTGTCGGTGCCGATTTCACCCACGAAATGTTGAAGCTGGCATTGAAGAAAAATAACAGCACATCGCTGAGCTTTCTCGAAGCAGACACCCAGCAGCTTCCGTTTTCTGACAATCAGTTTCAGATTGTCTCGGTCGCCTTCGGCTTAAGAAACGTCGCCGATACCAGACAGGGACTCAAAGAGATGATCCGCGTCTGCCAGCCCGGCGGTCAGGTCGCGGTACTTGAATTTTCGATCCCGACCAATCCGCTGTTTCGTGCCTGCTACCAATTTTATTTTCGACATATCCTCCCGAAAATGGGACAATTACTGGCCCGCAACCAGCAGTCAGCCTATAACTATCTGCCCGAGTCTGTTTCCGAATTTCCGCACGGCAAGGCACTGGCTGATATGATGGATGAATGCGGATTGCAGGGAACCCGCTGGTATCCGCTCACCTTTGGAATCGCCACGCTGTATGCCGGCGTGAAACCAGCGAACGAAACGAGTGCAGCTGCCGAAGCTTCAGAATAAAAAGTTCAGAAAAGAAAACGGGGGATGCCCTCATGTCAAATGTAGTCGTCGCAATCACCGGAGCCAGTGGTGCCATCTATGCCGTCCGGTTAGTTGAAGTTCTGATGGCCGCCGGCCGCACCGTGCATCTGACGATCAGCTCTTCCGCTGCCCATGTCATGAAGCACGAACTCGGCTTGAAAATTGATCTGGAAAACTTTGATCCAAATCAACTGCTCCCCGATCATGCCAGTCTGCCCGCCGACAGCACGCTCAAAAAAATGCGGCATGCTTCCAACGAAGATTTCGCACTGAGTTCTGTCTTAGGCGATTCCGATCTGCAACAGGGGAAACTGGTCTATCATCATTATCAGGATTTTTCCGCGGGCATCGCCAGCGGCTCATTCCTGACAGAAGGCATGGTGATCTGTCCTTGTTCGATGGGAACGCTGGGCAGCATCGCCTCGGGCGCCTGTGGTAATCTGATTCATCGTGCCGCCGACGTGCATTTGAAAGAACGCCGCAAACTGATTCTCGTCGCCCGCGAAACACCGCTCGGCTTGATTCCGCTGGAAAATATGGTCCGCCTGACGCAGGCCGGTGCGACGATCATGCCCGCCTCGCCCGGTTTTTATCATAATCCGGTGACGATTCACGATCTCGTCGATTTCATTTCCGGCCGCGTCTGTGATCATCTGGAAATCAAACACGACATCCATCAGCGCTGGGGCAATTAAGAATCAGCAACCGTGGATGATAGCCGCCATTGCATCAAGTCTGTCCACTTCTTCTCCGAGTCTTCATTGCGATTCGACCGATTTCCGGTTAAAAACAGTATAAAGAGACGCACGCTACTACAAAAAAATGGACTGATCTACTAATGGAACGGAAGGCCTCCGTGGAAGCAATTTCCCGCATTCATCAACTCGATACCAGCGTGATCAATAAAATCGCCGCCGGCGAAGTGATCGAACGCCCTGCGAGTGCCGTCAAAGAACTGCTCGATAACAGTATCGACGCCTTAGCGACCCGCATCGAGGTCGACATCATGAACGGCGGGGCCGACCTGATTCGCGTCGTCGATAACGGCGAAGGCATTCATCCCGAGGATCTGCTGCTCGCCGTTTCCAGCCACGCGACCAGCAAAATTACGTCCGCCGACGACCTCTTCAGCGTGCAGACGATGGGCTTTCGCGGCGAGGCGCTCGCTTCCATTTCCGAAGTCAGCCGATTTCGCATTCGCACCCGCACCGCCGATCAGTCTCAGGGGCTCGAGTTCGAAGTCAACACGGGAACCGCCGGCAAGCCGCAGCCTTGTGGCTGTCCGCTCGGCACCGCCATCGAAGTCCGCCAGCTCTTCGCCAACACACCCGTGCGGCGGAAGTTTCTGAAAACGACCAAAACGGAATTTGGTCACATCAGCGAACAGTTCACCCGCGCGGCTCTCGCTCATCCGCGATTGTATATGGTCCTGCGTCATAATAATAAAGTCATCTTCGATCTGCCTCCCTCCGATAATCTGATCGATCGGCTGCGACTGTTTTACGGCAAAAAACTGGCCGACCATCTGATCTGGGTCGAATCCGAAGTCGACGACATTCGCATCTGGGGTTACGTCTCTCATCCCAGCGAAAATAAATCGACCCGCAAAGGACAGTACCTGTTTTTGAACGGTCGCTGGATTCAGGACCGCACCTTGCAGCATGCGTTGACCGAAGCCTATCGCGGCTTATTGATGGTCGGGCGACAGCCGATTTCGTTTCTCTATCTCGATATGCCCGCTTCGATGGTTGATGTGAATGTGCATCCCACCAAATCCGAAGTCCGTTTCCGCGACGGCCAGCATCTGTATCGTCAACTGCTCTCCACATTGCGCAGTCAGTTCCTCAGCATGGATCTGCAATCGCAGATGTCACTCGGGAAAAAAGGGGATATCGACCCGGCTGCTATTACACCGCCGCCTACACCAGAACAAAAACAGAACCAAATGGAATTGACCAGTTGGGCCAAAGAACAACTGGGTCAAATTGCCAAAGATCATCCCACGGTCCAGATCAGTTCCGCCCCCCGTTCCATTTCCTCAACCCCCGATCTCGCAGCTCCGTTTACCAGCAAAGACGCCATTCCGCTTTCTCACTTTCAGCAGGTCGCCGAGCAGTTGCATTCAGCACAGGCACCGGAAGTATCGGCAGAACCAGCCGACCTGGTCATCCCCGACATTGATCGACCCGCAGATCAGTTCGCCGAAGCTGCCACCGCCGATCTCAGACCGATTCAGGTGTTGAACTGTTACATTGTCGTTGAAATCAAAGGCGCGCTCACCATCATCGATCAGCATGCTTTGCATGAACGTATTATGTATGAGTACTTCCGAAAACGTGTTCTCGCTCAATCGGTCGAATCTCAAAAGTTACTTGTCCCCCTTACGATTGAAATGAGCGCCAAGGAAACCGCCCTGATTCTCGATCACGCGGAAATACTGGGTAGCTTCGGTCTCGGCATCGAAGAGTTCGGCGGCAACACACTGCTCGTGACCAGTTATCCCGTGATGCTTAAAAAGGCGAACCTCGAACAACTGGTGCGCGACATCGCCGACAACCTCGATAATTCCAAGCAACCCTCAAGGCGGGATTTGCTGGACGACCTGATCACGATGATGTCCTGCAAAGCCGCCATCAAAGCCGGCCAGCGGCTGACACAGGAAGAAATTTATAGCCTGCTGGAACAGCGTCACTTGATCGACGACGCCCATCACTGCCCTCACGGCCGACCCTCGGC
The DNA here is from genome assembly GCF_007754425.1 of Gimesia fumaroli. NCBI lineage: Bacteria > Pseudomonadati > Planctomycetota > Planctomycetia > Planctomycetales > Planctomycetaceae > Gimesia > Gimesia fumaroli. The sequence goes on from NZ_CP037452.1 coordinate 1,377,257, forward strand.
CCTGGTGCTCAGTCACGCCGAACTCGACCGCCAGTTCGGGCGCATGGGCTAACCTCGTAAACAGTACCGCCTTAAATTCATCTGACCTGCTGTTTCCTTCCGCTGCTCCGGTGCGAAAACATTCTCTTGACAGCAACGTGACGGGAACCACAATGCGGAGATAACGTCGCGCGCGCGAGTGAGCACTACAAAAGCAGTTGAGAATTTTCGCACCTGCTGAAGAGAGCACTACAAAAGTCCCTGTGTAGAGCACGATTTGAGTGGCTTTCCCCAGCAAGGTTCGGTTTTGAGCACCGTCAATTATACGCTTATCGAAAGCGTTCGCGGCACGATCATCACCTGTTGACAGGGTATCACTAAGCGTTCGTAAGTGGTTCGCAACCAAACCCCGCTTGACGCCCTCACGCCGTTGAAGAAGATGGTTCAGAGTCACACAACAGACTGAAAACAAAGCACAGCAAAGCAGACACCAGAAAAGCATTCCCGTATCCTCCCTGAAAAGAATATTCGAACCGGCAAACAATAGAGACCGATCCCACACGAGCAAATTCTACCCGATGTCAATGTACGGGCCGCAGATGAAAATCCAGTAGTAGAACTGATCAAAACGCTCTACTTACTGAGCGGCAAGCAATGGCCCAATAAGCTCCCCTGTGCCACGGCCCGGCTTGTCCGGCCGTGCCCGATAATTCCCGAATACCTCGCGAAAAAATTGTAGGGGCAGTGCCTGTGTGCCTGTCCGCCTGGCGAGCTTCATTATTTATGGTCGTTTGAATGGAACCAGTTAAAAGAATTCGTACGTTTTCCCTGTAAGCAACCCTGTCCCAGCGGGCGGCCACATAGGGTCGACCCCTAGTGCGCCTGCAAGCGCATTGAATCAGCGAAGTGAAAGTCCTTGCCGAAGTTTGACCTGAACTTCGTAACAGAAGGTAACTGCGTTCTCGTGAGAGGAGGTGGAGAGCAACCGGATGTGAACGACTAGTCCGTAGGATAACGAACTCGATTCGGCTTTTCGTTGTGGTGAGCCAGCTAGGGAATGGCGAAGCCCAAGTGACGTCGTGCGAAACTCTGCCGAGTGGGTGCGGGACCGCTGCCAGCGGTTCCGCGACGGTCAGCCCCGTGGTTCAAAACCAGGTCGGTCCCGGGGGCAACGAGGGGTGGTTGGAGACGGAATGGTCTGAAGGTTTGATGTGATGAAGCAGGGAGACCTGCCCGATCTTAAGGATGGCGTTCATGTGCCGGATTCCGGATTCTCTGGAGCCGACCGGTACGAAGAGCCAGTTGGGTAGGAGTCAGAGCATCCATATTAGCGAAGAAGCGGGGTAACGCCCGTGGAGCAAAGGGATGCAGGAAGGTAGATGTGGAATGAACCGAAACAGGGAACAAAAACCGACGCGAGTGCCGTTTGCGGCTAAACAAGTCGGAGAAGCTTCGTCCCGCTGGGACTGGGTAGAACCATGTGTCTGGACAGACCGCATGTTGACGGCCCTCGAAACGGGGGTGAAAGGAGGCCAATGGTTCAGTCTGATCGATAAAGTCGATCGTGATCGAAATTTGTATCAGGCGTTTCGTAGAGTAGCCGCCAACGGCGGTGCAGCTGGTGTGGATCACGTCAGCTGCGAACGCTTCGCCGAGCGATTGATCCCGAACCTGAGAAAGCTGTCGCAACAACTGCGGGAAGGAAACTACCAACCGCAGGCAATCCGGCGACAGTGGATTCCCAAGCCGGGGAGCAGGGAACTGCGTCCTCTGGGGATTCCCACAGCTCGGGATCGGGTGGTGCAGACCGCATTACGCCAAGTGCTGGAACCAATCTTCGAACGGGATTTCGCCGAGCAAAGCTATGGTTTCCGTCCCGGGCGCGGCTGTAAGGATGCGCTACAGCGTGTCGATACGCTGCTCGAAAGCGGTTACACATATGTGGTGGATGCAGATTTGAAGAGCTATTTCGACACAATTCCCCACGATAAGTTGATGAATCGGGTCCGGGAGAAAATCAGCGACGGCCAGGTGCTGACGCTGATCGAGATGTTTCTGCGTCAACAGATTCTAGATGACCTTGCCGAATGGACTCCCGATCGTGGGAGCCCCCAGGGAGCGGTGATCAGCCCGTTGCTCAGCAACATCTATCTCGATCCCCTCGACCATTTGATGGCGGGAGCCGGAATTGAGATGGTCCGTTACGCAGATGACTTCGTGATTTTGTGTCGAACTCGGGAAGACGCCGAGCGAGCTTTGGAGATGGTGCGGCAGTGGACGGCGGAAGCCGGCCTGACGCTGCATCCGGACAAGACTCACATCGTCGACATGGCCGAGGGGAGCTTCGATTTTCTGGGTTACACTTTCCAGGGGCGTTATCGCTTCCCTCGAAAGAAAAGTCTCCAGAAATTCAAAGACTCCATTCGGCAGAAGACGAGGCGGACGAACGGGCATAGCCTTCAATGCATCATTGCACAGCTCAACCCGACGCTACGTGGCTGGTTCAATTATTTTCAACACTGCCAGCCTTCCACGTATACCATCCTGGATCAGTGGGTTCGCATGCGTCTGCGAAGTATACTTCGGAAACGTCGTAAAGGCAAAGGTCGCGGACGAGGACACGATCATTTACGCTGGCCCAATGCTTATTTTGCCGAACAGGGACTGTTCTCCTTGAAACAATCCCATGTTCTGGCCAGTCAATCCTCGCAGAGGTAAAACTACCAACCGGAGAGCCGGATGCGGGAGAACCGCACGTCCGGTTCGGAGGGAGGGGGGACCGGAAGCAACCGGTCCTTCCTACCCCTATCTTTTCTATTGCGGCAGGCTCTCGACCAGACTGATGACGGCCCAGCAGGTGCCCCAATAGATGGCGGTTTCCTGAACGCTCGCTTTTTTCTTTTCTTTGGTTCCCTTTACAGGCCACGAACCATCTTTGCGTTGTGTACTGACGAGAAACTGTTGTGCCTGTTTGATCGAAGCGTCTTCTCGATTCACGCCTGCTTCAAGTAATGCATACAATGCCATACCTGTTCCCAGTGCGTCGCTTTCGTCAGCTACCATCCAGCCCCAGCCGCCATCCGGTTTTTGCAGACTGTGAAGTTGCTTCAGCATTTGATCGCGGACTTCAGAATCCTTCGCCTGAACTGCGAGCAGTAATCGCACCGCATACCATTCAGTACTCTTTCCGGGCGGACTGGCATTGATAAACTGCATCGCTTTTTCAACAACGGGGGCGCTCTTTTCATTCCCTTCTCTGATCAGCGTTAGTGCCAGCCACATGGTAGAGACCGTGTTTGTTTCCGCGGCAGGCCGCTTTTGAAACGGGAGCTGCCCACCCGCTTTCCAGGAACCGTCCGGCTGTTGGCCGTCCAGAAGCAGTGCGGCCAGTTTTTGGCGAGTCTCCTTTTGATCCGGGGCGATGCTGGAATGACCTGAGCTTAAGAGAATCTGAACCACCCCTTCCTTGTTTCCCAGCCCGACCGTTTTGCCTTTGTCATTTTTTGAGAGCGATTTGTCGGTTGACCAATCGGTCCATTCTTGCAGCTGATCGCTGACTTCAAAGCCGTGTTGTTTTGCGGCATGCAGGCTCCAGACCATATTTCCCCCACGGTGGCAGGAAACGCATTTCTTTTTCTCAATCCACCACAGCCCTTTTTCCTCGATATAAGGAATACTGCGCTGAACCGTTTCGCGAACCTGCGTCGTGGTAACCTGATCCTCGGGTAAGGCACCCGCCGACACCATCAACAAAAGGGAACTGAAGGCAAGCATACTGGAGCCTTTCTGCATGCGCTATGGAAAAAGAAGACTCTAAGAACCCCTCAATTATATCAGTCTAGGATTATGAATAGTACCAGTGATATGGCATTTCGTTTGGGAAACAGGAGGCAAGGGGTTTGGCTTCTGTACAAAAGGTGCGTCTGAAAGTGATTTGTGCTGCAAAATGAATCTCTGGTGAACCGGGTCTGTTGTTGCTTCAACTCTCATAAAGTAAATCTCATTCTTCCTTCTTCAATGGTAAATTTTTACGACAGGCTGACAGAATCTGACGCGATAGAGCAGGAGACTTGACCGCGCGGGCCAGTGACAGTCCGCCGAAACAGAGTGCCAGCGTAGCAAGCACTTCCTGCCGGGTAAATTGGTTGCCCGAACGTTCGAGGAACTGCTCGGTCAACCAGTTGATCACCTCTTCGAACTGTGTTTTGGTTTCCTCATCGGCCCGGCCCAGGTCGGAGAGCAGGGGGGGAATCGAGCAGCCTTCTTCCACATTCTCACAATGTTTACTGGAAAGGTAACGCAGCATGATGTTCGCCAGATCTTCGGGGGTCTCTGCCTTCTCCAGCGCGCCGTTCATCGCCGCCTGGTCTTCAATGAAGGAATGCACGAGGCTACTTCCCAGAACATCCGACTTCGAATCAAAGTGACCGTAGAACGCGCCCGAAGTCATGCCGGCTTCTTCCATGATGCCGTCAACGCCGCTTCCCACGTAACCTTGCCGCTTAAACATTCGCAGGGCGGCGTCCAGAATTTTATTCCGTGAACGTTGTTTCCGGTCCGTGGGTTGATTCATCTTCAGGACTTTCTTTCCAGGCAATTGGGTGCTTCAGTCTTTTTCCATCCGAGATTCCGCCCGTGATGCGGCTCTCTGAATGGTATTGGATCACCAGATAGTATAACGGTTCCTCCGAATGGTTTCGCCAGACGCGCGGCACTTCCGGCGAAAGGCGGATAAAGAATCCCTCCGAAACATTCAGCACTTCCGCGCCTGCTTGAAATTGTCCCTTCCCTTTGAGGATAAAATAAATCTCATCATTTTCCTGATGACGATGTACGAACGGCATCGCGGCCCCTGGCGGCAGGACGTTGATTGACATCTCTAACCCTTCGGAATTCAGGTATTTCTTGAGAAAATATTTCCCCCGCACCGGTATTGGCGATTCCGGCGGAGAGAGCTGAAACTGGCCCCAGTTTTCCATGGGACCCGCCTCAAAACAGTCAAATCCTGTGCCGTGTTGTGCACGCTCGGTGGTCTCACTCATCTATTTGTCTCCCGATATTTAAGAAAGCGGAATTGTTAATATAACGATCGTTATATAGCGGTCGTTATATTAAGTCAACGGCAATCTGGTATAATCCCTACAATGGGAATCGTCTCAGATTACCCATTGAGACACGTAGACACTTGTTTGAGTCGGGGTACGATATTGGTTACACTGTGAACCTGCTAAGTCGTTATTTCATCGATCTGTGGGGAAAGCAAAGCGAAAACCGCATTCACAGATCGTTCCGATCAAAATAGAAAGCTGAAGTAATTCAATGATTTGTGTCAGCATCGGTCGAACCCGGCACAAAATGGTGATGATGGAACACCGCTCCCTGGCAGAAAAAGGGGCGGAATTGGTGGAGATGCGTCTGGACTGGATCGCCCGTGCTCCCGATGTGAATCGTCTGATTAAGGACAGGCCGACGCCCGTCGTGATCACCTGCCGCAGACCGGAAGACAAAGGCCGCTGGAATCGGTCTGAAGAACAGCGACAGGCGCTGCTCAGGACGGCCATCGTTTCGGAAGTTGAGTATGTCGACATTGAAGATGACATCGCCGACAAAATTCCCCGCTATGGCAAAACCAAACGCATCATCAGTCATCATAACTTTGATGAAACGCCGGATGACCTCGAAGAAATCTACGCTTCACTTTGCGAGAAAGATCCCGATATCGTCAAGCTGGTCACGATGGCCAACTCTCCCGACGATTCGGTACGCATGCTGAAACTGGTGGCGAACGCCAAGGTACCAACCATCGGTTTCTGCATGGGAGAATATGGCGTAATCAGCCGGATTCTCTGTGGCAAATATGGTTCTCCCTTCACTTATGCCACGTTCAGTCGCGAACGGGAACTGGCACCGGGACAACTCTCCTTTTCCGAGATGACACGCATTTATCGCTACGACAAAATTGGTCCCGAGACGCCCGTGTATGGCGTGATTGGCGATCCGATTGCCCATAGTCTGAGTCCGCTGATTCATAATCTAGCGTTTCGTCATGATAAGTTAGACGCCGTTTATCTGCCGTTTCGCGTTCCCAAAGATCGTCTGCCGGAAACATTGAAAGAATTCGAATGGCTCAACGTGCAGGGGTATAGTGTCACGATTCCGCATAAAGCGGGAGCCCTCAAGCTGGCGGGAAAAGCAGACGAAGCTTCAAAAAGTATGGGCGTGGCCAATACGCTGTTTCGTGATAGGGACAATGTCTGGCAGGCTCGTAATACCGACTACGATGCGGCCCTCAACAGTATTCGCCTGGGACTCGATCCCGAGGGGAACGCAACCACTGATCCGATTGATGGCAAGCAGGTCTTGCTGCTCGGAGCTGGTGGTGTTTCGCGGGCGATCGGCGCCGGCATTGTTGCTGCCGGCGGTGCGTTGACGATTTCCAATCGCAGCCGCGAACGGGGCGAGAAGCTGGCCAAGGATCTGGGCTGTAATTTTAGTACATGGGAAAACCGGGGCAGTGGTCGATATGACATTCTGGTTAATGGAACTGCGGTCGGTATGCATCCCAAAGTGAATGAGACACCGTTTGCGCAGAATTTTCTGCAGGAAGAGATGCTGGTCTTCGATACCGTTTATAATCCCGAAAATACTCTACTCCTGAAACAGGCGCGGGAGCGAGGCTGCAAAACGGTTTCCGGAATTGAAATGTTCGTCCGCCAGGCCGCCGCTCAATATAAACTGTTTACCGGAAAAGAACCTCCCCTGGAAGTCATGCGGAATACATTGCGCAAAGGGATTTCCGCTGTCGGAAAACTCTAAGGGAACCGTCGCATGCCAGTCATCACATTAATCGGCTACCGGGGCAGTGGCAAAAGCAGCGTCGCTGCGCCTCTGGCAGAACGACTCGGTTTTACCTGGATGGATGCCGACGACGAAATCGAGCGAGTCGCCGGGAAATCGATCACAGATATCTTTGCCGCAGAAGGGGAAGTGCACTTCCGCCAAATAGAACGCGAGGTCATGCAGAGTCTGCTCGGTCGCGACAAGCTGATCATTGCCGCGGGCGGCGGGGCAATTCTGAATACGGAGACACGCAATGAAATGCGCGAGGCTGGTCCAGTGATCTGGCTCAATGCCAGCGTGTCGGCACTGGAACAGCGTATTTCAAGTGATGCCACCACAGCCAGCCGCCGCCCTGCGTTGACGTCGAGTGCTTCCCAGCGCGAGGAAATTCAGAATCTACTCGACCAGCGCGAACCACTCTATCGGGAGGCAGCGACAATCACCGTTGAGACCGATTCCAAAACTGTTTCCCAAATCGTCGATGAAATTATGACGTCTCTGGATTCCACCGATTAAGGCACGACGAAAGTTTTCCCGATTATGACTCCCTTTGGCATCAACCCTTATCTGATACTCTTGCTGCTGTTTCTGTTGGGAACAGTTTTGGGACGTCTGATTAATCTCTGCATCGAAGAAATCCCGCGTGAAGAAAAGGTCGGGGCCGCCTGGGCACGCGTCGCACGCCGCATGCGGCATCTCTGGTCGCGTTATCATATTCCCATTATCGGCGTTTATCTCACGCGATCCCGCGATTCGACCTTTCCCTATAAACGTTCCCAGCGCGAAGCACTGGTGGAACTGTTAAACGGCGTGATCTTTGTGCTCCTGTATTGCGCGGAAGTGCCGCTCAGCGGTCAGTCCACGTTGCAGGACAGCGGCCTGTTTTCCGCGTATGCACCCGATCCTGCTGCGATGAAGAATTCTCTGCTGTCGCCGGTGGCGTTGTTGAATCTGCGCTATGCTTTTCATCTGGTGTTGATCGAATCATTGATGATCGCGACCTTTATCGACTTCGATCTCAAAATTATTCCCGATGGGGCGACGATGCCGGCGATGTTTTTCGGCGTTGTCGGATCTTTTGTGTTTGGCTATCTCTATCTGGTGCCGGTCTGGTTTCAGGAACCATCGATCGTCCGTTTAATGGGACTGTATTTTCCGGAACAGTATCGTGCATCCTTTGTTGTTGAGAAAGTGCCTCGGTGGATTGAGATGTATCCGCACCTGCACGGCCTGGCAGTCAGTCTGGTTGGACTGGTCGTTGGTGGCGGCGTCGTCTGGGCCGTTCGTATCATCGGTCAATGGACGTTGCGGCAGGAAGCGATGGGCTTTGGTGATGTCATCTTAATGGCCGTCATCGGCAGTTTCCTCGGCTGGCAGGCAACCGTCACCGTGTTTGTGATCTCCCCTTTGTGTGCTCTGGCGGTAGTCGCTGTTTCCATCTTTTTTAAACAGTCGCGCGAAATTCCCTTTGGCCCGTACCTTAGCCTGGGGGCATTACTGGTGCTGCTGGGCTGGCCTCAAATCTGGCCTCTCGCCGAACGTATCTGTCATATGGGCCCACTGTTGCCAATTCTTTCCATTCTGATGCTGGTCTTACTGGCTGCCTGTCTCTTGTTCACCCAGATGATGAAATGGATGCTGGGAATTCCCCTGTATTGGCAGGAAGAATGGCTGGATGAATGGACATCCGCCGATCAGTTAACCTATCAGTCAGGCGAAAATGTGGATGAAAATCAGGGACGCTGGGAGCGGGGCGCCGATGCACATACCCGCGCCGGACGGGGCACACAGTACAATCATCAGTGGAAAAAAGGACGATAAGTTCCCAAAACGGACACTTTGGGTGGGCATCATTCACAAAAACGGTGGCAAACACTAGAATCGGCGGCACGCGCTGAACTTTGAAACCTCGAATGTGTCATTAACGGCGTCACTGTGCGTATTCGATTGAGACCTGGAATAAGATAACACTATGATTACAATCGTCGATTATGGAATGGGCAATTTGAGGAGCGTCCAGAAAGCCTTTGAAAAAGTCGGGGCCGAAGCAGTTATTTGCTCGGACCCGGATAAGATTTCTCAAGCGAGCAAATTAATCCTGCCCGGCGTAGGCGCCTTCCGAGATGCCATTCAGGCCTTGAAAGATCAGTCGCTGGTCGAACCGATTCTCGAGCACGCCCGTTCCGGCAAGCCTTTTCTCGGAATCTGCCTCGGGCTTCAACTTCTGTTTGATGTCAGCTATGAAGACGGCGAATACGAGGGGCTGGGAATCATTCCGGGAAAAGTCGTGCGTTTCGAAGATCAACCCGATCTGAAAATTCCCCACATGGGCTGGAACCAGATTGAACGCACGGCCCCGCACCCGATTCTGGAAGGCATTCCCGATCACGACTATTTCTATTTTGTTCACAGCTACTACGTTGCACCCGAGAATGAATCGGATGTCGCTGCCTGGACCGATTATGGCTGCCGTTTTGCATCGATGGTGGCCCGCGACAATATCGTCGCTTCACAGTTTCACCCTGAAAAAAGCCAGGACGCAGGACTGAAGCTACTACAAAATTTTGCTTCCTTCTAAACTAAGTTTTATAGAAAAAAGAAAGTCAGCTCAGCTATGGAAATACTGCCCGCCATCGATATTCGGGGAGGCAAATGCGTTCGTCTCAGGCAAGGTGATTACGGTCAGGAAACCGTATTCGGCGATGATCCCACCGAAATGGCTCAGCGCTGGGCAGACGGCGGCGCCTCACGTTTGCATCTGGTCGACCTGGATGGCGCGAAAGCGGGCAAGCCCGTCAATCAGGAAGTCGTTCGCAAGATTGTACAATCCGTCTCCATTCCCTGTCAGATGGGGGGCGGGATTCGCGATGAAGCGTCTATTCAGCTCATGCTGGACGACGTCGGCATCGACCGCGTAATTGTCGGCACGCAGGCTCTCAAAGATCCACAGTGGTTCAAAGAAATGGTCCAGCGCTACCCCAATCGACTGGCGTTGGGGCTGGATGCCCGCGATTCCAAGGTGGCCACTGAAGGTTGGCTCGATGTCTCGGAAACCTCGGCGATTGATCTGGCGAAAGAATATGTGGGCGTGGAACTGGCGGCTGTCATTTATACGAATATCGCTAATGACGGCATGATGCAGGGCGTCGATGAAGGCACAATTCAGGATATGATTGCACTGGCCGAGCTCGGTTTGCCCGTGATCGCTTCAGGTGGGGTGACGACACTCAAAGACGTAACCCGTCTGGCGGAAGTCAGTCGAGCACAGCCGAAGTTAGTTGGTGCGATTATTGGCCGAGCCTTGTATGAGGGGACGATTGAAGTTCCCGCCGCCATTACCGCCGCCGAGGGGTAAGGCGTTTCCGGAGCCGCAGGAACGGACAGCATTTCATGACGGATGAAGTTGAACAGGCGAAACTGTTCCG